>JAFTEU010000109.1 GCA_017453505.1 Muribaculaceae bacterium
ATCTCATTGCCGCCGTCGCAAGCCCAGCCGCCAAGGGGACCTTCACCCACGATGTAAATTGCCGCATTGGCTTTGAGGCCTACTATCGCAATCATCATTCATATTATTAACGTTAATTTCTTCATGATTTTTGAAAAATTGGTTATTATGTTAAACAAAAAAGTTGGTTTGTTCTTGGTTACCTGAAACTTTTAAAGTCGCTCAAAATTAGTATTATTTTTTACAAACACATTAATAAAATAAAGAAATTTTTTTAAATTGTTGCGCAATCGTTTGCGTGGGGGCTTTCCTGCCCTCACGGTTTACCATGAATAAAGATGATCAGATGATTAAGTCTAGTAGGGTATCAAGCAGGCCGATGGCAACGCTCATTCAGCATGCCCGATCAACTCAAACGGCAAAGCCTCGGTAATGCGCACCTGAGCAAACTCGCCCACGGTAAGCGGTCTTTCCTTGCTGATGAGTACCTCGGGATCCACCTCTGGGCTGTCCCACTGGGTGCGTCCCACATAGTAGTCGTCCTCCTCGCGGTCCACAATGACCTTGAACGTCTGGCCCACCTTCTGCTGCTGGATGTCCATCGAGATGTCCTCTTGCAGTGCCATGAGCTGTTGCAGACGGTTCTGCTTCACGTCGTCAGGGATGTCGTCATTCAGGTTCTGTGCGGCCCAGGTGCCGGCTTCCTCACTGTAAGCAAACGCGCCCATGCGCTCAAATCGCGCCTTGCGCACAAAGTCCATCAGCTCTTCAAATTCCGCTTCTCCCTCCCCGGGGAAGCCCACCATCAGCGTGGTTCGGATGTGGATGCCGGGTACCTCGCGGCGCAGGCGCGCCAGCAGGTCAAGGGTATCCTGCCGGCTGATGTGTCGGCGCATGTTGGTCAGCACCTTGTCACTGATGTGCTGCAAGGCAATGTCCAGATAGCTGCACACGTTGTCGCGAGCGGCCATCACGGGCAGAATGTCGTATGGGAACTGGGTAGGGTAGGCGTAATGGAGCCTTATCCACTCCACACCGTCGATCTGAGCCATCTGGTCAATGAGCTCGGGCAGCATCATGCGCCCCTCCAGGTCCATGCCATAGGAGGACAAGTCCTGAGCGATGACGTTAAACTCCTTGACACCGCTCTGAGCCAAGCGTTTCACCTCACCAAGCAACTGTTGCATCGGCACGGATGTATGCCGCCCGGTGATGAGCGGTATGGCACAGAAGGCGCAGAAGCGGTTGCACCCCTCCGAAATCTTCATGTAGCAGTAATGGCCGGGTGTGGTCAGGCAGCGCTCGTTGGACAAGTCGTCACGATAGGCGTGCCCCAGGTCGGCAAGCATGCCTTTCCAGTCAAACTTGCCGTAGAACCGGTCCACCTCGGGCAAGGTCTCGACGAGGTCGGCGCGGAATCGCTCTGCAAGGCAGCCCATGACGATCAGGTTGCGTATCTTGCCCTGGCGCTTGGCCTCGCCCAGGCGCAGGATGGTGTCGATGGACTCCTGCTGGGCGTCGGCGATGAAGCCGCACGTGTTCACCACGACGGTCTCGGCATCAATGCGGCTGCTGTTGTGGCTCACGCTGAAGCCTGCGGCCTGCAGCTGGCGCAACAGGTGTTCACTGTCCACCAGGTTCTTGGAACAACCCAGCGAGATGATGTCAATCTTGTTTTTCCTCATGCGTCTCTCGTTTCCGTTTTCCCGTTAAATCCGCAGCCTCCGTTACTCTTTCGAGACGCCGAACAGCGATTTCACAAATTCACGCTTGTTGAATATCTGCAAGTCGGTCATCTGCTCGCCCAGGCCGATGTACTTGACGGGAATCTGGAACTGGTCGCTCACGCCGATGACCACACCGCCCTTGGCTGTGCCGTCGAGCTTGGTGATGGCCAGGGCGTTGACCTCGGTGGCAGCCGAGAACTGCTTGGCCTGCTCAAAGGCATTCTGGCCTGTCGAGCCATCAAGGACAAGCAGGACTTCTTGAGGCGCCTCGGGTAGCACCTTGCGCATGGTGTTCTTGATTTTGGTCAACTGGTTCATGAGACTCACGTTGTTGTGCAGACGGCCGGCCGTGTCGATGATGACCACGTCGGCATTCTGTGCCACGGCGCTCTGCACGGCATCATAGGCCACTGCGGCTGGATCGGTACCCATCTTGTGCTTGATCACGGGGACACCCACGCGGTTGCCCCAGATCTCCAGCTGCTCGTCGGCAGCGGCACGGTAGGTGTCGGCAGCCCCCAGCACAACCTTATTGCCGGCTTGCTTGAACTGGTAAGCCAGCTTGCCGATAGTAGTCGTCTTGCCCACACCGTTCACGCCCACGACCATGATGACGTAGGGCTTCTGGTTCTCGGGCACGGTGAAGTCCTCAAGTTCAGCATTGTTGTTGTCGGCCAGCATCTGCGAGATCTCGTCACACAACAGTTCGTTGAGCTCGTCAGTGCCAACATACTTGTCGCGTGCCACGCGCGCCTGCAAGCGGTCGATGATCTTGACAGTTGTATCAACGCCCACGTCGCTGGTGACAAACACTTCCTCCAGATTGTCGAGCACATCATCGTCAACTGTCGATTTGCCGGCCACGGCATGCTTGATTTTCTCAAACACACCTTGCTTGGTCTTTTCCAGACCCTTATCGAGCGTCTCTTTCTTCTCGCGTGAGAATAATTTCTTGAACAGTCCCATATTCTTTTAGTTTTTTGATATTTGGGTACAAAGGTACAACATTTTTGGCATTGTAGTTGCATTTTTGCTTTGCTGCTTGATTTTATCGCAAAAAATGTTGTAAATTTGCATCAGGAATTTTTAAGAAGGAGAAGATGAAGAAGTATGATGAAATAAATGACACAGCCTCGACTGTAGCCGAGGATAGTGCGCCCAAGGCCAATCAGGAAAAGAGGGTCAACCCCACATGGGAAGCATTCCAGAAGTATAAGGGGGAGTTTGTTTATGTTGATCCCGATTTGTTGAAATGAGGTATTTATTAGACACGAATATTTTTCTTTTTTCGGCATTGGATCCTGATAGTTTGAGCCTTGATGTCAAAAGCATTCTTGACGATTATGATAATACGTTTTGTATGAGCGCCGAGAGTGTGAAGGAACTCATTGTCGCTTTCAATAACGGTAAATTGGTCGCAAAACACTGGAAGACAGCCAAGGATATGGTCGTTTCCATCCGTGAGAAGTACTTTATCCGCATCTTGCCCATCGGTGAAGAACACTTGGAAACTTACGCTCAGCTGGAACTCAACGAGGCACAAGGCCACAAGGACCCTTCTGACCACATGATTATCGCACACGCCATCACTAACCGCATGCCTTTAATCTCAAGCGACCAGAAGTTCAAGTTTTATGAGAATCAAGGCTTGGAACTGATTTTCAACGAGAGATAAAACACCCTGCTGATACATTCCTTGTTGTCTTTTTTTGTGAAATGCCATCATTTCACTAATTTTGCACATGTGTTAATATTGACATGTGAATCAGTATGAGAAGAATTGCATTATATCTGGCCTTCCTTATGCTGCTAGCTGCTTGTGGCTCCAAGCAGGAACAGCAGCCGCAGCAGCCATCAGAGCTGGAACAGGAGATGACTGCGCTCTACGGCGAGAACAAGGTCATCAAGGGTGATTATCCCGATTCGCTGGCTGTGGAGACCGCCAACGGCATCTTTGTTGGGCAACGGGACAGCACGTTGCTCGCCTTTAAGGGCATACCTTATGCGCTCCAGCCAACAGGAGACCGTCGCTGGCAGGTGGCCCGGCCCGAGCCCGACAGTCGCCTGGTGCGCGAAGCCAAGTTCTTCGGCCACACAGCCATCCAATCGCGCAGCCAGGGCAACGCTGCCTCGCTCTATCCTCAGGGCGAGGACTGCCTGACATTGAACGTGTGGACGGCAGCTGATGGCATACGCACTGCCCGCCGCCCCGTGATGGTGTGGATCCACGGCGGATCTTACGTCTGTGACGGCACGGCCAATCCCCGCAACTGGGGCGATAAGTTCGTCAAGGCGCATCCCGAGGTCGTGTTCGTCTCGATTAACTATCGCCTGGGGTTGTTGGGATTCTTGGATCTCTCGTCGTTGCCCGACGGCAAGGCCTATGCCCGCAGCGGCAACCTGGGCCTGCTCGATCAGGTCGAGGCCTTGCGCTGGGTGAAAAGGAATATCGCTGCCTTTGGTGGCGACCCGGATAACGTCACCATCTTTGGTCACTCGGCAGGGGCGGGGAGTGTATCACT
This sequence comes from Muribaculaceae bacterium, assembly GCA_017453505.1. Taxonomy (GTDB): domain Bacteria; phylum Bacteroidota; class Bacteroidia; order Bacteroidales; family Muribaculaceae; genus Sodaliphilus. The sequence goes on from JAFTEU010000109.1 coordinate 4,229, forward strand.
GCTGGCCAGCATCGACGAGGCGCAGGGACTGTTTCGCCGCATTATCGCACAGAGCGGCAGTGTGGCTTTCACCAGCAGCCGTGAGGACTGCCAGCGCTTGACCAAGCGTGTGCTTGATGCCACGCGAGCCAAGACCGTTGCCGACTTGAAAGCCCTCTCCACTGACGACATCATCGCCCTCAACGATGAGGTGGGGCAGTTCTACCGTTTCCCCGAGCGAGACGGAGGGTTGATCCCCGAGGATCCCTACAGCCGCTTCGACGGCTTCAATGCAGGCATCGATATGCTCATCGGCACCACAGCCGACGAGGCGCGCTACTGGATCGACGCCATGGGCGGTGAGGAGGACTTCGACATGGCAACCTGGCTGTGGAGCCGGTATATCATCATGTCGCTCGATAGCGCCCAGCGCAGCAGTGCCAATCGCTTCCTGAGCGACGGTGATGTGGTGAATACCTCATTCAGTTCGCCATCGGTCGAATTCCTCAACGAACTGATGTTCCGCGGCCCTGCCATCGAGATGGCCCAACGCCATGCCGCATCGGGCGGTAGAACCTACATGTACACCTGGTTGGAGTATGTCGGCGCTCCCATGTATGGTGCTTGCCATGGCACCGAGGTATGCTATGTGCTCAATACGGGCCGCCAAATCAAGGGCGGCGAAGCGCCCGACCCGCTGCTGGCCCGCCAAGTGCAGCAGATGTGGGTGAACTTTGCTTCTACGGGAAATCCCAGCATCCAAGGACACTATTGGCCTGCCTATGAGACCACCCAGCGCGCAGCGATGCTGATTGCGAGAGATTCATTGGAGGTAGAGAATGACCGCTTGGGCAACCAGCGCCAACTTATCGCCCCGCTCATGCGGGAATATATCTCGCCCATCTTCAGTGACCTGCTAGACAAGGCCCCCTGGTATCTGGGCATTGCCGTCGTAACGTTGGTAGCCGCCCTGTTACTGCTCACGTGGCTCATTGTCCGCATCCGCCGTCTTTTCAAGCGTCCACGTTAATCCGTTTCATCCGTTATATCCGTTTCATCCATTAAATCATGAAGAAATTTACAATATCCCTCTTGCTCCTCTCAGCATGCTTGTGCACTGCTGCCCAGACCAACACCTATGTCCCCACCGAGGAGAACCTCAAGGCCCGCCAGGAGTTCCAGGACAACAAGCTCGGTGTCTTTATCCACTGGGGTGTCTATTCGATGCTCGCCGATGGCGAGTGGGTCATGCTCAACAAGCGCATCGACCGTGACGAGTATGCCCAGTTGCCCGCAGGTTTCTATCCATCGCGCTTTGATGCCGACGAGTGGGTACGCGCCATCAAGGATGCCGGTGCTCGTTACATCACCATCACCTCGCGTCACCACGACGGCTTCTCGATGTTCAAGAGCGAGGCCAGCGACTATAACATCGTCGATGCCACCCCCTTCAAGCGCGATATCTTGAAGGAACTGGCCGATGCCTGCCAGCGACACGGCATCAAGTTGCACTTCTACTATTCCCACCTTGATTGGCACCGCCTGGACTACCCGCTGGGCCGCCATCAGGAGCAGATGCCGCACGACCCCTCAACAACCAACTGGCCGCAGTACTACAAGTTCATGAACGACCAGTTGACCGAGTTGCTCACCAACTATGGTCCCGTGGGTGCCATCTGGTTTGACGGCAAGTGGGAGCATGATACCGACCCTGTGCCCTTTGACTGGCAACTCGACGAGCAGTATGCCCTCATTCATCGTCTGCAACCCGCCTGCCTCATCGGTAACAACCACCACGAGGTGCCCTTTCCCGGCGAGGATATCCAGATCTTTGAGCAGGATGTCCCTGGCGAGAACACCGCCGGCTACTCGGGCGAGAACGGCATCAGCCAGTTGCCGCTCGAGACCTGCATGACCATGAACAACACATGGGGTTACCGCATCACCGACAAGAACTACAAGAGCGGCGACGACATCATTCGCACGCTCGTCAAGGCTGCCGGCCGCAACGGTAACCTGCTCATCAACGTCGGCCCCCGCCCCGATGGCTGCTTGCCTGTCGAAGCTGTTGAACGCCTCCATGCCTTGGGTGACTGGATGCGGGTGAACGGCCAGAGCATCTACGGCACCCGTGGTGGCATCATTCCACCCCACGATTGGGGCGTGACCACTCAGCGCGGCAACACCCTCTATGTCCACATTCTCAACCTCAAGGACGATGCCCTCTATTTGCCATTGAGCGCTAAGCAGGTCAAGCAGGTGCGCCACTTCGGCGATAAAGCCAAGCTCCGCTACACCGCCACGGCCAGTGGCATCACCATCCAGCTCCCATCCGTTCCCACAACCGTCGACGACATCATCGAGATCACCCTCCGCCAGTAACAACACCCACTTCCCAATGTGAATTGCTTTCAAATTTGTATCTTTGCAGGGTAAAGCACATCCCCGCCACCGACCACGAACGGCCACCACGGGTTGTGAATTGCTTTCAAATTTGTATCTTTGCAGGGTAAAGCACATCTGTACCAATCATACTACCCAGGGCGGCTGGGTTGTGAATTGCTTTCAAATTTGTATCTTTGCAGGGTAAAGCACATCGATTAGAAGTACCATCTTCACCACCTGTAAGTTGTGAATTGCTTTCAAATTTGTATCTTTGCAGGGTAAAGCACATCGACACCGTGACCGTCGAAAGCGCAACCCAGGTTGTGAATTGCTTTCAAATTTGTATCTTTGCAGGGTAAAGC
>JAFTEU010000110.1 GCA_017453505.1 Muribaculaceae bacterium
GCCACATCACCATCATCCCCGAGAACAACAAGCCCGACGAGTTCATGGGATGGGCATCGGTAAATCCCGACCGTTTCTCGATTTACCGCACCTTCACCACATGGCTGCGGGGCTTCGGGTCGGCCGTCAGCATGGACAGCCGCATCAAGGGCGGTGAGCGCGCCATCGTGCGCACCGGCGAGTATGACGCGATGCTGCCGATGGACATCTACGGTGAGTTCCTCATCAAGGCCATCATCAGCGGCGACATCGACAAGATGGAGCAGCTGGGCATCTATGAGATCGCACCCGAAGACTTCGCCCTGGCCGAGTTTGCCGACACCAGCAAGCTGGAGTTGCAGCGCATCGTGCGCGAGGGCCTGGACAAGCTGCGTGCCGAGATGTCTTGATCATCTCATTAACCATTTAGTCAATTTAAAAACGCTATTCAACAATATTTCATTGATATGAAAGCATTAAGGAATTTCATGAACAAGATCGAGCCCTCGTTCCGTCCTGGCGGCAAACTGGCCAAGCTGGAGTCGGTCTATGACGGCATGGAGACGTTCTTGTTCACGCCCAACGCCACGTCGCGGTCGGGTGTCCACATCCACGACGGCAATGACTTGAAGCGCACCATGATCACGGTTGTGGTCGCCTTGATTCCGGCCTTGCTGTTCGGCATGTACAACATCGGCTACCAGCATTACCTGGCCATCGGCCAGGCCAACACGGGCTGGTTCACGATGTTCCTTTTCGGCCTGCTGGCGCTGTTGCCCGTCATTGTGGTCAGCTACGCTGTCGGCCTGGGCATCGAGTTTATCGGTGCGCAGATCCATCACAAGGAGATTCAGGAGGGTTTTCTCGTCACGGGTATCCTGATTCCCTTGATTGTCCCCATCAACACCCCGTTGTGGATGACGGCAGTCGCTACGGCTTTCGCTGTCATCTTTGCCAAGGAAATCTTTGGCGGAACGGGAATGAACATCTTCAACGTCGCCCTCATCACCCGCGCGTTCCTCTTCTTCGCCTATCCGTCACACATGAGCGGTGACGAGGCCTTTGTCAAGGTGGACAGCGCCTTCGGCATGGGCGGCGGCACTGTGGTTGACTCCTTCACCGGAGCCACGCCGCTGGGCCAGGTGGCCACCAGCGTGGGCGACCAGGTCAGCATGACCAACGTCCTGGGCGAGCCCATCGGCTTGTTCGATGCCTTGTTTGGCTATATTCCCGGTTCGCCTGGCGAGACCTCGATGATTGCCATCCTCATTGGTGCCATTATCCTGCTCATCACCGGCATTGCCTCGTGGAGGATCATGTGCTCGGTATTTGTCGGCGGTCTGGGTATGGCCGCACTGGTGCATGCGTTGCCCAGTGTCACCTACCCCGCGTCGATGCTCGACCCGATGACGCAGTTATGCCTGGGCGGCTTTGCCTTCGGTGCCGTGTTCATGGCTACCGATCCCGTCACCGGTGCCCGCACCAAGGTAGGCCAGTACATCTATGGCCTGCTCATCGGCGTGTTCGCCATCCTAATCCGTGTGTATAACAGTGGTTACCCCGAGGGCATGATGCTTGCCATCCTGCTGATGAACGCCTTCGCGCCCCTCATCGACCACTGCGTGGTATCGTCTAACATCAAGCGCCGCGCCCGCCGCGCCGCTACCAAAGAATGAGGAGGATAAGCTATGAACAAGAACAGTAATACTTATCAGATCCTGTACGCAGCCGTGATGGTGCTGCTCGTGGGCTCGGTGCTCGCGCTCATCTACATGGCGCTCAAGCCCAAGCAGGACGAGAACATCGCCAACGACACACGCAAGCAGATCCTGAGCGCGCTGCACATCGCCGCGCCCGATGAGTCCCAGGTCAAAGAGACCTACGAGAAATATATCATCCAAGACCTGCTGGTCGATGCCGATGGTAACATCGTGGACAGTGCCGAGAACGTGGCCTTTGACGTGCAGATGAAGGCCAACGTCAAGCTCAGCGACACCGAGCGCAAGCTGCCCGTGATGAAGTGCAAGATGGACGACGGCTCCACCAAGTATGTGCTGCCCGTCTATGGTGCCGGCCTGTGGGGTCCCATCTGGGGCTACATCGCCATGAACGAGGACGGTAACACCATCTACGGTGCCAACTTCTCGCACGAGGGCGAGACCCCGGGCCTGGGTGCCCGCATTGCCGAGGAGGAGTTCCAAGGCCTGTTCCAGGACAAACACCTGTTCCAGGACGGCGAGTTCAAGAACGTGGTAGTGCTCAAGAAAGGCCAGACGGCCACCAACGGTGCCGAGCAGGTTGATGCCTTGACCGGTGCAACCATCACGAGCCGCGGCGTGAGCGACATGCTCGACGACTGCCTTGCCCGCTATGAAGGCTTCCTCAAGAAGCTGCAGGACAAGCCCCAAGTCGAAGTCCCCGGCGAAATCACTAACGTTGTTCAACCCCAATAAGCCCATTCACGACTATGTTATCAAAGAAAAACAAAGAAGCATTGTTCAACCCGCTGTCCAAGGACAATCCCGTCCTTGTCCAGATTCTGGGTATCTGCTCCTCGCTCGCCGTCACCGCCAGTCTGGAGCCCGCCATCGTGATGGGCATCTCGGTGATTGCCGTGCTGGCGTTCAGCAACGTGATCATTTCCTTCCTGCGCAAGACCATCCCCACCAACATCCGCATCATCGTGCAGCTGGTGGTAGTGGCCGCGCTGGTAATTATCGTGCAACAGATTCTCACCGCCTACCAGTATGACGTGAGCAAGCAGCTGTCGGTGTTCATCGGACTGATCATCACCAACTGCATCCTCATGGGCCGTCTGGAGGCCTTCGCGATGCACAACAGCCCCTGGCCCTCGTTCCTCGACGGCGTGGGCAACGGTCTGGGCTACACCATCATCCTGGTGATTGTGGCCTTCATCCGCGAGTTGCTCGGCACCGGCAAGCTGTTCGGCTACCAGGTGGTGCCGCAGTGGTGCTATGACCATGGCTATGAGAACAACGGCCTGATGATCCTGGCCCCCATGGCGCTGATCACCGTGGGCTGCATCATCTGGGTTCACCGTGCACGCAACAAGGAGTTGCAGGAGGATTAACGGGCATGTTTAACCATTAATAGATTACAAGACAATGGAAGAACTTAATCTGTTTATCAGGTCGATCTTCATCGACAACATGATATTTGCCTATTTTCTGGGCATGTGCTCGTTCCTGGCGGTCAGCAAGAATGTGAAGACAGCCTTCGGTCTGGGTCTGGCAGTCACCTTCATGCTGGTGGTGACCCTGCCCATCAACTACCTGCTCAACAAGTATGTCCTGCAAGAGGGTGCGCTCACCTGGCTCAGCCCTGCCCTTGCCGGCGTTGACCTGAGTTTCCTGGGCCTGATCCTGTTTATCGCCGTGATCGCATCGGCCACCCAGCTGGTCGAGATGGCAGTAGAGAAATTCTCTCCCTCGCTCTATGCCTCGCTGGGTATCTTCTTGCCCCTGATCGCTGTGAACTGTGCCATCCTGGGAGCATCGCTGTTCATGCAGCAGCGTGACTTCGGCTCGGCATGGACGGCCACTGTCTATGGAGCCGGCTCTGGCATCGGCTGGCTGCTTGCCATCGTGGGCATCGCCGCCATCCGCGAGAAGCTGGCCTACAGTGACATCCCCAAGCCCCTGCGCGGCGTGGGCATCGCATTCATCATTACTGGTCTCATGGGCATCGCCTTCATGAGTTTCCTGGGCATTAGATTAGGATAAGGAGGACACAACACTATGATACTGATATCAAACATTTCAACCACAGTACTGGCGAGCGCGCTGGTGTTCCTCGTGCTCACGCTGTTGCTCGTCATCCTGCTGCTCGTGGCCAAGCATTACCTGGTGCCGTCGGGCAAAGTGAAAATCAACGTCAATAACGGAACCAAAGAGCTGGAAGTGGAAAGCGGCAACACCCTGCTGGGCACCCTGCACGAGAACGGCGTGATGCTGTCCAGTGCCTGCGGTGGCAAGGGCAGCTGCGGCCAGTGCAAGGTCCAGGTGACCGAGGGCGGCGGCCAGATCCTGCCGACCGAGGTGGGGCACTTCTCCCGCAAGGAGCAGCAAGACCACTGGCGTCTGGGCTGCCAGGTCAAGGTGAAGGACAACCTGTCGATCCAGGTGCCCGACAGCGTGCTGTCGGTCAAGGAATATGAGTGCACCGTCGTGAGCAACAAGCTCGTGTCGTCGTTCATCAAGGAGTTCATCGTTGCCCTGCCCCCTGGCGAGCACATGGACTTCATACCCGGCAGCTATGCGCAGATCAGGATTCCCGAGTACGAGATGGACTACGACAAGGACATCGACAAGGAGTCGCTGGGTGAGTACCTGCCCACTTGGGAAAAATATGGCATGTTCAGCCTCAAGTGCCGCAACGACGAGGCTACGGTTCGCGCCTACTCAATGGCGAACTATCCCGCCGAGGGTGACCGCTTCATGCTCACCGTGCGCATCGCCACACCGCCGTTCAAGCCCAAGCCTGCGACAGGCTTCATGGACGTGATGCCGGGCATCGCATCGAGCTACATTTTCACCCTCAAGCCCGGAGACAAGGTCATCATGAGTGGCCCCTACGGTGACTTTCATCCCATCTTCGACAGCAAGAAGGAGATGATCTGGGTGGGCGGTGGTGCCGGCATGGCCCCGCTGCGCGCACAGATCCTGCACATGACCCGCACGCTCAACACTCGCGACCGCGAGATGCACTACTTCTACGGCGCACGCTCGTTGAGCGAGGTGTTCTATCTGGAGGATTTCCTGCAGCTGGAGAAAGACTTCCCCAATTTCCACTTCCACCTGGCACTGGACCGTCCCGATCCCGTTGCCGACGAGGCTGGCGTGAAATATACCGCCGGATTTGTCGCTCCTGTGATGCGTGACACCTACCTGGGCAGCCATGAGGCACCCGAGGACTGCGAGTACTACATGTGCGGCCCCGCCATGATGAGCAAGACCGTCAACGACGTGCTCGACTCGCTGGGTGTGGATCCGTCATCGATCCACTACGACAACTTCGGCTAACACACCCCACTCTATCCCCTCGGAGGATCAATCGACATTTACAAGCCTCATGTTTGAATCAAACATGGGGCTTGTTTTGACTGTAGTCACGAGGGCGGATGCCAATTTCAAATTCCAGTTGCCGCTGGGCAGATAGTCGATCAGGGCACACATCATGGCCGCCACAAGAATACCCGCTATAGTAATTTATTTTGTTTTCTGACACATTAAGCGCCAAAATCTTTCAGTCTGAGATGTTGCGAGCAGTCGTGCCTCACTATGCCTATACTCAACTAACAGATTTATTTTCAGCCAATTATGAAAATCGCAAAACAGTTATTTCTTTTACAAGCCAGAGGCTTGCAATACATCGACGGGACGGAGGGGGGAGAGTTGCAAGCCAGAGTCTTGAACTACAGGGACAGGACGGCTCCTTTTTTTACAAGCCGGAGGCTTGCAATACACCGACGGGGCGGCAGAGGAAGTGTTTCAAGCCAAAGGCTTGAACTACATGGACAGGACGGCTCATTTTTTACAAGCCGGAGGCATGCAATACACCGACGGGACGGCAGAGGGAGTGTTTCAAGCCAAAGGCTTGAACTACATGGACAGGACGGC
>JAFTEU010000111.1 GCA_017453505.1 Muribaculaceae bacterium
CAAGCCGGTGGCTTGAACTACAGGGCAGGGCGGCTCCATTTTTACAAGCCGGTGGCTTGCAATACATCGACGGGACGGTGGGGGCGGCCTTTTTTACAAGCCGGAGGGGTGCATCACGAGGTGGTGATGAGGCGGGCGGCGGCGGTGGTGCAGACGTTGGTGCCGAGGCGGGCGGCTAGGCGGCTGTAGCCGTCGAGCATGGCGGCCCGGGCTGTGGTTTCATCGAGTAGCCCGGCGAGGTGCTGGTCGATGGTATCGACGGTACACAGGTGCATCAAGAGCTCGGGGATGATGGCCTCGTCGGTGATGAGGTTGGGCAGGGTGACGTATTTTCCCGTCAATAGCCTGCGATAGAAATTATAGGACCACTTGCTGCCGTTGAAGCGGTAGCAGGCGACCTGGGGTGTGCCCAGCAGAGCTGTCTCGAGGGTGGCTGTGCCAGAAGTCACCAGTGCGGCACGGGCATGATGGATGAGCGGATAGGTCGCATCACGCAGGACGGGGACGGCCTTGCCGCCCATGACTTCACTGTAAAGGTTGTCATCGATGCTGGGAGCACCGGCAATGACAGCTTGATACTGGGGATGGCGGGCAGCGGCCTCGAGCATGAGCGGCAGGTTGTCGCGTATCTCGCGCACACGGCTTCCCGGAACAATGGCGATGATGGGACGGTGGGGAAGGCCGTTTTCCTCGACAAAATGGACAAAATCAGGAAAATCCTTGCTGGCCTGAGCGACCTCCTGGACGGTGGGGTTGCCCACATAGGTGGCCTTATAGTCCCGCTCGGCATACCAGTCGGGCTCAAAGGGCAGTATGCAGTACATGTGGTCAACATAGCGGCGGATGTCCTTGACGCGCCACTCCTTCCAGACCCACACCTTGGGCGAAATGAAGTAGTGTACCGGGATGCCCAGGTTGTGGGCATACTTAGCGACCTTGAGGTTAAACGACGGATAATCCACCAGAATCAATGCTGCGGGTTGCCACTCGTCGATGGCGCGGCGGGCAGTGCCCAGGAAGCCGAGGATTTTCCCCAAGTGCTTCACCACGTCGGCAAAGCCCATATAGGCCATGTCGCGGTAATGGATGATGGGTGCGATGCCAGCCTGGTCGGCCATGAGGTCACCACCCAGGAACCGGAACTCGGCCCGGTCATCCATCTGGCGGATGGATTCAATCAAGTGTGAGGCATGCAGGTCGCCCGAAGCCTCGCCGGCGATGAGGAAGTATTTCATGGCTATCTACGTTTCAATGTGATGATGTCAAACTCATAGGCATTGCGGTGGTCGCTCACGTGATGCTCACGGCTCACCTCCTGCCACTCGCTCATGTCGATGTGGGGGAAAAAGACATCGGCGCTAGCCCAACGGGCATGAATGCGCGTGAGATGCAGCACATCGACCCGAGGCAGGGCCTGCTCATAGACCTGAGCACCGCCAATGACGAAGGCGACATCGGTGTCGGCGGCCTCAATGGCCTCATCGAGGCTATGGACGACCGTCACACCCGGGTATTGCCAACCGATGTTGCGGGTGATGACAACATTCTGGCGGCCAGGCAACGGCCGTCGGGGGAACGACTCAAAGGTCTTGCGCCCCATGATGATACTGTGTCCCATTGTCACCTCCTTGAAGTGCCGCATGTCGGCAGACAGATGGCACAACAGGTCACCCTGGCGCCCGATGGCACCATTCTCGTCAATCGCCACTATGGCATGAATCGATTTCATATCATTACCTCTTAACTAAACAGAGACCACGCCCTTGATGGCAGGCCACGGATTGTAGCCCTCGAGCGTGAAGTCCTCATACTTGTAGTCATCGATGCTCTTGACCTCGGGGTTGAGCACCATGCGCGGCAGCGGGCGCGGCTCGCGTGAGAGCTGTTCCCGTATCTGGTCGAAGTGGTTGCGGTAGATGTGCGCGTCGCCGAAGGTATGTATAAACTCTCCCGGTTCAAGTCCTGTCACATGTGCCACCATCATCAACAGCAAGGCATAGGACGCGATGTTGAACGGCACACCCAGGAACAGGTCGGCACTGCGCTGATACAGTTGCAGGCTCAACTTGCCCCTGGCCACATAGAACTGGAACAGCGAGTGGCAAGGCGGCAGTTTCATTGTGGGCACCTCGGCCACATTCCAGGCGCTGACCATGATGCGGCGGCTATCGGGCGAATGCTTAATCTGGTCGATGACTTGGGCGATCTGGTCGATGGTGCCGCCATTGCCGTCGGGCCAGGCACGCCACTGGCTGCCATAGACGGGTCCCAGGTCACCGTTCTCGTCGGCCCACTCGTTCCAGATGCGCACGCCATGCTCCTGCAGCCAGCGCACGTTGGTGTCGCCGCGCAGGAACCACAACAGTTCATAAATGATGGACTTGAGGTGCACCTTCTTGGTCGTCAGCAAGGGGAAGCCGTCGGCCAGGTTACAGCGCAGCTGGTAACCGAACACACTGCGCGTTCCGGTCCCCGTGCGATCCTCCTTATCAACACCATGCTCCATCACATGGCGCACCAGGTCAAGATATTGTTTCATTGTTTATTCAGGTCTAGGTTAATGATATTTTACCAGTCAAAGATGTTGCGCAGCACCCACCAGATGACCACAAGGGCCAGGAACAGCCACATGAGTAACGGGGGATTGAGACGGACATACAGTCGCGGATTGCGCACGCGCTGAGTCTCGGCAAACAGGCAGAAGGCCAGCCAGGGAATGGATATCAACAACAAGGCGTTGAACTTGAAGGCTTCCACCACATGTCCATGCAACAGCGCATGAATCGCGCGCTGCGATCCGCACCCAGGGCACTTATAACCCGAGAGCGACAAGAAGACGCATTGCGGAAACAACGACGAGGACGAAGGGTCCAACGCGAAGTAGATGAATCCGAAGGCCAGCAGCACTAGGGCTACCAGCGCCATCACGAGCGAGCGACGCATATTGCCAAGGGCATCAATTCATCGATCCCATCATCAGGGGAAGAAAAGACATGATCGGCTGGAAAATGATGCCCAGGATGATGGAAGCGATACACCACCATGCACCCGTCTCGCTGGCCCGCTTGGCTCCGTCAATGTCACCGTCACGGTACTTGTTCATCACCTTCACCGCATAGACGATTGCCACCACACCGGCAGGCAGGCAGCAGAGCACCGTCGAGATGATGGCCCACACCAGATTGGTGGGCGGGCACGGCTCGGCGCTATCGGGCTGAGGCTGTGCATATTGCGGCTGTTGATACTGCGGCTGCTGACCATAGCCGTATTGCTCGGGCTGAGGTTGATAAGGCTGGTAGGGCTGACCCGTGACGGCAGGCTCGGGGGCAGGCTCGGCAACAGGGTTGTCCCCAGCTACAGTTTCACTGCCGCTAGTGCCATCAGCCTCCTGCAGCGGCTCACCTACAGCCGCGGGCTGTGGCTCGGCCGAAGAGACCTGGGGCGCAATGGGGTCGCCCACGAATTCATACAAGCCCTGCAACTCGGGCAGTTGGGTGATTTTCACCCAGTCTGCCAGGCCCTCATGCCAGACGTAGGCCGCCGACGTGAGTCCCATTTCCTTGAGCCCGTCGAGGTCGACAGGCCCAGACTGCACTCCGTTATGATTAATCCAGTACTGCATAATCAATGACTAATAATTACTCTTGTCGCAAAAGTAATCAAAAAAATGGAAAAACCAACCAATTTGAGAATACAATGTGAAGTTTTCGCTCCCAGCAGTGAGCGAAACGTCGAAGCCAAACGAGATGTAACACTTTTTAACACGGAAATTCGTTGATAACGATAGAAAGAGCACTATTTTTGCATAATTTACGGGATATTGTTCTGAAAGCAGAACAAATGAGACGTGATACAATGATAAAAATGAGACGATTACCGATATTGTTGATGACATGTGTGCTGTTGGCAGGACTGACGGCATGCGGTGGTCACGGCCAGCTGGAAAAGGCCGTGAGAAGTGTTCTTGTGAGCGGTGACACGACGCGTGCCGCCTATGACTCGCTATGCTCGATGGTGACAGACAACCCTGGAAAGTATCAGGACCTGCTGACCCCCGAGGGCAAGGTGGATCACAAGAAGATGGCCGATTTCATCGATCAAATCGGGTCACAGCTGCGTCCGCCGATGCACTGGAACACGCGCCCCTACGGCGGCGTGGACGAGCTGTCGCTGACCGTATATTTTGAGCGCAGCGGCTCGATGGTTCCCTACGACCAGCGCGGTGGCGGTGGCCAGCTGAAAAAGGCCGTCAACGACCTGATCAACCACTTCCCAGCAGGCAGCAAGGTAGATATCAACATCGTGAACGACGGCATCTATCCCTACCAGCACACGGTCGATGAGTTCCTCAAGGACCGCGACATCTACCAGAGCACCGCTGGCATCGGTGATGCCAGCTACACCGACTTCCAGTTGATATTCAACAAGATACTGGAAGCCCAGAAACCCGGCAACGTGAGCGTGCTGGTGAGCGACCTGATTTACTCGCCCAAGGACACGCACGGCGTGAGCCTGGACAAAATATTCAACGAGGAGAACAGCCTGGCCACACGGGTTTTTGCCCGCTACAAGGGCAAGAGCGTGGTGGTGCAGCAGTTCATGGGCGACTACAGCGGCAAGTACTACCCTTATAACGGTGTGCCGTTTGAGTACAGCGGCAAGCGCCCCTTCTATCTGGTCATCATCGCCGATAGCGACGTGATGGACCTGCTGGCACAGGACAGCCGCTACAGCGGCGTGCTCGATGCCACAGGACTGCGCAACAGCTACCGCTTCAACCAGGGCACGAGCGACGTGGAGTGCCGCGTGCTGCCCGACTGGAAGGATAATGCGGGCCGCTTCCGCGTGAAGCACGGCGACGGCATCGTGCTGTCCAAGTGTGAGGGCGACCGCCAGACAGGCAAACTATGTTTCTCGCTGGCCGCCAACCTGGGCTCGCTGCTGAAGGACGATGCACTGCTGACCGACCCAGCCAGCTACAACGTCGAGAGCATCGACGGCTACACGTTGACCATCCAACCCATCGAGCAGAGCATGGTGACTGCCAACAACAAGTCCTACCTCGACGGGATGACCCATGTACTCACACTGGTCGGCGACCACAAGAGCCCTCGCGACGAGGTTCACATCTCGCTGCGCAACGAGTTACCGGCATGGGTGCGCCAGAGTTCCAGCACCAGTGACACCAGCGCCAGCGGCTCATTCGCCACGACGACCCTGGGACTGGAGCAGCTGCTAGGCGGCATATTTGACGCGATGAAGGGCGGCAGCTCCCTGTTTGAAATCACCATCCAGCTCCAACGCTAAGAAAAAACTGAAAACTGAAATATGAAACATCTCACTTATCTGATTATCGGGATTGCCGTGACGGTACTGTTCTTCATCCTGAGCTGTACTGACGGATTCAACATCTACGAATTACTGTACTTCAACCAGGGATACAACGACCAGATGTACAATCTGGACATGTACCCCACCATCGCCGCCATCACCATCCTGGTGGCCTGGGGCGGTGCAGCCATCTATTACTTTGCCATCAACTCGGTGAAGTTTGACCGCTGGTATCACTGGCTGGCCGTGCTGGGTGTTGTCGCAGTATTGACCCCGGTCATCTGCTACATCTACAACGACACGGTGTTTGCCAACAACAACCTGATGTACGTCGGCGAATCCATCAAGTTTGAGATGCAGACGGTGCTGTTTGCAGCCCTGCTCTACATCGTGGCATCGTTCTCGATGCGCTGGTGGAGCAGCAACTGCCGCCACACGCCCATCCCACAATAACACTACACTTGAAGGGACATCGTGGCACAGCCACGATCCACAAAACACGACAACTGAAAACTGAAAATAAATGAGACTATTCCTATTTGCTATCGGAGGAACCGGATCGAGGGTGCTGAAGTCGCTGCTGATGCTCTCGGCAGCCGGCGTGCGTCCCCTTGACGAGAACGGCAAGCCCGTGAAGGACCTGGAAATCGTACCCGTCATCATCGACCCGCACAAGGCCAACGAGGACCTGAAGCGCACCGAAGCACTACTCAACGACTACCGCGACATCCGTCGCAAGCTCTACGGCAACGAGCCCAATGCCGAGGGTTTCTTTGCCAACCGCATCGTGACCCTGCGCGAAATCATGAGCAACACAAGCGTGACGCTGGGCGACACCTTCATCTTCAACCTGGGTGCCGTCGAGAATGCCAAGTTCCGCGAGTTTATCGGCTATGACACGATGAACGAGGCCAACCAGGCGTTGACATCGCTGCTGTTTGCCAACTACCAGCTGGAGAACAAGATGAACATCGGCTTTGTGGGCAGTCCCAACATCGGCAGCGTGGCGCTGAACGAGATCAAGGACAGCAACGAGTTCAAGGCCTTCAGCAACATCTTCCGCCAGGGCGACCGCATCTTCTTCATCAGTTCCATCTTTGGCGGGACTGGTGCAGCAGGTTTCCCCATCATGGTGAAGAACATCCGCCAGGCAGCCAACCTTGAGGGCATCGAGAACCGTGACGCCCTGAGCCGCGCGCCCATCGGCGGGCTGACCGTGCTTCCCTACTTCACCCTGGAGGGCAACAAGCAGGACCAGCGCATCGCCACGAGCGACTTCATCGTCAAGACCCAGAGCGCGCTGTACTATTACAAAAACACGCTCACCGGTGACAACGACAGCAACGTGAACAGCATCTACTACCTGGGCGACCAGGTGAGGTCAAAGCCCTATCTGTATGATCCAGGCGAACACGGGCAGCGCAACAATGCCCACCTCATCGAGCTGATCGGCGCATTGGCACCGCTGGACTTTGCCGGCGTGCCCGAGAGCAAGCTCACCGATCCCGACGGCTATCCGCTGCCGACGACCGCCTATGAGTATTCGCTGGCCAAGGACGAGCTGAGCCTGAACTTCCTCTCGCTGGGTCATCGCACCCGCCAGCTCATCTATGAGCCCATGAGCAAGTTCCACCTTCTCTTCCTTTTCCTGACCACCGGCTTCAAGGACATCATCGGACAAGGATTCACCGAGGACGCGCCCAAGATCAAGAGCGACTTCCTTGCATCGCAGTTCTACCGCACCCTCGTGGACCACTTCATGCTGGGATATGCCCAGTGGCTCACCGAGATGAACGACAACATGCGCAGCGTCGCCCTGTTCAAGCCCGGTGAGATCGACATGGCACACGCCATCGAGGGTGTGAACGTCAAGAAGCGTCTGCTGGGACATTACAAGGTCGACAACGACGTGCTCAAGGCCGAGATGAACAAGCTGAGCAAGAACAATCCCAGTTATAGTGACCACTCGGTGGAATACAAGTTGCTGGACCTGTTTGACAAAGCGGCCCACAACGTGTTCACCGAGCGCTATGAGAATATCAACTAGTAAAAATCTAGAACATCTAGATCATCTAGAAAAAGAAGAAAATGAGCGAGATACTATCATATAGCAACAACACGACCAAGAACGGCGAGGAGGACTGGATTGCCCATGCCCCCTACAGTGACGATGACATCGCGCGCATCAAGGATCCCGACGGTGGCCTGAGCGAGAATCCCCGCACCGCGATTCCAAGCCCGCTGGCACAGCTTGACCTGGTGAAGAATGCCTTCAAGCAGCTGGCTAACGAGCGCCTGAGAGGTGCCCGCATGAATGAGCGCCTGGTATCTAACGCGCTCGACGTGGCACAACTGTTCTTTGACTACGAGAACCACAAGGACTACCTGCGCATCATCCGCTGGAACCGTGAGGAATGCCTCGAGCAGTTGAAGTCCAATCCTCAGCATCGCCTCTACGGCGAGACGCTGGACCTGTTCCTGCGCAGCGACAAGGTATATAACTTTGACCTGCTCAAGGACTGGTACATCCTCATGTGGGACCGTCAAGTGCTGGGCGGCACATCGCCCGCCTCTATCGTCATGGCGGCACCTGCCCTGGGCGTTATCGACGCCATCAAGGTGGAACAAGGCGTGAGCCTCTTCGGGGAGACGCGCCACCTGTGGCAGCGCGACGAAGACTTTGTCAACTACATGTACCTGCTCATGAACGCCTACCCCACGCTGCGACTGCACTGCGGCGAGGTGTACGCCTATATGCAGAAGAACCTGGAGCCCCTGCGCCAGAACCGTCCCGACCTGTATCACCGCATCACCGCGGTCATTCCCAACCTGGATGCCCTGGACGAGAGCCGTGCCGGCACAGTGCTGGAACAGCTGGAGCGAAATTACGACCCCTTCGGTGGCGGCATCGACGTGAGCGTGCTGGGAGCACGTTTCTACCACAAGCGTGTGCTTGACATCCGCACCGCCGCCAGCGAGAGTGACTTTGTCATCACCCCCACCCTGCCCCAGACCAGGAACGAGTTGCCGCTGGTGCTCGTCAACGGTTTCAACGGCAGTGTGGAGCATTACCGCTATATCGACAAGGAGTGGGACAGCGCCACGCAAGTCTTTGCCAGTGACATGCCGCTGAGCGACCGCAAACTGCCCGACACGTCAATTCAATACCCATTTGTCACGACCGATGACTTCTTGACCGACACTATCGTCCGTCTGGACAGCGGCTGCGTCATTGACACGGAGCACTTCTTCGACGGCAACCTCAAGCCTCGCACCCCGCAGCCCACCTGCGGCTACCTGTTGCCCTTGAAGCCATTGCTGTTCACCTACTTTGACACCGATTACCTCAAGGGCACCATCGCCGGTCGGCACGTGATCGACATCGAGGAGTTTGCCGACGGCAGCGTGATGGTCACCCTGCGCATCCGTGTCAAGAAGGGAGAGAACCGCTATATCGAGCTCTCTCGCAAGTATTTTCCCATCAACGACCACACGTGGACCTTCGATGAGCGCCGCGGCACTGGCCGAGTCGTGGGTGCGACCTTGTCCACCTCGATTTTCCCGTTTGTCAAGACCAATGCCAACGACGACTACACAGTCGAGCTGTTCACGATGATCGAGAACGGAGGGGCCACCCTGCGCTTCTACAAGAACGGCATCAAGACCGACGGGTTGAACGTGCGCGACGCCATGCGTTCCCACTCGGGCTACAGCACGACCTACTATGACGTGGACGGCACATTCGACTACATGGAGGTGAGCATCCAGAACCACCTGGGCCGCGCCAATGGCGTGATCATCCCCAAGTGGAAGCCGTACACGCCCAGCGCCAAGGAACTCATCTTTGCGGTGGACTTCGGCACCACCAACACCCATGTCGAGTGGGCCGAGCGTGGCCAGCCCTCCCAGCCGTTCACCTTTGAGTACGGCTCTCAGCAGGTACTCGTTGCCTCATTGCACAAGCCGCACTCGCTGGAGTATGCCGAGCAGGTGCAGCGCGTCGAGTTTGTGCCACGCGAGATTGACAACATATACGGTTTCCCGCTGCGCTCCACACTGGCACGCAACGAGAACAGCGGCATGGGCAGTAACCTGTTCAGCGACGTGAACATCCCGTTCCTGTATGAGCGACGTTACTTCCATGGCTATGAGGTAACGACCAACCTGAAGTGGAAAGGCGACACCGAGCTAGCCAAGGCATTCCTGCGTGAGCTCACGCTGCTCATCAAGGCCAAAGCCCTGCTCGAGAATGCCGACCTGCGGCGCACCGAGGTTGTGTACTTCTATCCCGTGAGCATGGGTGGAGCCGACCGTGACACCCTGGAGCGCACCTGGACGGAGCTGTTCAACACCTACATCGGGGCCGACAGCGACCACTTGAGGTCCTATCCCGAGAGCCTGGCGCCAGCCTACTACTACAGCGGTGCCGAGGTTGCCGGCAGCAGCTATGTGTCGATCGACATCGGCGGCGGCACCTGCGACACGGTGATCTATCAGCCCACCAGCGACCGCATGAGCAGTGAGCCAGTGGCAATATCATCCTTCAGGTTTGCGGGTAACGCCATCTTCGGCGACGGCTTTACCGACAAGGATGCCGACAACAACCCCTTGCTACAGCACTACACCCGCTACTTCAAGCAACTCATCGAGAACGACAAGGGCAACAACATCGCCTACCTGGGAAGCATCCTGGCCGACATCATGGCACAGAAGCGCAGCGAGGACATCAACGCGTTCCTGTTCTCGATCGAGAATGTCGAGGAGCTGCGCACCCTGCGAGAGATTGACCGCAACCTGTACAGTTACAATGCCCTGCTGCGCAATGACAGTCAGCGCCGGCTCATCTTCATGTACTTCTACTCGGCAATCATCTATTACATTGCGCAGGCCATGAAGCAGCGTGACTATGAGATGCCCAAGCAGATCTACTTCTCGGGGACGGGCAGCAAGATCCTCAACATCCTGGGCTCGCAGAGCCGCATCACCATGCTCTCCCAGATGATCATTGAGCGTGTATATGGCAAACAGTATACCGAGAACTTCGAGATCAAGCAGGAAATCAAGTCACCCAAGCAGATCACTTGCCGTGGCGGCATCAAGCTCGAGAACCGCCGCCTGGAGGGACAAGCCGACGTTGCCCGCTACAATGCCATCAGCGTCAAGCGCATGCGTTATTGCTGCTCGATGCTCGGCGAGGATGACTTGACGATGGCCCAGGTTGAGTCCATCGAGGTTCGCGACCGCCTTGTGGAGAAGGTCAAGGAGTTCAACCAGTTCTTCGTTGACCTGTGCGACGCCACCATCAAGGACGAGTTCGGCATTGAGAACAACGTGCTTCGCCTGTTCGAGAGCGTGCTCAGCGACAATCTGGCCAACTACTTGACGGCAGGCATCAACACCTTCCTCAAGGGACGTTACAATGCCACCGACGTGGTTGAGGACGTGCCGTTCTTCTATCCCGTCATCGGTGTCATCCGCCACAACCTGCTCAAGAACATGCGCAACGACATCATCAGCAAGTTTAACCAATAACAATATACATCTTAAAAGTTATGACACGCATCACATTACTTATGGCAGCCATCATCTGCCTCGCCACCTCGGCACTGGCGCAAATTTCCGAGAACCAGACGCTCTCGACCTCGTTGTGGAAGCAGGGCATCGCCCGCTGTGCCCACTACACGGCCTATGCCAAGGGATTTGCCAAGCGCTCCGACGAAATGCTGGCACGCTTCCCCCAGGGCTACACCATCGACGACCTGAATGACGTGTACAGCAATCAGGGGAAGAAGTGGGAAGATATCTACAATGAGTTCAAGAAAGAAGAGGGTAAAGGCGGCAGCCTCGAAGATCTCAAGGAGCTTGTAAGTCCTCAGATCTGGAAGCTCGTCGAGCCCGATTTCAACGCATTTGTCACCGACCACCCAGACATGATGAATGACCCCGTCGAGCAACCGGCAGCCCAGCAAGATGAGGCCGCCGAGGGCGAAGAGCAGGCTGCCGAAGGAGAGGCCACTGCCGCCAAGGCCGATACCGCAAATGGCCCCAGCCTTCCCGCCTGCCCCGCCAACCTGCCCTTGTGGCTGAGCATCATCGCAGCCCTGCTGGGTCTGTGGGCACTGCTCAACTCACTGAGCAACCGCGGCAAGATCAAGGAGATGCGCCGCAACTTTGCCCGCGAGATTGACCGCACCAACGCCAACCTGCAGGAGTTCTCGACCGATGCCGCCGAGCAGATGAAGGCGATCTCCATCCGCTTGACCGGTAAGGCCATCCGCAGGGAAGAGCCCATTGCTCCCGCCGCAATCGATGAGACCATCATCGACGGCATGCCCGAGCAGGAAGAGTCAACCATCGGAGGAGAAGATTTCCAAGCCGAAGACGGCGAAATCATGAACCTGTTCATGAGCAAGCCCGACGACAACGATGACTTTACACGCGTGAGCGACACCTTTGAGCCAGGCAACTCCATCTATGTGCTCACTACCTTTGACGGCACACATGGCACCTATGAGGTCATCGACAAGCCCGAGGTACACCGGTTCGCCCTGATGATGCCCGCCGAGAACCTGATCCGCGCATGCTCTGGCAACGCCATCCAGATTCCTAACGGTACCCACATCGTCACCGACCGTCCCGGTGAGGCTGAATTCATCGACGGCAAGTGGCACATCGTCGTTAAGGCCATCATCCATTACGAAGGCTAACTTTCAGTGAACAGTCAACAGTGAACAGTGAATAGTTGTCATTGGCTTACTCCTATCGGAGCCAGGAGCTATTCACTGGTCACTGTTAACTAGCCACTGCCAGCTGTTAACTCTTCACTGTTAACTATCCAATTATGCTCTGGACCTGTCCGAAATGCGGTAAGAAGCTAAAAATCAGCAACGAGCAGCTGATAGCCAATGATGGCCTGATCGTCTGCCCGCAATGCTTGCTGCAGGCCCATCAGCCTATCCCCAAGGCCCGTGTCACAGCACGTGGCGACAACCCATCTGCCACACCCAAGCGGCAGCAACCGAGCATCAATTTTGAGACGGAAACGCCTCCAGCATACAGGCCCAACACAACCACCCCTCCACCCTACAAGAGACGCATGAAACAAGCGAACACGTCCTACCGCTACACTGGTCTCACCGGCGACAACAGCGGCATGACAACCAAGAAGAAAAACACTGGTAAGAAGAAATCCAAGAAAAAGAAAAGACAAAACGACGGGATGAGCGCCCTGGGCTGCATGGGGCGTACCATCGTCTTCACGCTGGTCCTGTTTGCCGCCTATGTCTTCTTCGGACTACTCATCGATGCCCTGCAATAAAAACGCATCCTATTTCAACGGCATTTTCCTCATTTTCCCCCTAAAAGCGGAATAACACATTTTAAGGATATTTCATACACGGGAATGGGGCAAAAATATTATCTTTGCACGACATTTCTGCCAGGAGACGGAAAGACCCTGGCATGCGGCAAAATCTGACTAAAAACAATGATTAATTTCCTATCGACATATCATCTGCAAGGCCTGGTATTGGGGCTGTGCTCGTTCTTGATTATCGGCATTTTTCACCCTATCGTCATCAAGGGAGAATACCACTATGGACAACGGTTCAAGTGGTTCTTTGTGGTGCTTGGGATCCTGCTGTGCGTCGGATCTCTGCTCGTCAACGAAGTGATGCTCTCGTCGCTCATGGGCGTGGGCGCCTTCTCGAGCTTCTGGGGGATCAAGGAAATGGGTGAGCAGCAGGAACGCGTCCGCAAGGGGTGGTTCCCCCGCAACCCCAAGCGCACTTATCCGTGGGACGATAGCGAGAGGAGTTAGTTAGGAGTTAGGAGTTAGGAGTTAGGAATTAGGAATTAGGAATTAGGAATTAGGAATTAGGAATTAGGAATTGGCATCCGCATTCTATCTGACAACCGACAACCGACAACTAATAACTGAGGACTGACAACTGAGGACTGAGGACTGACAACTGAGGACTGAGGACTGACAACTGAGGACTGAGGACTGACAACTGAGGACTGAGGACTGAGGACTGAGGACTGAGGACTGAGGACTGAGGACTGAGGACTGAGGACTGAAAACTGAGGACTGAAATGAGAATAGATATATTGACAGTAATGCCTGACGCGCTTGAGTCGCCTCTACACACCTCTATCCTGCAACGGGCGCAGGACAAGGGGCTGGTGGAGATTCATGTGCACAACCTGCGTGACTGGAGCCTGCGCAAGCACCGCAAGGTTGATGATTACCCCTTCGGCGGCGAGGCGGGCATGGTGATGCAGATTGAGCCTGTGTGGCGCTGCATGGAGGAACTGAAGAGCCAGCGCGAGTATGACGAAATTATCTTCACCTCGCCTGACGGAGAACAGCTCGACCAGCCGATGGCCAATGCCTTGTCGTTGAAGGAGAACCTGATGATCTTGTGCGGCCACTATAAGGGTGTGGACTACCGCATCCGTGAGCACTTGATCACCAAGGAGATCACCATTGGCGACTATGTGCTTACCGGTGGTGAACTGCCTGCCGCAGTCATCGCCGATGCCGTCGTGCGCTTGCTGCCAGGAGCCATCGGCGATGAGCAGAGCGCCCTGAGCGATTCATTCCAGGATGGCCTCATCGAGGCCCCCGTCTATACCCGGCCCGAGGTGTTCAACGGCTGGCACGTGCCCGAGATCCTGCTGAGCGGCCATGCGGCCAAAATCGCCGAGTGGAAGATGCAGAAGTCACTGGAGCGTACCCGCCGCCTTCGTCCCAACCTCCTGAAAGATCAGGAATAAACGGTCAAGAATTGTAACCATCCCTCTCAAGGGGACTTCTATAAATTACCGACATGTTTATCTTCTATGTTGACTGTATTTTGGATAAATCCATGTCAAGCTAATTTATAGAAGTCCCCTCAAGTAAAAGAATCCAACTGCAAACAGAAAAAAGATATGGCACTTTTCAACTTTCAACGTCCCAAGTGGATACCACGGTGGCTGAACATACCGTTGCTGTTCATCATCGGCTTCATGGTCGTGTTGCTGTTCTTCGGCGACAACAGCTTTGTGCGCAGCAGCAAGTACCGTGCCCAGATCAATGAGCTCAAGAGCCAGATCAAGAACTATGAGGACTCGGCGGCAAAATATGAAGCCAAGATCAATGAGCTCAACACCGACAACGAGTCGCTAGAGCGTCTAGTGCGCGAGAAATATGGTATGAAGCGCACCAACGAGGAAGTTTTCATCACCGATATCCCTTGACAATCATGACACCAGACAAAAAGGAATCATTGTCCAACCTGCTGCTAATAGCCGGGTTGCTGCTGATGGTAATCATGGCAGTGCTGCCCATGTTCAATAACCTGATTGAGAAAGAATGGATGTTGTGGGCCTACACCGCAGGTGCGCTCATCGTGCTCGTGTCCCGCTTCGTGGGCTACGACAACGAGACCACGTTGCGCGTCAAGCGTCTCCAGCATCTGCTCATCCTGAGCGCCCTCCTGTACTGTGCCAGCGCCTCGGTCAAGTTCATTCCAGAGGTCTACAAGAACTGGATCGCCCTGTTACTGGCCGGCCTTGCCGTGCAGATCTATGCCTCATGGATGATTGATCGCGAGTCCAAAAAAGCTGAAAAATAGTCGCTTCCAGCCAAATATTTTTTGTAATTAGCAAGGATTTAGTAATTTTGCGCTTTTAATGAAAGGAAATCTAACGATAGACAACGGCAATACCTCGGTCAAGGTAGCCTTCTTCATCGGCACGCAAGTCGTGGCGACTAATCGCTTCATGCGCCGTGACGTGCGCCTGCTCGACCGCTTTATCAGCAGTTACAAACCCGAGACCGTCATCATGTGCAAGACGGCATCCGGCTCATCGAGCCAGCGCATCGAGCGTCTCGTAGAGAAGCGCTTCCAGCATGTGATGTATCTCACCCACGAGACACCGATACCCATCCGTCTGGGATACCGCACTCCAAAGACGTTGGGACAAGACCGTATCGCCACAGCCATGGGCGCATGGAGCATCGCCCAGCGGCTGGACAATGCCAGCGATGTCCTGGTCATCGATGCCGGCACGGCCATCACCTATGACTTGATCACGGCCGACGGCTGCTTTGTCGGCGGCAACATCGCTCCAGGATTGTCGCTGCGCTTCAAGTCGCTGCACGAGCACACGGGTCAGCTGCCACTCATCGATGCCGACGGTGCGATCCCCGTCGTGGGATATGACACCGTGACGGCCATCCGCAGCGGCGTGGTCCACGGCATGCTGGGCGAGATCAAGAGCTATATTGCCGACCTCAAGCTCTCTCACACTAACCTCATGGTCTTCATCACCGGCGGTGATGGCAAGTATATCCATTCCCTCCTGGAGGATGAGAGCATCATCTACTACGAACACCTGGCCGCTGAAGGCCTGAACCGCATCTATTTATACAACAAAGCCAATGAGAATCTCTAAGCGATTAACTCTATTGATACTGACCGTGGCCATGGGCTGCGGTGCCGCACTGGCTCAAATCGTCACCACCCCTTACTCCAAGATGGGCTACGGACTGCTCAGTGACAACGTGTCGAGCATCCAGCGCTCGATGGGCGGTGTGGGATATGCCATGGAGGGCGGACGCATCATCAATGCCATGAACCCGGCATCCTACTCTGACGTGGACTCGCTGACCTACCTGTGGGACGTCGGCGTGGACTTGACCAACCTGTGGAGCAAGGAGAACGGCAAAAAGGGATACAGCTTCGGCGGCGGACTGGACTACCTGACCGGCAGCTTCAAGATTGCCAAGGGCCTGGGTGGTTCATTCGGTCTGTTGCCCTACTCCTCGGTAGGGTATTCCTATGGCGGCGACATCGACAACGGCTATGAGTCCCGCAGCGGCAGCGGCGGTTTCAACCAGTTGTTTGCAGGTGTGGGCTATGAGCCTGTCAAGAACCTGAGTGTGGGATTCAATATCGCCTACCTCTTCGGCACGACGACCAACACGACCCTCATCAACTCCAACTCGGCAAGCTACTTCACCCGTAACATGCGCCTGCGCGACTGGAATCTCCAGATCGGTGCCCAGTACACCCTGCCACTGGCGAAGGGCCGCGACAGGCTCACCCTGGGAGCCGTTTTCCAGCCCAAGAAGTCCTTCCACGGCACGGCATGGGGCACAAAATTCGACAGTCAGGATGCCAAGGTGGACACCATCGGCTACACGTCGATGGGGGGTAACTACGAGCAGCCGGCGACCATCGGCATCGGCTTGAGCTACAACTGGAACCGCAAGCTCACCATTGAGACCGACTATACTTACCAGAAGTGGAGTGGAGCCAAGTATCAGCCCATCGGCGGCCTCGAGTCGCAGACGATGAAGTTTGACGACCGCTGGAAGCTGGCCGCAGGTGTCCAGTACACCCCCAACCGCCGCGGCAGCTATGTGGGTGCGATGATGTTCCGTGCGGGAGTCTTCTACAACCACGACTATCTCAACTACAACGGCAACAACGTCCGTGACTACGGTGCCAGCATCGGCATCGGCCTTCCCGCTCCCAACAGCAAGACAACCGTCAACCTGGGTATTGAGTGGCGCCATCGCGAGAGTAGCCCCGTACAGCTCATCTCTGAGAATTACCTCAATATCACCCTGGGCGTGAACTTCAACGAGCTGTGGTTCTGGAAGAGCCGCATCCGCTAATCGTGGGACGACTGCTTCACATAGTGTTCCTCATGGTCATCGTGCTGGCCACGGCCACGGGATGCAAGGATGACTCCACCAGCGTGGTGAGCCATGCCACCAATCCCGAGCTGGTGCCCACCATGACCACCACCGATGTCCAGACGGTCATCAGCGACTCGGGGCACACCCGATACCGCATCGTTGCCCCCCTCTGGAACATGTTTGAAGAGGCCAAGGAGCCCCACTGGACTTTCCCCAAGGGGGTGACCTGTGAGGAACTGGACGACAACTACAAGACCACGACGACGATCAAGTGTGACTCGGCCTACTTTGACAAGAACAAGTCCTTATGGACCCTCACGGGAAACGTCCGCATGACCAATGCCGAGAATGATGTTGTCCTCACCGACGAGCTGTTGTGGGACCAACATGCCCACAAGCTCTACAGCGATGCCTTCATCCACATCGAGAAGCAGGGACGCATCATCGAGGGATATGGCTATGAATCCAACGAGCGGCTCACGACCTACCAGTTGCGGCAGGTAGAGGCCATTTTCCCCATCGACGAGAAGCGCATGCC
This sequence comes from Muribaculaceae bacterium, assembly GCA_017453505.1. Taxonomy (GTDB): domain Bacteria; phylum Bacteroidota; class Bacteroidia; order Bacteroidales; family Muribaculaceae; genus Sodaliphilus. The sequence continues at coordinate 17,565 of JAFTEU010000111.1, forward strand.
TCATCCCGGCAGCGGGAATGCCACGCCGCGGGCCATGCAATAACCCAATACCGACGACAGCTAACAAAAATACAATAACGCTTTGGACTCAAATCTGATAATCGCCCTCATCGCACTACTGTTCTCGGCCTTCTTCTCGGGCATGGAGATCGCCTTTGTGTCCTCCAACAAGGTGCGCGCCGAGATCGAGATGTCCCGTGGCGGCATCATCAACCGCATCCTCAACATCTACTACAGCAACCGCGAGATGTTCATCTCGACGCTGCTCATCGGCAACAATATCGCCAACATCGTTTACTCGATGGCGATGGCCGGGCTTCTCGCCAAGCCGCTGATGCAATGGATCGGAACAGGAGATGATGCCTTGAAGCTGCTGGTGCAGACGATTATCGCGACCATCATCATCCTCATCTTTGGCGAGTTTGTGCCCAAGACCATTTTCCGCATCAACCCCAATGCATCGCTGCGCACGGCATCGATCCCGCTCTTCATGGTTTACTGCATCCTCTATCCCATCTCACTGTTCACCGAGTGGTTGTCAGCAGCACTGATGAAGCTCTTCGGCATCAAGATCGATTCCACCCGCGTCAGGTTGTTGACTGTCGATGAGCTTGATGCCTACCTGCAAGAGAACATCGACAAGCGCGAGGACGAGAACAAGACCGTTGAGCGCGAGGTGAAGATATTTGAGAATGCGCTGGACTTTAGCGACACCCGCCTGCGCGACTGCATGGTACCCCGCAACGAGATTATCGCCGTCGATGTCGAGGACACCTCTCGAGATGACTTGGTCAAGCTCTTCACCCGATCAGGCTTGTCCAAGATTGTCGTCTATCAAGAGAGTATCGACAACGTCATCGGCTTCATCCAGGTGAGCGAGCTCTTTGTCACCCAGGTGGACTGGAAGACAAGGCTCAAGCCTGTCGTGTTTGCCCCCGAGGCCCTGCTGGCACGCAAGATGATGCAGCAACTGATGGGAGAGAAGCGCTCAATGGCTATCGTCATCGACGAGTTCGGTGGCACCAGTGGCATGGTCACCCTCGAGGACCTCGTGGAAGAGATCTTCGGCGAGATCGAGGATGAGCACGACCGCAACCGCCTCACGGCACGGCAGTTGAGCGACACAGCCTACGAGTTCTCGGGACGCATGGAAATCGAGGAGATCAACGAGCGATTCCACCTGGACATTCCCGAGAGTGACGACTATCAGACGCTGGCCGGCTACCTGCTGGCCGAGAATGAAGCCATCCCCAACGTGGGAGAAGTCTTTGACCTCCCCCCCTATCGATTCACCATCGAGCGCAAGACCGCTGCGCGCATCGAGCTCATCCGTGTCGATATCCTCGGTGTTGACGAGAAGAATTAAGGTAGCCGCTCAATGTTAAAACCTGGAAAATCATATCAAACAGCAGAAAAAGAGGCCATCGATGTAAAAAAATGGCTCAAATATTTGCAAGATTAAAAACATTTGTACTATCTTTGCACCGCATTTCGCCAGAAATGTGACCAGGTGTGTTAGTTCAGTTGGTTAGAATACCTGCCTGTCACGCAGGGGGTCGCGTGTTCGAGTCACGTACACACCGCACGGGAGATGTCCGCAAGGATGTCTCCCGTTTTTTTATACCCGCACTTCCCTCAACAATACGAGGCTGTGTCATAATGAAGTGGACCCCAAAGTTTTTTTGTCCAACTTTTGGGGTCCACTTCATTATGACACAGCCTCCTTTTAAGCCCGTTAGTGTGACAAATGAAGTGTCAGCAACTTACTGCCACCCCGATGGGGCTTGGACAGGTATCTTGGCCGCCCTCAGGGGTTGCACTCGGCTTCGCCTCGCTACACCCCCGCCTATGACCTTGTCGCTCCTAACGGAGCTTTTCCAGGACAGTAAAGGAATTTTTACCCCTTGAGGAGCATGTCGATGAGGGCTGCAACGTCGTCGATGGTGACAACGCCGTTCTGGTCGCAGTCTGCACCGGGATTGGCATTTTCTGTGCCGTTGAGCAAGAGATCAATCAGCGCAGCCAGGTCATCGATGGTAATTTCCTGGTTGCCATCGACATCACCTGGAAGGTCGATCCAACCGCCGCCGATACCCACTATATTCAGGAACGATCTCCAACCCCAGGCGTTTTTATAATCCTGCAGCGCACTGCTGGGAACATACAACGTTGCCTGTTCATATAAACCATCCCACAATCCACAATAAGGTGGTGTGGTTGATTCACATGTTATTGATGTCAAATCGGTACAGTCCACAAACCCCTCAACAGAATTCACAGAACCCGGTATCACAATACTGGTGATGCCGCTGCCCGTAAATGCATAACGGCCGATGGATGTAACACTGTTGGGTATGACGGTCGTCTTGCAGCCGGCTATCAACGAGTTGCTTTCAGTCTCAATAATGGCGTTGCATCCGTTTCTTGAGTCATAAACAGGATTATCTTTATCCACAATAATACTTGTTATATTACTGCAGCCGTAAAATGGCCTCGCATAGGCACAAGGACCCCATTCCAGATAAGTCAGCTCTGTTACTGAACTTGGTATATTGATACTGGTCAATCCAGTGCAATTGTTGAACCCTATAATTCTTTTAACAGTATTAGGAAAATTAACCTCTGTCAGATTTGGACAGTTGCTGAAGGCAAGCTCCTCAAGTCTGTCATTGTTACTATCCCACTCATCTATATAAGCCGGCTCTCCAATGTATTCAACGCCAGAGAGATTGATGCTCGTCAGATTTTCGCAATCATTGAAACCTGAAACTTTAGTTACTGCATTAGAGAAATCCACGCTCTCCAAGTTCCCGCAGTTATTGAAACTTTTTGAAATACTTGCTGAACCATTAGAAAAATTCACGCTCGCCAAATTCCCGCAGTTGTTGAAACATGTTGAAACACTTGGTGAACCATTAGAGAAATTCACGCTTGCCAAGTTCCCACAGTCATTGAAACTTGATGAAATACTTGCTGAACCATTAGAGAAACTGACATTCTCTAAATTCTCGCAGTTTTTGAAACTTTGATAGATATAGGTTAAAGAACTAGGGAAACTGACTGAAGTGATTTTTGACCCATTACAAAAGTTCGTTGGGAGCACACTTGCCGGAGATAATATCTGTAATTCCTCAACATCATCACAGTTAATGAGCATGTCATTATATAAATATGAATCATTAGGATATTTCTTAAAACGACAGGATGCTGCTTTCCATACAAGAGTCTTGGGGGAAACTCCATAGAATGCTTGAAGGCCAATCGTAGAAACAGAAGCTCCAATAGATAGATAAGTAATCCCAGTACAACCATCAAAAACATGGTCTTCAACGCTGGTCATATTGTCTCCAATGGTTACATGAGTAAGATTACGACACCCACTGAAAGCATTGGCGCCTATATAAGTCACATAATCGGGAACATTTACAGAAGTTATTTTGGCCCCAGAGCAGAATCTTTCAGGAAGCCTTTCGGCAGGCTGTAATATAGTCAAGTTTTCCACATTACTACAATCCATCTTAATTATCTCGCTCCCAACAGCATCCTCACTATCCCGAGTATAATATTTTTTAGCTTTCCAAATAAGATTTTTTGGGGAAACTCCATAGAATGCGGATGAATGTACATATCTAACAGAATCGCCAACGCATAGATCTGTAATCGATGAACAATACTGGAAGGCACCGCCGCCTATTTCTTTCACTCTGTTCCCGATTGTGACGCTGGTTAAGTTCTCACATTCAGCAAAAGCCAAGTCACCTATTATTTCCACTCTGTTCCCGATTGTGACGCTGGTTAAGTTGATGCAGCCGATAAAGGCATAGCCACCAATCCTTTCCACTCTGTTACCGGTTGTGACGCTTGTCAAGTTCTCACATTGCTTAAAAGCACCGTGACCTATAGAAATAACGGGAAAGTCAAGTGTCACTGATTTTGTCTCACCATTTTCTTGATAAGAAACAGTGTGTCTTATTTTTTCCGGTATCGTCACCGAAGTGCCACTGAAATTCAGATTATCAGATACAGATGCATAATAATCACTAAAGTCGTCATTGTAACAAAGCATGTAGTTTAGACCACCAATTGTAACTTCTTCATTTGCCTTGCCGGTGATGACACAGAAAAGACAAAAGACCGAGAGCAAGACAGCCTTCGAGACAAGGAAGGAGCATTTCATAAAACTTTTCATAAGAATGATGTTTTAATTCGTTGCCGCAACTTGGCTCCCTGTGATGCAGCAGGAGTTATTGGTAAAAAGAAAAGCGCGAGAGCCTTATTTCGTGCCCGTCCCGCTCTCAGAGGCCTTCGCATGCCCTAATTGGTAAGACGAGCAACGCATAGACCTCACGCCGATATGTAAAGCCTCCCCAAGCCGCCCACTGGCGGCGTGAGGATGGTGCTTTAACACACCTCATGAACATCTATTGTAGCCTTGTCTTTGACCAATTATAAAAAGTTGCGAAGTTCCTAAGAGCCAAAGAACAAAGCGTGTCAATAAACGCTTTCTGTAATCATAAATTCCTTGCCACGGTTGGTTGTCACCGCTGTGACTCCGCGACGATTGTTGCAAAATTAAGAAAAAAAGTCCAGTAATCTGTTATCGGTAATAAATTTCTTTTTAGTACAAGTCACGGAAGTTAAGAATTAACCCTAACTGAATTTTTCCTGCGGGTTCTTTAAAAAGATAGACATATGCTTGTGAATTGAGAATTTTATCTCTAACTTTGCCGCGCAAAGCAGTTAAGAATTCAAATTATTTCTTCAATTTATCAAGGAATCAGTAACCAGAATTCACTTTTACATTAACCATTATAAATAACCGTATGATGAGAAAAGCATTATTACTACTAGCAGCCGCCATGCTTGTGACCATGGCAGCAGGAGCACAATCCATCGCTCCACAGACCTTGAAGATGCAGCATGCGCCCTATGCACTCAAGAGTCAGTATCCACAACGCTTTACTGCTCCGGCACGCGTCACGCTGGAGGAGAACCAGAAGATTATGGGTCACTACGACTCGGACAGCTACACCACCGACGGCCTGGGCATCACAAGCCTGGCCGGCACGCGCAGCCTGGGCACCATTCTCACCCCCGACGAGCTCTCCATGTTCAAGGGCGGTGAAATCGTTAAATTCCGTGTCGCCCTTGCAGCATCGACAACGGTGTCACGCGTGTTTGTCGCCCCTGTGAGTGCCAACGGCAGCATAGCTACCGCGACAAGCTGGACTTGCAGTGTCAAGGCCGTGGGCTGGAATGAGATCGAGCTCTCCACCCCCTACGAGATCAACCTGGCAGACGACGAGAGTTTGATGATTGGTTTTGACTACGCCCAGACATCCTCCAACTATCCCATCTCGGCAGTGGATGAGGGGGAAATCTATCCCACCTACTTGTTCTATAATAACGCCTGGCAGGATGTGGGACTGGACCAGTATGGCAACTTGAGCATTCAGTGTGTTGTCGAGAAGGACGATTATCCCGACTACATGGTTAATGCCAGCAAGCTGAGCACGCCCAACTATATCAAGGCGGGTGAAGCCATCCCATTCCGCTTCTACTCCCGCAATCTGGGAGTTCTTGCCAGCATACCGGCCGAGGCCTGCTCCTATGGCCTGCTGATCGACGGCGAGCTTGTAGCCACCATCACCAACCCCACCGAGCTGACCCACAACAATGTGGAAATCGAGGGCAGCATTCCCAGCGAGGGCATCAGCACCGGCCAGCATGTCTTGACGGTGACCGTAGAATCGGTCAACGGCGAAGCCGTCGCGACTGCATTCTCGTCGAGTAAGACTTTCACCCTCTATGAGAACGGCTTCCCCCGCCAGATGCACTTGCTCGAGCAATTCACATCTACCTATTGCACCTATTGTCCGCTCGGCAACTCGATGCTGCAGATCTTGATGTCGCTGCGCGACGATGTCGCATGGGTAGGCATCCACGGCAACATGAACGGCACCGACCCGATGAGGACGCTGCAGTGTGACAGCATCATGCAATACCAGGGTGGCAGCTCATATCCCTCGGCCTCGTTCAACCGCTCCACGGGTTGGGAGTCGGATGATGCCGTCGTCACCGGCATCGGCTACTATGAGGAGTACCATCAGGCAGCTGCCGAGGAGCTCAGCTCATTCTTTGACTACCTGGGCGAGAGCCCCTCGTTTGCCACGGTGCACATCAACAGCACCTATGATGCCGAGACCAGGCAGGCCGTCATCACCGTTGATGGCGAACTCACACCCGACTTTGACGACATGATGGGTCCCGACAGCAAGCTCACCGTCTATATCACCGAGGATGGTGTCACGGCTCGCCAGCTCAACATGGGCCAATGGGTCAGCAACTATGTTCATAATGGCGTGATGAGGGTTGCTTTGAATTCGGTCATGGGTAGCAATCTGAACCGCGATGGCGACAGCTACAAGAACGAGTTCACCTACACCATTCCGTCGGCATGGAAGGCCGAGAACCTTAATGTCGTGGCATTCATCAGCCGTCCGCTGGCCAATGCCCTTGGCGGCGACTATACCAACATCTATGTCAACCAGGCCAACAAGCGCAAGCTCGGCGAGTGTGACGAGCCCAGTGCACTGCGCGGTGACGTCAATCAAGATGGCGAGGTGACTATCGACGATGTGGTCGATCTCATCGACATCCTGCTCCAGGGCGATGACGCCCCCCTGACTGTTGCAGACTGCAATGGTGACGGCGAGGTAACTATCGACGATGTGGTTGATCTCATTGATTACCTGCTGAGTAACAGTTGGAGTAATTGATAGCCACAACTGGCGATTCCGCAACACATGGCAGGGTTTTCTCTCAATCGAGGGGAAACCCTGTCATTTATTCCATTGGTAACCTTTCGGGTTCAGAATAAGTGTTTATGGGGACTTCTATAAATTACCGAAATGTTTATCTTCTATGTTGACTGTATTTTGGATAAACTTGGCGGCATCTCAGCAAAGCTCAAGCGAGCTTGGCTTTGCATTCGATTTGCTCAAGTTTTGTTTCTTTTTGGCATATTTTGTCTTATCTTCTTGGACCATAGCTCGCTATGCTCCTGCAAAGCTAAAACAAAATCTACTCAAAAATAAATCAAAATCCATGTCAAGCTAATTTATAGAAGTCCCCTTAA
>JAFTEU010000112.1 GCA_017453505.1 Muribaculaceae bacterium
AAGTTCATCGAGATACCCCAGAAGAACGACAGACGGGGAGCAAAAGCGTCAACCGACAGACCTGCATTCACACCAGTGCGGATGTAGTCCATACCATCGGCCAGCGTATAAGCCAACTCGATGTCGGCGGTAGCGCCAGCTTCCTGCATGTGGTAACCCGAAATCGAAATCGAGTTGAACTTGGGCATATACTTAGAGGTGTACTCAAAGATGCTGGCGATGATCTGCATCGAGAACTTGGGAGGATAGATGTAGGTGTTGCGCACCATGAACTCCTTCAAGATATCGTTCTGGATGGTACCTGCCATCTCCTCGAGCTTGGCACCCTGCTCCAGACCTGAAACGATGTAGAACGCCATGATGGGCAGCACGGCACCGTTCATGGTCATGGACACTGACATCTTGTTCAAGGGAATACCGTCGAACAGGACCTTCATATCCTCAACCGAGCAGATTGACACACCTGCCTTACCGACATCACCGACCACGCGCTGGTTGTCGGCATTGTAGCCACGGTGGGTAGGAAGGTCAAATGCTACCGACAGACCTTTCTGGCCAGAAGCCAGGTTGCGACGGTAGAAGGCGTTGGACTCGGCTGCGGTCGAGAAACCAGCGTACTGACGAACGGTCCACGGACGGAACGGGTACATCAGCGAATAGGGACCACCCAGGAAGGGAGGAATACCGGCAACAAACTCCAGGTGCTCCAGACCCTCGATGTCCTCATGCGTATAAATGGGCTTAATGTCGATCAACTCGGCATTCTTCCACACCTCGCCCTTGGGAAGGGGATTGTGCTTTACATTAAAAGCATCATTGGCAATATCTATATTCTTAAAATTCGGTCTCATAGTCGTCTCGTCATTTTAACAGTTTAGCGTTGAAGGCTTTTAATGTAGCAAGCACGTTGGTGCGCACGTTGATGAAGTTCTCGATGCCCAGGGCCTTGAATTCGTCGGTCTCGGGACCAGCCAGCACGAGCTCGGCACGGCCATCGAGTTCCTTAACAGCCTCGGGGATCAGGGCGGCATATTCGTCGTCACTGGAGCACAGCACGACAACGTCGGCCTGCTTCTCCATAGCGGCGTCCATGCCTTCCTTGACGGTCTTGAAACCGTTGTTGTCGATGAGTTCGTAACCAGCGCAGGCAAAGAAGTTGTCGCTGAACTGGGCACGAGCCAGACGCATGGCCAGATTGCCGATGGTGAGCATGAACACCTTGGGGGTGTTGGCGGCATGCTCGGTCTGGAGACGGATCTCCTCGAACTGCTCGGCCAGACGCTTGGTGTTCAACTTCACGGCGCCCTCAGCCTCCTCGACGTTGCAACCGCAGTGGCAGCAGCAAGCCTCGCGGGCATCGGCCTTGTCGGCAGCCTTCTCGGTGAAGTTGGGGAACTGGTTGGTACCCAGCAACTGCTCACGGCGCTTGGCCACCTTGTCAAAGCGTGCATTGGCACTGGCATTAACGGCGTTGATGATGTCACCGCTCTCGAGAGCAGCCTTGAAGCCGCCCTTGTCCTCAACCTCGAGGAAGAGCTTCCAACCCTGCTCGGCGAGGTTCTTGGTCAGCATCTCCACATAGTAGGAACCACCGGCGGGGTCAACGACCTTGTCGAGGTGGCTCTCTTCCTTGAGCAGGATCTGCTGGTTGCGGGCCATGCGCTCGCTGAAGTCGTCGCTCTTCTGGTAGGGAGCATCAAACGGGGTGACAACCAGTGAGTCAACACCTGCCAGGGCGGCACTCATGGCCTCGGTCTGGCTACGGAGCAGGTTCACATAGCTGTCAAATATGGTCTGGTTGAAACGGGTGGTCTCGGCATTGACGTTCATCATGCAGGAGTAGTCGTTCTCGGGCTTGAACTCCTTGACGATCATGGCCCACAGCTCACGAGCGGCGCGGAACTTGGCGATCTCCATGAAGTAAACGGTCGAAACGCCCATGTTGAACTTGATGCGGTTAGCCACCTCGTCGGCGGTGAAGCCAGCCTCGGTCATCATGGCCATCCACTCGGCACCCCACGCCAGGGCATAACCCAGCTCCTGGTAGATGTAGGCACCGGCGTTGTTCAGGGCCAGTGAGTCAACGCTGAGCACGCGCAGGTGAGCAACGGGCTTAACGGTGTTCATCAGCTCGGTAGCCATCTTGACGATGTCGCCGGGGAACGGCTCGCCGTGCTTGAACATGCGCTTGAACGGGTTGAAGGCGATTGAACCAACAAACGTGTCCTCGCAGCCAGCCTCCTTACACATGGCAACTAACTGCTCGGCATAACCAAGCGCGCACTTGGGGCAGCACTGGATGTTGATTTCACAAGCGGGAAGGACGATGCCACCCAGCAGAGCCTTGAGGTCAACGTCGCCACCGTGGAAACGGAAGCCAATTGAGTTGATACCCTTGTCGAGCACCTCAAGAGCCTTGGCATTGGCAGCCTGAACATCCTCGCTGTTGACGTCGATGTTCTGGCGCACCTTCCAGTCGTTGTTGTAGCGGGTTCCGCGGACGTAGGGGAACTCACCGGGGAGTGATTTGGTCTGCTTCAGGTCGGCAATGTCAACGCTGCGATACAGCGGCTGAGCATTGAAGCCCTCGTTTGTCCGCCAAACCATTTTCTTCTCAAAGTCGGCCCCCTTGAGGTCAACTTCGGCCTTGGCACGCCACTCCTCGGGAGTGACAGGCGCGAATTGGTCGAACAATTTCTTTTTTGTTTCTGCCATAAAAAATGAAAATTATATAGTAACCTTAAAATTTTAAGTTTCTGTTTGGTCAATTGAAAGTCGTCGATTGGCAAATCGGGCACACGACTGCCAACAGCGCTCCATAACAATCGGCAAAGGTACTATTATTTGCCGAATAAATATCAATTTTCAGCATTAATCATTATTAAAAAAGAAAAAAACAATACCTGTGACGGACTTTCACCGAAGCAAAAAGGGGAAACCATAAAAGCACGGCTTTTGATAAGCGACTTTATTTCACTTCATTGTTTTCAGGAATAACAAAAGCAAAAAGAGGCTCGCCGGTAGAATTGTTTTTATAACTATTAATATAGGATTCCGCTTGATCACAACTTCTTCTCGCAAAGTCACCCTCCGATTCACCTGCCAGTTGATCACAATACCAATTATCATCGGTGATATAGACGACTACACCTTTTATCAAGCAAACATCCCCGCCCAAGATAGGTACATTATGTCTCCTGATCAATGCAATGATCGCCAGGGCCTGTCTGAAAGGGAAAGCGACATTATCAATGCCCAAATCCTTTAAGGAATAATATCCTGCGATATGGGCTTCGTTAGCCATTGTGATAATGTCATATTTTCTCATCATGATTAGCAGAGTTTATTGTATTGAGAATGAAACAAACATCATATTAAGGGGACTTCTATAAATTACCGAAATGTTTATCTTCTATGTTGACTGTATTTTGGATAAACTTGGCGGCATCTCAGCAAAGCTCAAGCGAGCTTGGCTTTGCATTCGATTTGCTCAAGTTTTGTTTCTTTTTGGCATATT
>JAFTEU010000113.1 GCA_017453505.1 Muribaculaceae bacterium
AAACGGCACCCCATGGGGTGCCGTTTGTTGAGGAGAGAGGAGAGAGCAAGCAAATGATATGATGGAAGAAACGTATTATTTTGAAAAGCTAAATGTATGGCAACAGTCACGTCAACTCGTCGTACAAGTGTATAAGCTGCTTGAGAGATTCCCCGAAGAGGAAAGATATGCATTATGTAATCAATTGCGCAGAGCCGTTATTTCAGTTCCATCCAATATTGCAGAAGGTACAGGTAGAATCGCTGTTAAGGAAACAGTCCATTTCCTTGAAATAGCCTATGGGTCATTGATGGAGGTGTATTGCCAATTGCAGCTTGCTGTTGATCTCCATTATATTACTGAAAGTGATTTCAAGAATATAAAGCCATTAATATATACTGTGACGAAACTATTGAGTGGCTTTAGGAAATCCAAGTTGAGCCAATTGTAATTTTGCTCTCCTCACTACACACTCCTCACTCCACTGAAAAATCTGAAAGATTTTTCTCACTCAAGTCTGGCGGCGGCTAGGGTGAACAGGGAGATGCGGGTGTTGGGGATTGATTTGAGAAGTGTGGCACACACTGTCAGGGTGGAACCTGTGGTGATAACGTCATCGACTAGGAGGATGTGTTTGCCGGCCAGTTGGCTGGCGTTTTTTTCATGGAGGATGTAATTGCCCTGGATGTTCTGCCAGCGTTCCATGGCACCTTTTCGGGTCTGCGTGGCGTGGGGACGGATAGCCTTCAAGGCTTCGATATAGGGGATGTGCAGGGCATCGGCAATGCCTCTGGCCAGGTATTCACTCTGGTTGTAGCCGCGCTGGGCCAGCTTGCTGCGGTGTAGCGGGACGGCTGTTACGGCATCGATATTGTCAAAGAAGTGACTGGCCGCCATGTCGCCGACGGCGCGTGTGGTCAGCCATTGGCCCATCCGTGGTGTGCTATGGTACTTGATGTCGTGCAGGATGGACGCATAGGGGGAACCTTTCTCATAGAAGAAATAGGCCGTGGCGCGCTCGATGGGCACCTTGCCTGCAAAGTGCTGCTCCATCGTGTTGAACGGCACTTCCTCATAGCGCGTGCGAGGCAGGCTTGCCAGGCACTTGCGGCACAGCCAGCGCTCATCGCTGTCGAGCGCCTGCCCGCAGACGGGACACAGGCGCGGCATGGCCACATCGGCAGCGGCATTGAGCCATTGTTTAATCGTCTTCAGCATCAAGGTGGGTCACTTGTTTGACACATTCGCTCGACAATGCGGCCTCGAAGCCACGCGATGCCGCAAACCTCATCATCGCCGCCCATGCTGCCCGTGCATCGCGTCCCTTGACGGTGCGCCACTTGGCTTGCAGCAGTTCCAGCAGGCGGTTGCGGTATTGCTCGTCGTCGATGGCTGTCATGGCATCGCTGATGACATCGGTGGTGATGCCCTTCAGGCGCAGCTGGTGGGCAATCTTGATGCGTCCCCATCCGTTGAAGGCAAAACGGTCCTTGACAAAGGCCCTTGCAAAGCGTTCCTCGTTCAAGAATCCCTGTTCGGTGAGTTGGCGCAGCACCGACTGAGCCTCATTGTTGCCGAGGCCCCACTTGATCAGCTTGTCGCGGATGTCGCCGGGGGCCTGTTCGCTGCGGGCGCACAGGGCGGCGGCGCGGTTCATGGCCTGGGCCTGGGTGAGCGGTTGCTTGCGATTAATCATGGGTGGTAGCAGTGGGCTGTGTGGGCTTCTCGTCCTCGCTGGCAAGGAATTTCTTGAGCTCTTCAAGGCGTTGTTTGGCCTCGTCTCGGCCTTGCTGATAGACGCGGTTCATCTCCATGGCGTCATGTGTCGTGCGGCTCACGTCGAGCGGTTTCATGGGGCGGAAGACAAAGGCCTTGCCCTCACGTTCCTGGTCGCGCACTACCTGTAGCTGCTTGTTGTACATGGCTGGGCGGCGCTGCAATGCCTCGATGACCTTGGGCCACTTGCGCAGCAGCGGCTTCATCAGCCACATGGCATGTTCGGCGGTCTTGCGGTAGCCCTCCTCTCGCGTGAGGATGACCACGTTGCGGTCATATCCCTTGCTGTTCATGAACTCCAGCGGGATGGAGTCGGCCAGACCGCCATCGAGCAGCAGTCGTCCGCCCACCTCAACTGGCTGGGCAACGACTGGCATGGATGCCGATGCGCGGATCCACTCAAAGAAGTCATCGTTCACATGATCGAGCCGCTGATACACCCCCTCGCCTGTCTTGACATCAAAGCACACGGCATAGCACTCCATGGGAGAGTCGTCGAACACGTTGTAGTCAAACACGTCATAGTGGGTCGGCACCAGGCGGTAGGCGAAGTAGGCGTTGTAGTAATTACCCGTCTTCAACAACGACCTGATGCCGCTGTAGCGCTTGTCGCGCGCAAAGCGCACGTTGTAGCGCAGAGCACGCCCCGCCTGCCTGGACTTGTAGTTGCAGCCGAATGCGATGCCGGCCGACACGCCCACCATGCCGTCGAGATAGATGTGATTTTCCATGAGCACGTCAAGGATGCCGCAGGTGTACATGCCGCGCATGCCCCCGCCTTCCAGCACGATACCCGTTTTGCCAGTAGCCATATTCTGTAGTTAATGATTGTCGCTTATACACTGCAAAGTTAATGATTATTTTCTGATTTGACAAATATCTTCAAGCCGAAGCGTTGAGGCGGCATTGCGGATAGGCCGATTTTGGGCAGTTCTTGCCACTTTAGGGGGCTTCTATAAATTAGCTTGACATTGATTTTGATTTATTTTTGAGCAGATTTTGACTTAACTTCGCAGGAGCATAGCGAGCTATGGTCCAAGCCCCCTTTAACAAGTTTTTTGCTTTTTTATTGGCAAAGATGCCATGCAACCGATGGATTTTTGCTAATTTCGCCCATCTTTTCAACCTTTAATGACCAAAATGAAAAAATTAGATACTTTGCTTGCCGAGAAGCTGATGCAGATCAGCGCCATCAAGTTGCAGCCCGATAGCCCCTTCTCGTGGGCTACTGGCTGGAATTCACCCATTTATACCGATCTGAGGATGACCTTGTCCTATCCCGAGGTGCGCAACCTCATCAAGGTGGAGATGGCCAGACTCATCATGGAGAACTATGGTGATGCCGAGGTGATTGCCGGTATTGCGACGGGCGCTATCGCTCATGGCGCGCTGGTGGCCGACTCGCTGGCATTGCCGATGGTGTATGTACGCTCCACACCCAAGGATCACGGCCTCGAGAACCTGATCGAGGGTGACATCAAGCCCGGGCAGCACGTCGTGCTCATCGAGGACCAGCTATCGACAGGTAATAACTGCATGAAGTGCCTGAACACTGTGCGTGATGCCGGTGGCATTGTTCTGGGTGCTGTGGTGATCTTTGATTATCAGTTCTCAAGTGCAGCCAAGGCTCTGAAGCGTGCCAAGCTGCCCATCATCACCTTGACCAACTATGAGACGATGCTCGATGTCGCTATCAACAGCGGCACGTTATCCCAGGCCGATGCCGATACCTTGCAGCAGTGGCACAGCGACCCCGAGAATTGGGCTCCGTCAGGCTTTGACTCGGTCGACTGATAGCATTTATTTAACATTCTAAATCATTATAATATGGATTCATACAAGAGCACACCCCATGCCATCGCATGTGACGCAGCGACAATTTATAGCAAACTCACCAACCCCTCCCTGATCAAGAACCTGATTGACGCTCATGCCGACCAGATTGAGGGCGAGGCACGTCAGCACCTGGACGCAGTCAAGTTCACCGAGGATTCCATCGCGATTCAGTCGCCGATGGGCGAGGTGGCACTTTCGCTCGACCGCGTGAATAGTGTTGAGAACCAGCGCGTCGTTTATACGGCCTCGCAATCCCCCGTGCCCATCAACATGGTCATCAATCTTGAGCCGCAGGCCGATGCCACGACCATGAGTACAGCCGAGTTGCAGCTCAACTTGCCCTTCTTCCTGCGCAAGATGGTCGATGGCCAGTTGCAGGAAGGTGCCAACCGCTTCGGCGAGCTGCTGGCCCGCATCCCCTTCGACCGTCTATAATCAGATAGAACGATAACAAGAGGCGTGACATCACAACGATGCCACGCCTAAACTTTGGCTTGATGTCAAGGAGCATTACCAGATGATGTCATCCAACGCACCCTCGTTACTGCCGCTATGATGAGAGCTGTTTCCCTTTAAAAGGTAGTCGATGAGTGCAGTCACGTCATCAATGTTGATCTTGCCGTCGCCGTCGACATCACCAGCGAGACCCGACGGTGATGGCACCTCACCCTCGGGATAAACCATGATGAGGCAGTCGGCTGTCAGATTGGTTCCGTCAAGGGTGCGGGCTGTAATCAGGCATTCGCCCATTTCCTGAGCATAGACAGTGCCACCGACAACCTTGGCCACACTCGGGTCGCTGCTCGACCAGGTGACACGCTGCTGTGCACCTGCAGGCAGAACGGTAGCGGTCAGTTTGATAGACTGGCCCACTGATAATTCAGCTTGAATTTTATCTAAAATAACCGTTGTAGCCGCTATTGAAGTAACAGTAGCAGAACACGATGCGCTCAAATTACTGCCATCAGTTGTGGTTGCAGTAATAGAAACTGTGCCTGGAGACATTCCTGTTACCTCTCCATTGTCATTAACTGTAGCTACATTGTTATTACTTGATTGCCAGGTTACGGTTTTATTACTTGTGTATTCTGGTAAAACAGTTGCTATGAGTGTTTGGGTTCCCCCAACAGCAATATTTAAAGTCGTTTGGCTTAAGCTAACAGATGTGGCTATAGCAGGATTAACTGTCACTTCGCAAGTAGCAGTTGTTCCATAATTTGTTGTTGCTGTGATAGTTGCATTACCTGCGCTCAATGCTGTAACTTTACCATTAAAATCAACTGACGCAATGTTTGAATCACTAGAAGAAAAACTAACTGTTGCTCCATACTGAGTATTTGATGGAGAGAATTGCCATTGCATAGTCTGACTTTGTCCAACGTCTAATGTCATTACCGTTGGGTAAAGTGATATATTAACAGGATTACAGGTGAAATAATGAGTATATGTTTTTGTGCCATACATAGTATATGTGGCTTTACAGGTTATTGCTTTTGTGCCTTGAAAGGGTGCTTTAAGTTTTACGGTTGCCTGGTTGCCATTTTGGGTAAGTGAAAAATATGCAGCATCATACTCAAATATGCATTGTTGCACTTGATAATACATTGTTCCAGAAACCACATATGAAGGCTCTGTGATTGTATAACTATCACCAACCCACATACTTACGGTTTCACCGTGCCCACTCATGGAGAAGCAGAGCATAGTCATCACACATAGAAATCTGAAAAAGTGTTTCATAATAAAAAGGTTTTTTATGCGCCCCGCTACCCCGTTGGGCGATTAAGTATAAAAAAGAAATGGCGCGGGAGTCTGTACCTGTCACTCGTCCCGCTACTCAAGGTTCTAGCATACCCCAACAGACTGAACGAGCAATACAGAAAACCCACGCCGAATATGTGATGAACCGATGTCATACATATCCAAGCAGGGCTATCTATCATTGCTTCGGTCTTGGCCGTTGGTTTGAATTTGCTAGATTCTGAGTAGCCAAGCACAAAGCGCAAATAAACGCCTTTCTTATAAAAACAAAATGTCTATCCCCTAACGTGTCGCCACGAGGCTGCCATCATCAAGGAATCCACAAAGTTACATAATTTCCGCCAAACAACTCCTCTTTGGGATAAAAATTTAATGGTGTCCGGGAAAAATTCGCTAAGTATCCATAAACACCTTGAAAACAATATCGTACAGGTGGTTTCGTGTAATGGGGCTAGCTCTGAAGCCCGTTAGGGCTGGC
>JAFTEU010000114.1 GCA_017453505.1 Muribaculaceae bacterium
AGGTCAGTGTGGCCTGGGGAATGACCACAGCAATCGATGGGCCTCGTAGAGGGCCACTCACTGCGACAAGCGCACAATAGTATAATCACCTAATTCTGACGTTATTGGCCCTCTACGAGGCCCGATTCTGTTCGATCATGCTTTCCCCAGGCCACACGAGGTCTTCGACCTGTGCGCCCTGGGGTTTATGCAATTCAAGGCCGCTGGCCTTGTGCAGGCCTTCGACCTGCTAAATTTTCCACGGACAATAATGATAGTGTATAGGTGTATGGATTATGGTGTATAGAGTGGGGTGAAAAAAGTATTGCGGCTGCACCTGGTGGGGTGAGCCGCAATAAATTGTATTCGTTGATAAATTACTCGCCGGGAGCAATTGCGCCAGTGGGGCAAGCGTCGGCACAGGTGCCACAGTCCAGACAGGTGTCGGGATCGATCTTGTAGATGTCGCCCTCAGAGATTGCGTCGGCGGGACATACTGACTGGCAGGTACCGCAAGCTACGCAGCTATCAGAAATTACATAAGCCATATTAGTGTGAATTTAAAGTGAATTGTTAATAATGTGTAATTAGTAAACAGTACGGCAAAAGTAGTGCTTTTATTTGAATTGGTGGCACATTTTTGCGATTTTTCTTCTCTGGTAGTCGTTTTTTTGTTCAACAATTGCGATTTCTCGCGAATTTTTTGTACCTTTGATGTGAAAGAAGTAGTAAAGTTTAATTGTCCTGAAACTTTTTTATCACAATGAACACGACCGACTGGAAAGATGCGCTGGGCAAGGCCTTCGGCCTGCCTGAGCCCGAGGAGACGGCACCACAGCAGCCCGAGGAACCCGCAAGCCGTGGCGATGCCTTGGCCCAGCAGGGCAAGACGCGCCTCGACATTATCCTGGAACGTAAGGGCCGCGCCGGCAAGCAGGCAACCATCGTCACGGGCTTCACCTGTGACGAGGAAGCATTGCGTCAGGTGGCATCGACGCTCAAGCGCGCGCTGGGCGTGGGCGGCAGCGCCCGCGGCGGTGAAATCCTTGTGCAAGGCGACTGGCGGCAGCGTGTGCTGGACCAGCTCACCGCTATGGGCTTCAAGGCGCGCATCATCTGACATGAACCAATCACCCCCATCGTCTATCGACTATGAATCATCACGACAATCAACGCAACCTGCTCGTCATCAAGGCATCGGCAGGCTCGGGCAAGACCTATAACCTGGCTTTGCAGTACATCAAGCACCTGCTGTTCACCACGCAGCAGGGTAAATTGGTGCCACGGCGCGGTGGGCACAGCATCGGCCGCCCCCTTAATGCCCATCGCCAGTTGCTGGCCATCACTTTTACCAACAAGGCCACTGACGAGATGAAGGCCCGCATCGTCTCGGAGCTCTACAGCCTCTCGCGCCGGTGCTGCAAGAGCAAGTATCTGGATGGCTTTATGGCCGATACAGGGCTGGATGCGGTGACGATACGTCAGCTGGCCCGCCATGCGTTGACCGAGTTGCTGTTTGATTACAGCAACTTCAACGTGAGCACCATCGACTCGTTTTTCCAGACCATCCTGCGCAACTTTGCCCGCGAGCTGGACCGTGACTTCAATTACGACATCCAGCTCGAGGAAGACTATGCCGTGCGCGTGGCTGTCCACAAGTTCCTGCTCTCGCTGGGGAAAGAGAGCCAGCCGACGCAGGTGGACAAGTGGGTGCAGGACTACCAGCGGCGCCAGATCCATGGTGATGTGGAGAAGAAAAAGTGGAAATTCTTTGACGACAGCGGCGACCTCGGCACCTTTGCCAAGCAGATCAACAGCGAGCTCTTCCGCAGCCGGATGGATGACATCCGCGACTATCTGGGCCGTATAGAAGACGGCCGTTTCTATCCCGATTTCTCAAAGATACGCGCTTTCTTGACCCTGATGAGTGATGTGGTCAAGGACTGCGAAGCCGCTGTCACCGATAACATGCAGGCCCTCAAGACCGCACTTGAACCGCTGGCCGACAACCTGTGGAAAGGCCGTTCGTTCCAGACCTTCTTGTCCAAGGGCGGGACCGACCCCCTGTCCAAGAAGAGCTGGGACACCATCGACGAGAAGAAGGTGCTCAACCAGTTCGGCAAGAACAAGCCCGACTCGGCCACCGTCGTCGCGCTCCAGCAGCAGGTGGAGGAGCATTTCAAGCTCAGGGAGGAGTCGGACTTCTTCAAGCACATCAAGGACAACCTGGGGCTGCTGGGCATGCTGGCGATGATAGACCTCTTCCTGGAGGAATACCGTCATGAGTCCAACTCCATCCTCATCGGTGACACCAACGAGCTCATCGGCACCGTCCTCGAGAGCGGGTCGGCCTTCGTCTATGAGCGTGTGGGGACAACGATCTCCAACTTCATGATCGATGAGTTCCAGGACACCAGCGCGAAGCAGTACGAGAACTTCCGCGGCCTGCTCGAGGAGAGCCTGGCAAGCGGCAACTTCAATATGCTCATCGGCGATGCCAAGCAGTCGATCTACCGCTTCCGCAATGCCGACCCGACCGTCTTTCGTGAAAAGGTGGGGGAAAACTTCGCCGATGACATTTACACTGTCAAGCCCGCCAGTACAGAATACGGCTCGATCAACTACCGTAGTTCGGAGAACATCATCACGTTCAACAACAGACTGTTTGAGTTCATCCGCGACCTGTATCAGGACCGCCCGACTGTCGTGAACACCTATCAGGACGTCTGTCAGGGCATGCCTGGCGACATCAAGACGGCCAAGGTGCCGGGCTACGTGCGGTTGATCACCGACGATTACGCCGCACTCACCGCCGACCCCGTGATCAAGGCATCGTTGCCTGCCGACTACAGCGCCGACAGTGAAGCCGCCGTTGACGTGCTCACCGTGCTGCCGGGCTATCTGCTCAAGCTGCACGAGCGCTATGAGTGGCGCAAAATCGGCATTCTGGTCAATAAGAATAAGGAGGGCGACAAGGTGGTCGAGTGCATCCTCGACTACAACAAGCGCACCATGGGCGAGGAAATCCGCATCATCTCGGGCGAGTCGCTGCTGCTGAACAATTCGCCCATCATCAGGCGCATCATCGCCATGCTGCGCTTCATCGACATCAGCCAGACGGCCCTTGATGAGGACAGCGACGACGAGGAGCGCGACAAGACCGATTGCGCCCAGTGGCGCAAGCGCGAGAGCGACATCCGTCTCTATACCGCCATGAGCGCATTCATCAGGGAACTCGCCGCCCATCCCGATGCGACACCCAGTGAGACCGGATCCCTGTTGGCCTCGAGCCTGTCGGCTCTTGCCGGTAATGATAATGGTAATGCCTCGAAACAGGACGAAAGCCAGACCTCGACATCACTGCTCGAGAACCTGCTGCCACCACCAGGAGAACTGACAACCCTGGTGAGTATCGTCGAGACCATCATCTCCTATTTCAAGGCCGATGCCCGGGCCCGTGCCGACGTGGACCGTGAAACGGCCTTCCTGCTTGCCTTCCAGGACACGGTGATGCAGTTTGCCTCGATGCGCAACGGCGGCAGCGTGAGGGAGTTTCTCAAGTTCTGGGATGAGAAGAAGGGTACACTGGCCGTGAGCAGTTCAAGCCATGACAATGCCATCCAGATCATGTCAATCCACAAGGCTAAGGGACTGGAGTTTGACTGTGTCGTCATCCCCTTTGCCGACTGGGAGCTGGACGGCAATTCCCGTGAGACAGACTACTGGATGCCACGTGAGGAATTTGTTGACTTGATGAAGTCGCTCCACCACGGCATACCCGAGCCCGCAAGCGATATCGTGCCGCCACTGCTCCACATCGACAAGGCGACGGCGGTCGCCCTGAACAAGCGGGGCCGCCTGGGTGAATTGTCGTCGGCGTTTGTCACCAAGCAGGTCGATGATGTGCTCATCGATAACTTGAACAAGACCTACGTGGCGATGACCCGCCCCCGCCACGAGCTGCACGTGTTTGCCCGTGGCAAGGACAGCACCGTGGCCGGGCCGCTGGCATTGTTTGCCCGTGATGGCGGGTTGATGACCCCAGTGATGACGGAGCCCAGCTGGTATGAACTGGGAACACCGCCCACCCTCGAGGATTTCAAGGCCTTGCAGGGTCAGGAAAAGGATGATGATGCTTGCGCCGAACCCGAGGCCGAGCAGATCCGGATTACAGGATATCCCGTCAATGCCATCCCATCCGGTCTGAAGGTCAGGCTGGACCATGCCTCCAGCTCGCAGATTGATTCAGGCATCAGGCTGCACAGCATATTGAGCCGCATCCATGACCGTGACGATGTGGACCGCGCCATCGCCCAGGGTATCAAGCATGGTGTCATCACCAGCGACCCCGGTGACCCTTGCAGCATCGATTGCATCGAGACTCATGTGCGAGGCCCCATCCTTGCCGCTGGCGGGCCGATCGCTACTTGGTTCGACCCCGCCAACAAGGTCTATAGCGAGCGCACGATCACCAGCGCCAGCGATAGCATCTGGGATGCCGACGGCATCGAGAACCTGCGTCCCGACCGCATCGTGCGCCTGCCCGATGGCAACATTCTGGTCATCGACTACAAGAGCGGCGAGCGCAATGACAAGAAATACTGCGGCCAGGTGAAAAAATACATCGCCCAGTTGCGTCGCATTTTCCCCGACGTGCCAATCGGTGGCCGCATCTGGTACATCGTCCGTGACGAGGTCATTGACGAGCAGGGGCATGAAGTGCGCTCCTGAAAGACACTGCGTGAAAAGCTCCCTGCCTGCGGCCATCGACAGGTCTTATGGCAGGGGCATTTGGTAAAAACTGGGGGTGGTGGAGCGCTAACTTGCAAAGTTTTTAGTAACTTCCTTAAATCCGCAAGAGAATTAGTTTGGCGGTAATTTCGTGTTGATTATCATTTTCATAGCTTGAAAGTGCGGTTTCTGTGCTCCTTGGGTTCAATTTTCATCCCAGGGATGCATACCACCCCCTTTCCCCCAGCATTTCATTGGCGGTCTTTTGTGTGTTTTTCTCCCCCGAAGACGTGTCTGTTATCCGTATTGTGTGAACACTG
>JAFTEU010000009.1 GCA_017453505.1 Muribaculaceae bacterium
CCGTGTTAGTTGTGGAGGATGAGTGCGCTCTGGGCGGGGATGGTGACCTTGCCGTTGCGCGTTGTTACGGTAGTAATGCCTTGCTGGTCGCACTTGATGTTGCGGCAGACGATGGTGTAGGTGCCGTCGGGAACCTCGATGTTACGGGCGCGCTTGTGGGCGTTAAAGGCCACATAGATGTCGCCCCACGTTTCACCAGGCACACCGCGGCCGTTGATGTGGTAGGCCACGAGGCAGTTCTCGGTGGGCAAGAAGTCGAGGTTGCGACGCACCATGTCGGCACTGCCCATGTGGAAGGCGGGATGTGCCTTGCGCATGGCAATCAAGCCCTTATAGTACTCCATCACCTGCGGATAGCTCTCCAGGTTGCCCCAGTCAAGGCGGTTGATGCTGTCGGGACTCTCAAAACTGTTGTGTACGCCTTTCTTGTCGCGCAGCATCTCCTCACCGCTCAGCAAGAACGGCACACCCTGTGAGGTCATCACTACGGTCTGTGCCAACAGGTCCAGACGGATGAGCTCGTCGGTGGTGATGTCCTTGACACTGGCCTTGAGGCGGTCCACCAGGCACATGTCGTCATGACAGCTCACGTAGGCAATCATCTGGGTCGGCTCGGTGGCATAGGGTGCCTTGCTATAGTTCACTTTACTGTAGTCCACGCCAGGATGCTGGATAGCTCCCACGATACCAAACTTGATGCTCTCCTCGTTGCCCTTCACACCGCCCAGGAAGGACGCCTTGCTGTTGCTGTCCCACGGGCCGCGCAGCGCATCGCGCATCTCGTCGCTGAAGGCGGCGATGCCCGGCATCTTGCTGATGTTGGCCTTCATGGCCAGGTCGCCCGAGTAAGCGCAGCTGCCGGCACTCCAGCCCTCGCCGTAGATAAAGATATCAGCGGGTACAGCGGCGCGGATGGCATTCATCGTCTCGATATCGTGCACACCCATCAAGTCAAAGCGGAAACCGTCGATATGGTACTCCTCGACCCAATACTTCACACTTTCAACCATAAACTCACGCATGGCCTTGCGCTCGCTCGCCGTCTCGTTGCCGCAACCGCTACCGTTGCTGTAACTGCCATCGGCATTCTTGCGGTAGAAGTAGTCGGGACGCGTGCGCTGGAAGTTGCTGCCGTCGATGTTCCAGGTGTGGTTATACACCACGTCAAGGATCACCTTGATGCCCGCCTTGTGCAGCGCCTGCACCATCTGTTTGAACTCAAGGATGCGCACTTCAGGCTTATAGGGGT
Source organism: Muribaculaceae bacterium (assembly GCA_017453505.1). Lineage (GTDB taxonomy): Bacteria > Bacteroidota > Bacteroidia > Bacteroidales > Muribaculaceae > Sodaliphilus. The sequence goes on from JAFTEU010000009.1 coordinate 1,250, forward strand.
CGGTCGAGTATCCTCCCTCTGGCACGTTGTAGTTCACTGGGTCGTAGCCCCAGTTATACTGCGGCTCGCCCATGCGGGTCTCATCGACCGAGGCATAGTCAAACGACGGCAGGATGTGGACTGCGTTGACACCCAACTCTTTCAAGTGGTTGATGGCGTGCGGCTCGGTCAAGGCGAGGAATTTACCCTTGTGCTCAATGCCGCTCGACGGGTCTATTGAGAAGTCACGGTGGTGCATCTCATAGATAATCAAGTCCTTGGCGGCAATAGAGGGACGTGAGTCGGCGCTCCAGCCTGCAGGAGCGGTGCTGGCCATATCGATGATGGCACCGCGCTTGCCGTTCACACCGACGGCGGTTGCCCAGATACCCGGACATTCACCCATGAACTTGCCACCGTATTTCACGTCAAATGTGTAGAACTTGCCTTTCAGGTCTCCCTTGACCTCGGCATGCCACAGGCCGTCGTGACCTTTAGCACGTCTCATGTTGATGGTCTTGACGGGTTTGCCACCCAGGCCATCCTTGTAGATGCGCAGCTTGACCTGCTGGGCATCGTCATTGGTCTCAACCGAAAAACGGCTCGCGCCGGGGGTGTAGTTGACCCCGGTGCGAGCGTTGGTGGATAGCGGTACGAGTAATGCCATGATTATCGTTACCAGTAATGTGAATCTTTTCATTATCGTCCACTTTGTGAGATGAGTTCCTTCACATGGCCGTTAAATTCACTGGCCTTCATCAGCTGCTCAATGGTCATGTGCATGCGGTAACGCCAGTAGTGACGAGGGTTGGCCGGGATGTTGATGCGCTCGGCATCGGCATCCTCAAGCCGCAACTTCTCGTCGATGGCCAACCAATCCTGCAACGAGAGCAGGCACAGCATTGACGGGCAATTGAGGTGGGCGCGCACGATATCATCGGCCAGCCAGCCAGGCAGCGGGTGGGGAGCAGCTTCGCTATGCCACAAGGTGGTGTTGAAGAACTCCTGGGTGCGTTCCCAGTCCTCCTCCCACCATTGCCTCATCGTGGGCATGTCGTGGGTCGAGATGGTGGCCACGCTGCGGTAGGGGTTGGCGTTGAGGTTGCCGAACTTGATGTGGTTGTCCTTGGGCATCGACTGGATCTCAAGGCTCAGGATGCGCAGCTCGTTCATCACCCAGGCGACACAGTCGGGCACCATACCCAAGTCCTCGGCGCACACGAGCATGCGGGTGGCCTGTACCAGCTTGGGCAACTTCTTCATGGCCTCGTGGTACCAGAAGTCGTTGTTGCGGTGGTAGTAGTACTCGTTATACAGCTTGTTGAAGGCTGCCTTGTCGTTGTCGTAGAGCGTCTCGTAGATGAAGTCGAACTGCACCGAGATGCGCGGATGATATAGGGCGGGATTCTTGCGGTCGCGCACGAAGAGCACGTCGCTGATGAGGGCATACAGACCATCACGCAGCCAGATGTCCTCCTCGCTGTTCTTGCCCTTGAAGGCTGCTTCCACCTTGCGTTGGGTGTCATACTCGGGCTTCATGCGGTAGATGTCGTCATGCACGCGCTCGACATATTTCTCGCGCACGGTGTCGGCCAACTTGCCGAAGATACGGTCCAGCACCCAGTCGGCAATAAACGGCTCGGTCATCAGTTTCTCCTGGAAGTTGAGGCCGTAACTGCGGATCTCGTCGGCGCTCATGCCCAGCGAGGGTGAGAACTGGCCCAGCAGGCCATGCACGGCATGGATGGGAATCTCCCAGATGCGGAAGAAGCCCAGCACGTGGTCGATGCGGTAGGCATCAAAGTATTGAGCCATCTTGCGGAAGCGCTTCACCCACCACTGGCAACCGTCGGCAAGCATCACGTCCCAGTTGTAGGTCGGGAAACCCCAGTTCTGGCCGTTGGTCGAGAATGCATCGGGCGGAGCGCCGGCCTGACCGTTGAGGTTGAAGTACTTGGGCTCTACCCATGCCTCCACACTGTCACGGCTGATGCCGATGGGAATATCACCCTTGAGGACAACGTGCTTGCTCTGGGCATACTCGTGGGCACCACGCATCTGCTTGTCCAGATAGTACTGGATGTAGTACCACAGGGCTACATCCTTATAGGCTTTGGTGCGGGGATTGGACATGGCGGCACGCTCTTCCTCGGTAAAGGTGTGGTGGCTGGGCCACCTGGAGAACGTCGAGGTGCCGTACATGTCGCGGTAGTGGCAGAAGGCGGCATACGGTACCAGCCAGTCCTGGTTGGCCGTGAAGAATTCCTTGAAGTCGTCGCTCTTGAGCACTTTGGCTCCCTCCTGCTCGAACAGCAAGGTCATGTACTCGCGCTTGGCATTGTTGACACGCTCATAGTCAATCTGCGGCAGCGCATTCAGTTCCTTGCGCAACTTCTCAAACTCGGCAGACTTCTTCTTGTCGGTGAGCTTGGGCAACTGGCGCAGGTCCATGTACTGCGGATGCAGGGCATAAATGCTGATGCTGTTATACGGATAGCTGTCACTCCAGGTGTGGGTGATGGTCGTGTCGTTGATGGGGAGCACCTGCAGGGCACGTTGACCCGTGCTGGCCACCCAGTCCACCATGAGTTTCAGATCACCGAAGTCTCCCACGCCATAGCTGCCCTCACTCCTCAGCGAGAAGATGGGCACCACGGTACCGGCCAGTTTGGCGGGGTAGAGTGGGAAGTAGGCCTGCTGCAGTTCATACACGATGTGCTCGCCATCCTTCAGTACTGGCAGTAGCACGGTGCGGTTGTCACCGGTCTCCCAGATGACGGGCTTGCCCTTTCCTGTCACGATGACGAACTTGAATTCTACAAAGGCTTTCTTGAAGAGGCCGCCATCGAGCGAGATGACCCACTCGTTGTGGTTGTGCTCGACCATCTTCAATGCTTTGGACTCGTCCCAATCGCCCAGCACTGGCTCGTTGCCCACCACGGCAAGGGTTTCACCGGTGCGCAGCTGCGGCGCGCGCACCTTCAGCTGCACGATGGTGGTATAGCGGCACTTGGCCACCTTCGACTGCTTGCGCAGGGCCACACAGTCGGTGAAGGCCGAGCTGTAGAGGTAACTGTCGTCGGGCATATCGTTCCAGTGGTCGTAGGTGATGTAGCGGTTAGCCTTGGCGGCATTCAAGTCCAAGCGGTGAGGGACAACGGTCCACTCGTGGCGCTGCTGCTTGCCATCGCGCTCCACGCTGTAGTAGTAATCGATACTTCCGGCCTTGGCAGGCACGTCCAGGTCGCATTTCCAAGTGTTGTCGCTGGCCGACTTCATGGCATGGCTGGAGACCAGATGGCCGTCCAGACTGTCTATCATGTTGAGCACCAGGTTCTCACCATAGATGGTACCATACTCAATATTAAATCTTACTTTCATGATTAGTAAACGATATAGTTAGCGTTATTATTCTGTGATTTTGTGCTTCTTGTCCTCGATGACCAACGCGCATGCGGCACCCACCACGAGCAGAATGCCCGCCAGCAACAGCATGTGGCCATTGGATTCGGGTATGAGTTTGCCTCCAACTGTGTTATACAGCGTTTCGCTGAGTGAAGCGGCTACAATCTGGGGAAGGCAGATTGAGCAATTGAAGATGCCAAGCACCATGCCCATTCGTTTGCTGCCCTCAAAGGCGTTGGTCACAAGCGTGAAGGGATAGGCCAGCATGGCTGCCCAGGCAAAGCCGATGAGGAAATACGGCACAAACAGCAGGTACTGGTTATGGACATAAGGAACTAATGCAAAACCAGCGGCACCAATCAGTAGCGAAACGATATATCCAACCTTAATGTTCTTGAACTTGGGCAAAACGATGGCCCACAAAATACTGCCTACCGACTGAACTGCAAATACAATTCCTACCCAGTTGCGAGCATCCTGGAAACCTTTGCTTGAAGCATCCAATGTGCCCCATACATTGTGTGAAATGGTGGCATTGGTGTAGGTCCACATGTATGTAAAAGCAATCCAGCAGAAGAATTGCACAATAGCCACTTCAATAAATACCCTGACAGACTTTTTGGAGTGGCTCTTGCCCGTGGATGACTGCGTCGTGTTTTCCTCGACCAATGCAGCCTCGCGGAATTCCTTCATCTGCTGCGGGTTATATTCTTTTACATTGAAGAAAGTGTAAAGAACGCATACAACCATGATGGCCGCACCGATGTAGAAAGACCATTTCACTGAGTCGGGAATCACGCCAGGAGCCGCAACATTAGCAATGCCGATGGCGGCTAAGGCAAAGGGAGCGATATTGCCAACAAACGAGCCTGCGTTGCAAAGTAGACTCTGAATCGAGTAGGCTTTGGCCTTCTGTTTCTCGTTAACCATGTCACCCACCATCATCTTAAAGGGCTGCATTGCCATGTTGATGCTCGTGTCAAGCAGCATGAACATGACGACACAGAAGAAAACAGCATTAGCGGCTAAGCCCAGATTACCTGAGTTAGGGAGGAAGGTCATCACGAGTATTGCGATTAAAGTACCTACAATGAGCCAAGGCAATCGTCTGCCGAAACGGTTCCAGGTCTTGTCGCTAAACATTCCCACCAAGGGCTGCACTATCATGCCCATCAGGGGGGGCACGATCCAAAAGTAACCAATCTTGTCAAGGTCAACACCCAGGGTCGAGAAAATGCCACTGATGTTGGCTTGCTGTAGCGCAAAAGCGATCTGCACGCCAAAAAATCCAAAGCTGATGTTCCACAGCTGGTTGAATTTCAAATCCGGTTTAGTCTTCATAATAGTCGATTTTTTATGATATTGTTATAATTTTTTTCTCAACAGGTTAAGCACCTACAAAAATAACACTTTCCCACTTGAAATTATTATAAATAATGTGGCTCTTCTCCAAAAAATCAATGCAACCGATTGCACTGTGGGACACGGGGACGGTTCTTTTGTCCC
>JAFTEU010000115.1 GCA_017453505.1 Muribaculaceae bacterium
ATGCAGGGGGAAAGGGGGTGGTATGCATCCCTGGGATGAAAATTGAACCCAAGGAGCACAGAAACCGCACTTTCAAGCTATGAAAATGATAATCAACACGAAATTACCGCCAAACTAATTCTCTTGCGGATTTAAGGTAATGTTAAAACTGTGCAAAGATAATACAAGTCCTTCAATTTACAGTTCTTTAACGCGGCAATTTTACCGCTACATGGTTAAAATAATTATTCGCTTGGAGAATTCATTGATGCCCTCTCGGCTTGAAGACCCCATTCTTTTCTAATTTTCTTAAAAAAAACATGACTGATTCTAAAAAAAGTAGTACCTTTGGGGAAACTCTAAAAATCTTGAACTTATTATGAGAGATTTCTCTGACTTTTTTCAATACTGGTTTTGCTCCCTACCCTTCATGACCGAGCAGATGACCTACCTCCCTGCCGCAGCCAGTGTAAGCCTCTTGTTTTCTCTGGGCTTTATTATCACGGCCGTTTTTCTGCTCTTCTTGCTCAAGACATCCAATAACCGCGTCTGGAAGTTTGTCAACAACAACTTGACCACTTTCTTTGTGCTGGTCTGGCTGATGGGCTTTGCGGTCTATGATGTGGGCATGTGTACGGGGAGCAAGGAGTCATTGCTCTTCAACGCGCCCATGGCTGTGCTCCATGCCTTCGGCATGTTTGTGCTCGATAGCGATGTGAGCGCTATTCACAACCAGTTCCACGACAACTGGATCTTTATGGGTGCCTTCTCTGCCGCCCATTTCCTGGCCGCTCTCGTGAGCTTGATTTTTGTCATCGAGCACTTCGGCTACCACATTATCGCCAGCTTCAAGATGTTGCAGGAAGCGTATTTCAGGAAGGCCAAGAAAGAGTCCTTTATCTTCTGGGGACTGAATGACGCGACGCTTACACTTGCCGATAGTATCAAGAGTCAAGCCAAGTCTTGGCCCAAGAACAGCTATCGCATCATCTTTGTCCGCACCAATAATGACAGCGAATCCACCAGTGCCCGGAACGGCATGGAGCGCCTGTTCCACTTCCTCTCCCTCAAGAACGAGGACCTCAAGAAGCTGCAAGACTTAGGATGCCTCTCCACCAATACGTTCTTCAACTCGGCACGATTGAGCACCAACTTCAACGACCCCGAGCCTGATGTTTTGAAAGGCGAATTGAACCTCACCTGGCTTGCACGCATCATTACCAAGAAGACCGCCAGCAAGGTACACATGTTCTTTCTCTCGGATGACTCGATAACCAATATTCATGCCGTGACAGCGCTGAGGAGGGATAAGACCATCAGAACCATCTGCAAGAACGGAGGCGACAAGCATCACCCCCAACTGGAAGTCACCTTCTATTGCCATGCCCGCGACAACAGCATGAACCGGGTTCTAGAGGACTTTGACCTTTCAAGCAACACCGAGGTACGCATCATCGACTCGGCACATCTTGCCGTCGAGTGCCTTAAGCGCAATCTCGACTATCAGCCCATCAGCCTGGTCAACATCGATGAGGACAAGAACTACGGCACGGTCACGAGCCCTTTCACAAGCCTTATTGTCGGCTTCGGTGCTACGGGCAAGGATGCCCTGAGATTCCTTTACGAGTTCGGGGCGTTTGTCAGCAGTTCCTCGGCAGGCGAGAATGTCATCCGCAGCCCCTTCTACTGCCATGTGGTAGATTGCAATATGAATAAAATCAAGGGACCGTTCACCAATGCCGCTCCGGCGATGTTCAGCAGCAAGAACCATGATGACGGCAAGCCATTGGTCGTGATGCATCAGATGCACTACGACAGCCATACTTTCTATAATCACCTTTTGAAGGAACTATCACCCACTCTGAACTATGTGCTCATCGCCATCGGTGACGACAAGGCAGGCATGACGCTGGCTATTCGCATCCTCAAGTACTTGAAGCGCATGGGACGTGACTTCTCGCGACTCAAGCTCTTTGTCCGTTCCTACAAGAAGGAGAATTACCCCTACATGAAACGCGTCGCACAGCACTACAACGAGGGACAGGAACGCATCGTCATCTTTGGCCAGATCGAGGACACCTATTCCTATCCCCTCATCGTCAAGGACGAATTCAGGCTGCGGGGTGAACAATACTACGATGCTTACCGTGCGCTCAACCCCCAGAATGACAATGACGGATCCTGGAAACAGCGCCAGAAGAAACTGCGCGGGCTCGTCACCCTCGAGAAGGCTGGCGTTGATCCCAAGACGGGATGCCGCACATTTGTCGAGACGGAGAGAGACAAGACCGAACCTGCGTCACTCAGCAACCTGCAGACCCTGCGGCGCAAGGAGAAGCAAGACAAGGCCAATGCCTTGCACGAGGCCACTAAAATAAAAATCCTCGAACAGATTATTCCCAACTGGTATAGCGCACTCGTGCCCAAAATCTTTGAATTTGTCGAGACCGATACCAATATGATTATCCGGGTTAAACGCGTCAACAAGTCCAAGCAGTCGCCCAAGGTGACCACCTATCCCGAACTCAATGAGAAGGAACAATTGCTCATGGACAACCTGGCGCGACTGGAGCACATCAGGTGGAATGCCTCTCACGAGGTGCTGGGATATACCCCCATCGACTCGAGCACCTATCAGGGCGAGCACAAGTGCGTCGAGCCTCGCATGATACACAATTGCCTGGTCGACTGGGATCAGCTCGATGCCGAGTCCGACCTGTCAACATGGGTAGATGACTACAAGATCTATGACTACGGTGTCGTCGAGACCACCATCGACATCTACCGCAGGGTCATCGACCAGGAGAAACGCAGCTAGCCCATCCCGAAGTAAACATTTAAACATCCGTCATCACATTATGGCACAGAACAAATACGACATCTTTATCAGTTACCGTCGCCAGGGAGGCGCACAGTATGCGCGCATACTGCAGTTGATGCTCATCCAGCGCGGGTACAAGGTATTCCTTGACTATGACGAGTTGACCGACGGCATCTTCAGCGACCACATCAAGGCCGCCATCAAGGATGCACCGGTCTTCATGATCGTCTTGTCCGACCACTCGATGGACCGATGCGTCAATGAGGACGACTGGGTAAGGCAGGAAATCCTGATGGCTTCCCGGCTGGGCAAGCACATCGTCCCGGTCAACCCCGACAACAAGTTTGACGGCTTCCCCGAGGGGGTTCCCGAGGAAATCAAGACTGCGGCAGGGTCCCACCAGCACTCCGAGATCAGCTTCGGCCAGGCCCTGGGTGTGACGACCGACCTCATGATCAAGAACCGGCTCGTCGACAAGCTGGGCGCACGCACTGCACTAGGCCACAAGGACGAGGACTATGATGCGGCAAGAGAGACCCTGGCTCGCATCGACAAGCGCAACCGCTTCATGAAGCGGATGACGATTGCCGGTGTCATTGCCGCCCTGCTCATTGTGCTGGGCACATGCTGGCTCTTCTGGAAGAAAGGGCTGCAGAAGGATACCATCGAGCAACAGAGAATCGAGTTGCAAGACCTGCGGGCCGAACTCGAGAAGAAATACAGCGACTACTTGTTGGTGCTGGACACCGCATTGACCAGGATACAGATGGAAACCATCGACGACATCCTGAGCAAGATGGTGCCCGTCGGCGACCAGTTCTACATGAGCCAGTTCGAGTTCACCCAGGGGCAATGGCACGGCCTCGATGGCGACACCATCGACCCGGTAATGAGAGACGTGCCCATCACGGGCATCTCGATGGGCAACATCAGAATGAAGCTCATCTGGCTGCACGACATGACCAATGTGTCATTCACCTTACCGTCACCAGATCAGTGGGAATATGCGGCACGGGGAGGCGAGAACAAGGAGACGACGACCTACGTCGGCAGCAACGATCCCGACAGTGTGGCTTGGTATGAGCACAACTCGGGCAATGCGCTGCACCCCAGCAACGGACAGCAGGAGCTCTTCCCCAATTTCCTGGATCTGTTTGACATGAGCGGTAATGCAAGCGAGTTGTGCAACATCAGCGGGGGCGACATCTATTGCTGCGGTGGCAATTACACCTCTCCGGCCAGTGAGGTCACGGCCACCTCACGCAAGGTGGTTGACCCCAATAATCTTGACCAAACCGTGGGCTTCAGAGTCATCATCGAAATGAATACCACTAATTAACTCCTTTATACACTATGAAACGTAGCATCTCTTTCCTTTTCACCTTACTTGTATGTATCAGCACGTTCAACATTTCGGCTCAAGAGGCTCAGGAAGCCCAGGAGGTCAACGACACCACCGACATCATCCAGGGCGCTATCGATGCCTGCATCGCCATGCGTGATGCCGCAGCCGCTGGCGACAGCGCTGCCTTGACACAGTCAGCAAGAGAGCTCCGCGAGTGCGATGTCGTCAACTTCAACAGCCTGCGTTGCCAGGACGACACCATCGGCTCCCTCAACGGTCATCTCGTGTTTGACGAAGCCTTTGCCGACAGCCTTGCCACCAGCGATGACATCTACCGCCATGCCGACGACATGAACCGCACCGCCACACATCGCGGACGCGCTGCGAGCGGTGCCATCCTCACCCGCACCTGTTTTGTCAAGGCCGGCAAGAGCACCCGCTACACCTTTGCCTCCAAGGGGCACCAAGAGCTCGCCGTCATCGCCGAGTCCGGCGGCCTCGTCTCCATGAAGGTCCACTGCACCAACAACGCCGGGCTCAACGTGTGGCACAACGACACACGCGACTTCAGGACAGGCCGTTCCCAGCGCAAAATCGCCTTCGACCTCCCCAACAACCGCCGCAACACCGTCGAGCTCGAAGTCTTCAACTGCACCAACCGCGACATCTCCTTCGTCATCATCAGCAACTAACAAGCACAAATTGTTTATGAATTCAAAAGGGAGAATTTTCATTAGTTATTCTCGCAATGACAAAGATATTGTTTTGCCATTGATAAAAGAAATAGATGATCTTCTCAATACAGAATGTTGGATTGATCTCAATGATATCTCCATTGGTAGTTTCTTTGATGATGACATTCGTCAAGCTATCGAAGACTGCGAGATGGTTCTATTCATGCTATCCGATAACTCAATTAACTCTGACTGGACGAGAAAAGAAATTATCTATGCTCAGAACGAGAAAAAAAGAATAATTCCAATAGTAATTGATGGCAAAGGGCTAAGAGGCTGGTTCAAATTTAATTTTCCACACATCGATTACATTGATATATCATCTAAGGAACAGCGTGAGAAGTTATTTGATAGTTTAATACATCTGTATGTAGAAAACGTCCATTTTAAGGACAAAGGAACAAACAATATAAAGGGTTACACAGGGGGGACTCCTCCATATATTAAGATTGGTACTCCATGGCTAAAGAGGAACATGGGATGCACTATTGCAGTAAGTATAGTCTGCTTACTTGTTTTGGCATTTATACCTTTTAATCACATATATCGCCATCAATCCCAGGTTGATACCAGTATACCTGTAGAGACATCAACTACTGAAGCAAAATATGATTGTAGACCTATCGATTTAGGCCTTCCCAGTGGAACAATATGGGGAGATAGAAACCTTGGTGCCTATTCCTCCAGTGATTTTGGAGAGTTATTTGCATGGGGAGAAATCACGACCAAGGATGATTATTCGCAAGGAAACTACAACGCGGCAGATAAGCCTAAGGGAATAATATTTTCAGCTCAATTTGATGCATCCACAAACTTTCTGGGAGAGAAATGGTCTATTCCTACCGAAAAACAATTTCAGGAGCTGATTGACAAATGCCAATGGTCATGGAAACAGAATAACGGTCATTATGGGTTTGATGTAGTTGGTCCAAATGGTAACAAGATTTTTCTTCCTGCATGCGGATGGATTTGTAGTACCCAGATTGACTATCAGAATAAATTTGGCTATTATTGGACAGCCGAACGCTCTACATCAAATCCTCAATTAGCCCGTAGTTTACGTTTTTCAGAAAAGGAAAAAGCCTATATGGCCAATGGTTATCTTTACTATGGCAGAGGTATCAGGCCTGTTTACAAATAGCAACGGGCAAAATGAGATACAGATAAACTTTACCTTATGTTTTTAAAAGCACAACTTATGACTCGCAAATTAATATCACTAATACTCTTTCTGTTAATTAGCGCCACTCCTTGTTTTAGCAATGAGACTGAAAGTGACGAGAGTGGATTAATCAAGCAGGTCGCTGAGGCTTGTGTCGCGGGAAGTCACGAGAAGGCCGATTGCGAATTATTGAGGCAGGGAAGTGAAAAATTCGGGCTATCTGAGTTGGCTGATTTGGCTACAGTGCTTGAAAACAGGACACTTGACGTGGGGAATAAACACAAGATAGCCGCTACCTCATCGTTGCTCCAATATGCCGAGAAGAAGTATGGAGAAGGCTCCTACCAGGTCATCGTTTGCCGCCGCGTTTATATCTCTGCTATATCTCAAATCAATGGTCCCGAGACCCGGGCTGGTGCCTTGAAGAATGCCCAGCTGGCAAAAGCATTGTCTTCCAACAATCCGGCAAACGAACAATACAAAATACTTGAATTGATCACACGTCTTGAACGCATCATCTCGGCTGACCCTTTTGATGAAGACTGCCCCGAGAATTGGCAAGAGATATGGCACGTCACTAAGGAAGCCATACCTTTCCTTAGAAATTGGAAAAATAATCCAGACTATATCGACCTGCGCAACCTGATTTACCAATTAAGTTCACGCAACACCACTTATCAGGATTATGTCAATGTTCATCTATTGAATAGCATTCTTCCCGATCAAATCACCGAAGACGTTTTTAACGGTATAGAAGGTTTCCTTGCTCAAGCCATTGAAAGCTGCAAGGAACTGTATGGAGCCAACGATGTCAGGACTCTCAGAGCTGAGTTGCAAATGCTGGAATTGCAGATGGCTCTCCAAAGCAAAGACCACACCACATTGCATTCACGCATCAGTGAAATACAGAATATTCTTACTGCCTATTGTCCTGCTAATGATATCCTGCCACTTGAGGCCGAACTTCTCAAGTGGGACTGCGATATCGCATTCATGCAAAACACGTATGAGCTCATGAGCCCACTGTCCGTGTTGAATAAGATAGCTGACTTCTACGGTGAGGAAAGCGAAATGTATCTTGTGTATATGTTCCGCATCATGTATCAGCAGTTGGTTGTCAACCCCGACAGGGCTGCCTCGCTATGCAAGGATATCCGCATCCTGGCCGAGAAGATCTATTCATCTGACTCAGATGAATATGGTTACTACTTGTTGAACATGTTCCATGCCATGCAAGCATTGTCCGAACAGAATCCACAGTTACTTCAAGATTATGTCACCGACATCTGCAACTACTATCGCAGTCATCACCATCCCACTTGGCTATCAATTTCAATTGGTCGCAACTTGGCCATTTATCTTCATGATATACTGCAGAATAATAATCTAGCCTATGAAATACATAACATCTCATTCAGTGACCTGAGCCGTATCACACCTGAGGGCTCGACCCTGTATGCCTATTGCCTTTATGATTTGGCCTTAGCTCAGATTAATGCGACCGATTCCGCCATCAATCATCAGGCCGAAAGTACTCTAAAAGAAAGTATGCGTTTATATAACAACAGCAAGATGAGTTCGGCGCACATCTCATTCAATCTTGCTCAATTGCAATTCTCGCATCGCAAATATAATGAAGCGGTCAACACCTTGCGACAGGGCATCAGTAGATGTGATAGAGACGAAGAAGAACCATGGCGATGCCACATGCAGTTGGCCCTGGGCAACTATGGGCTTTATTCCCCTGACATCTCCCTCAGTCAGGGTGAGATTGATGGTCTCTTTAACGAAGCTATCCCGGCCTTTGAGCAGCAAGAGAACCATGACGGTGTCTTCCTTGAGGGATTTAGAATCATCGGTGATTACTACCGCTACAAAAAGCAATATCCCGAGGCCGAAAAGATGTATCGGCAAGGCATCGAGTATGCCGAGAGCCACTATGGAAACACTGGGAGAAATGAGTACACTAACCTGATATCAGGTCTGAGCGACCTCTATCTCAACGAGCTTGATGAGAAAGACAAGGCCGAGCAGTTGATGGAAGGAAAGATTGAAGCGTTGCATAACGATCCTTACTTCAATAGACATGACCTGCTACTGAATCTCCTGTGGAACCAATACTACTTGATCAGCAGCAAGAGTGATGACGAGCTCAAACTAGCCGCTCTATTATCCATTCAACAAGAGGCCTTGAGCATCATTCAACGTAGTGGCTATGACGAGCATCTTGCCATCTCATTATTGAAGCCCATTATTTATGAACATGGCTCTATCCTTTCTGCATGGGGCAAGAGTGTAAGCGAAATCGACGCTTTGCCTCCAGACGAAGCCACCAGTCAAGACATAGAAGACCTGCGACTCGGTTTACATCAGCAACGCGAACAATTTAAAGCACAATTCCCCTCTCTGTTCAGTTACATTGAGGAGGATCTGAAAAGAAACAATCCAAACTACCTGAATGATTCAGAAACAGGAAGACTGTATTCTACAATATATGAGTATTGTCTTGCTGTTGAAAAAGACACGGCCAGGGGCGAGTCCTACCTTCAGCGGCTTATCCGTTCAGACAATTTCAGCAATCGTTACCGTGCCACTCATCAACTTGCTTTTCTCAAGATAATGCAAAACCGCCACCATGAAGCCAATCAGTTGCTTCAACAACTTAAGTCGATGGCCAATCAGAATCCCATCTCCATGAGCAGCCCAGAAAACAAGGCAGAATTCAATTGGGGACTGTTCACTACTTACTTCATGGCCGGACAATATGAAATGGCCATCGCCCCTGCCCGGGATTATTTCCATTACCAGCAGTTGATGGTTCAGCAAAACTTTGACTTGATGACGCAGAGCGAACGAGAACAATTCGTCAACAATAAAGGAGGTGCCGGCAGTAATTGCTTACTGGAATTGTTGCCCCACTTTCCCAAACGCCTGGCCAGTGAATGCTATGATGCGCAATTGGCACAAAAGGGCTTACTGCTGCGTGCATCTGAACGAATCAAAAAACATATACAGCAGTCACAAGACGCAGCGCTCATAGCCAAAATGGATTCCTTGAATCACTTGAACATGATGCTGAAATCAATGAGCTCTGTAGATCCGTCAAAACATGAGGAAGCCACACTATACAATCCCGAGTACACCAAGCTACGGCAGCAGATAGAGGCCCTTGAACGCGCAATCAACCGCCAGGCACTGCAAGCCATGGAGGTCACAAGCGCTCCAGAGTGGAAACACCTGCAACAAGTGCTACGCAAGGGAGAGGCCGCTATAGAATTTGTTATAACCGATTCCTTCGGTGCCCTGGTATTGCTGCCCCAGGGAGAGCCAGTATATGTCCCCTTGAGTCAAGCCGGCTTCTTGTGGACTGAGTTGCAAGAGACCTATAACATGAAGGCCAGCCGCAAGGCCAGGGAACTCTATGAAGCAGATCGTTTCCATTTGTATGAACGGATCTGGCAGCCGCTTGAAAGCCGGCTGGAAGGAGTCAACGTCGTCTATTTCTCACCATCTGGTTTCTTAAATGATTTGGTATTTTCTGCCATCAAGATTGATAGCCAGCAATACCTATCTGATCGTTATGAGCTACACCAGATGCTTTCGACAGGAGACCTGATTGATCTGCGCCGTAATGCGCCGACCACCAAACCTCAAAATGCGACAATCATTGGCGGTATTTATTACAGTCCCTCACAGGAGCAACTTGCGCAATCCGTACCAAAGGCCATTGAGGACGAGAGAGGAGCCATTGTAGACGATGAAGAAACTTTTGGATATCTTCCCTTCACGCTTAGTGAAGTGAAGAACCTGAGCAAGATATTCAGCAATAACGGTCTAAACGCTAAACAAGGAATAGGGTTTGAACCGACTGAACAATCACTCATCGCCATGAACAATAATAGTCCACAAGTGTTGCATCTTTCTACTCATGGATTCTTCGTCAACCCAGAAGATGTCAAATCCAACAAATTCCTTTCACGTTTCCCGATGTCCATGTACTCCAGCATGCAGCGATGCGGCCTAGCATTGGTAGATGCCAACAAGACTTGGGAGGGTGCAAACGACCAACCCGAAAACAATGATGGTATCATCACAGCTAACGAGGTTGCAATGCTGGACTTGAGTTCCACACGACTTGCAGTGCTCTCTGCTTGTCAAACCGCTGTGGGAGAATACAGTGGCGAAGGCGTTTTCGGCCTGCATCGTGGTTTCAAGCAAGCTGGTGTCAAGAGCATTCTCGCCACCATGTGGAATGTAAACGACAAGAGCACTGCCAGATTCATGGAACTGTTCTATGAGCGATGGCTAACAGGAAATTCAATGCAGCAATCTTTCAACGAAGCGGTTAACGAACTGCGCAAGGAGTATCCATCACCTTATTACTGGGCACCTTTTGTACTGATGGATGCCGAGAATTAGATTGTGATATCAAGCATTTATATCAAACTAATGTAATCGCATCACTCTATGAAGAAGTTTTTCGTGCTGATAATTGTATGGGTGGTTTCTGTTGGGGAAGCCGCTTTGTGGGCGCAGTCGTCTGAACACACCTTGCCTGAGGCTGAAGATCTCTTTGCTCAAGCGGATAGCTTGCGCCGGGCAAGACAAGAGAAAGAAGCCATATCGGTCGCTACCGAAGCCTGTAACCTCTACAAGGCGTCTTATGGTGAAAACAGTGTCGAGTATGGTGTGGCATTAGGCCGTCTGGGCGAAATCCACTGGTGGCATGTCGATAGCGAAAATCGTCACTACTGGAGGAAGTGCATCGATGAGGGTTTAATGATTGTGAGCGATATTAAGGGAGAGAATTGTGACGAATTTGCACGTCTTCTCACTATACTTGCAAAATATTGTGAAGAGGACTATTACAACCAAGATAATCCGATTGAATATGCCCAATATGCCGTCGATATCCGTCGCAAGGTTTTAGGACACCAACACCCTGACTATGCAGTTTCACTATTGGTGCTAGCTGATTGCCTTAAAAAAGGAGAACATGCCGCAGAGGCCATGTCAAACCTGAAAGAAGCGATTCCAATTCTTCGAAATTACCAAGGAACATATCCAAGAGAATTTGCCGAGGCATTGAACTCTCTGACTCGCTTGTACTATCAAAATGGCCTCTTAGACGAAGCCATCAATGCTTCGAACGAATTACTTGAATTGGAAACACGCATTATCGGAAGAGATCACAACAGTACCAAAAAGACGATGCGTGCTCTGGTCAACCTTTATCGAGAAAAGGGCGATGAGTTGAACGCTTTCCGCCTCCAGAACGAGTTGAACGAGATGACGGGCAACAGCCAAGCCGAAGATTCAAAAGTGCAGCCATATCAGTTTGACTACATGGTTATGCTGGCCCAAAACTATCAACATAGAGGAGAATACACCAAAGCTGCCGCATTGTACCAGCGCATCTCAGACTATTACCTTGAGAAAATCGAGAGTGGCAAAGCTAACACAATTGATAGTCTTTTCGCACCAGAGTATTTAGCTTCGACCGCTTCAGTTTACAGACAAATGGGTGATTATTATCATGCGTTCTCGGCAACATATGATGCCTGCACCATTTTGGAAGGACTAGGGATGACACATGACACTACCTATGTGAACCTATCGAATCAGATTGCCCTATACTATTACATGAATAACAACATCCAGCATGCCTACGACTATGTACAACGAGGCATTGAAATTCTTGACTCAAATCCCAATATGGGGAGTAATAACACTACCTATGTCACCTCGTTGCGCATCCTCTCTTGGTGTCTTGATCACTATGACTTAAAAGACGATGCCGTCTCGATGAGCAAACGAGCAATTAACGTTCTTAACGAAATGGGATTAACACATTCGACCCTATATGCCATCACCCAACGAGATCTAGCCGAGCATCTGCTACTATCGAGTGATGTCGAGAATGCCTTTTCTATTTATACTGAGTCTCTTGAACTGTTTAGGCAAAACTTGCTTCATGATTTCACCGGCCAATCGTTACAAGAACGCAAGACGGCATGGAATCAAGTGCGGCATATCTTCTCAAATGCCTTTCCTCAGTTCAATTTCACGTACAATTATGTTCATCAACCCATTGATGACGCATCGGCACTATATGACTACAGCGCTTTGTTCTCCAAGGGACTCATGCTTTCCACTGAAATCAGTATCGACGAACAGATTCAACGTTTAGGTGACACAAGTTTGTTGGCCAGCCTTGATTCGTTGAGAAACATACGCAACAGCATTGAACGATTCTATGAGAATCCTTCGTCAGCAGATCAGGGTACTGTTGTCACATTGAGAAGTCAAGCTGACCGCATTGAGAAAGAATTGGCCATTCGCTTGAAGACCAGCGGCTTTGATTTCTCTCAACCGCTAACGGCATCATGGCGTGATGTGCAACAAGCACTGGGGCCTAAAGACATCGCCATTGAATTCATCACTTTCGCTATTAATAATAGCACTGATATTGAAGCCACGTTGGCTCTCACATTGCGCCATGATGACCCATACCCCAGATCAACCTTAGTGATTGATTCTGGGGACTTCGATTTTCTGGATAATGATACCCAGATGCGCAACCTGCAATTGTATGACATCATCTGGGGGAGACTGGCTGATCGTCTAGAAGGCATTGAGAATGTTTACTTCTCGCCATCTGGTCCCTTGCACAGTCTAAGCATAGAAAATCTGCCTGGATGTGAAGAGTACCATTTCTATCGCCTTACCTCTACACGAGAACTGGCAAAAAGCAGAAACAAGCACCACATTAATCATGCCGTGTTGTATGGTGGGCTGAATTACAGCACACCTGTTGAGGACATGATTGCCCAAAGCCTAGCACATCAGCAAAGCGCCAATAACACACAAAACAACAGCAGGAGCGCACTTAATTCTCGTGAATTAAGAGGAGCCATCGGAAGCCCCGAATTTCTTGACGGCACAGTTGAAGAAGTGAACGGCATCAGCGCGCTACTCAATGGCAAACAACATCTGACGGTCACCAAACTGATGGGTGACGAAGGGAACGAAGAATCTTTTAAGGCACTGAGCAAGCAAAATGTCCAGTTACTTCACATAGCCACCCACGGATTCTACTCTAAAGAAAGTGCAGAGCGGGATTTTTCAGATTTTGTTGAATATCTGCCGCAACGCAATACCGAAGATGAAGCATTAAGCCGTAGCGGGTTGCTTCTGTCTGGAGCCAATAATGCTCTTGAGGGGGATGTGCCCGACGAAGTGGAGGACGGCTTGCTAACGGCACAGGAAATCGCCCAAATAGACCTGAACGACATGGATATGGTCGTCCTCTCGGCTTGTGAAACAGCTTTAGGTGACGTAAATTCCAGCGAGGGCGTTTTCGGCTTGCAACGAGGGTTCAAGAAAGCGGGAGCCAATAGCATCCTCATGTCGTTATGGAAAGTGGATGACGAGGCAACCTGCATGCTCATGACCGAGTTCTACCGCAATTGGATTGGAGAAGGCATGACTAAGCATGATGCGCTGAAACTGGCCAAGGAAGCCGTCCGCAACCATCCTGGTTGGGAAGACCCCAAGTATTGGGCAGCCTTCATCCTCCTTGACGGGCTGAATTAACAGATTTACATTTATTTGACACGATGAAAAAGATATTATTCATTTTGATTCTATTGACCGCCGCTTGCGCCACCATGCGCGGCCAGACGACCGAACAGGCGCGGGTATTGATGCAGCAAGGACAGGAACTGAACGAGAAAGGCGACCTGGCTGCCGCCGCCCAAGCCTGGGAGCGGGCCTTGCCCATGGTCGAGAAATACGGCGCGGACTACGAGTCCCTGTTGGCAGGCCTTGGCATGCTCTATGACGCAATGGGAGACAAGACTAACCTGAACCGCATCATGGTGCTTCAGAACGACCATAACAAGCATGAACTGTCTAAGCCCTGTGACGAGCCCAAGTGCATGCTGGAGCGAGCCCAATACTATGAGTACACGGGCGACAACGACCATGCCCGCGAGTGTTACCTCAAGGCGCTGGCCATGCCGCTTGATGACAAGACGACGGCCACTGTCCACGAGGCCTACGCCAAGTTCCTCGCCAACATGAACGACTATGTCGCTGCCACCGAATATGCCCGCTCGGCCGCCAATGCCCTGAAGCGCGCCGAAGGCGAGAGCGAGGCCTATATCCAAATGATGTACCGCGCCGCCATCAACGCCGGCCTTGCTGATGACTATCGGCAAGCTGCGGACTGCTACCTGGCATGCATCGACTTCTTCGGCCGCTACGACTCCCGCGGAGCCCGCAAGAACCTCGCCCAATGCCGCACAGGGCTGGCCATGGCCTACATGGGACTTGAGGACTACGAGAAGGCCAAGGACTGCTACCGCCAGGTCATCGACTACTACCAGGCGACCGACACCAGCGACAACCGATATCCCATGGCCATCCTCAACCTGGCCAAGGCCGAGAAATACAACAAGGACTACGATGCCAGCATCGAACACCACCGGCAGGCCATCCAGTTGATGGAGCAGCGTGGCATGAACGACAAGTTGAGCGATGCCTACTCCTCCTTGCAGCTCTGCTATGCCTCTGCCGGACGCCCCATGCCCGAGATGGACTACACCGCCCCCGACCAGGCACGCACGGCCACATTGACTCGCATCATCAACGATAGCAAGGCCAACCTCGAGATCACCCGCAACCACCTCGGGCAACGCACCTATGCACGGGAACTGGCCCAGATCGCCGGCAGCTATGCCATGCTTGGCGAGTACGCGCAGGCGGTGGACTACTACAGGCAATACATCAGCGCCGTGCGCGATGCCATCCGCGACGAGTTCCGCACCCAGAGCGAGGCCCAGCGCATGATCACCTGGCAGGACGAGGCTGCCACCATCCACGAGCTGCATGAGTTGATGACGCAATTGCCCGTAGGACAGGATGCGCTCATGGAACAGCTGGCAGGTATCGTCTATGATGCCGCATTGCTTTCCAAGGGCATCCTCCTCAACTCGTCCATCGAGTTCGAGAAAGTCCTCGCCGCCAAGGGCGACGGCAAGCTCAAGGACATATACCGCCAGGCCCGCGACAACGCTGAACGCATCGCCCAGTTGCGTCAGGGAGGCAACGACAACCTCAATCAGATCCTCGCCTTGTCCCGGCAGAACGAGACGCTGCTGCAGCAACTCTACCGAGGCTGCGCCGAGCTGGCCGACTTCACCGACTATATCTCCCACGACTGGCACGACGTGCAGCACGCCCTGGGCAAGCAGGATGTCGCCATCGAGTTCGTCGCCATCAACACCAGCATCTTTGACAACGAGAACTACATCGTCGCCCTGGTAATCACCGCCGACATGGCTATGCCCACTGTCCGCCTCGTGTGCAGCCAGGCCATCGCCAGCGCCATGGAGGCTCACGAGGGTCTCTTCGACCTGGACGGCAACCTCGTCTGGGGCGAACTGACCCCCTATCTGGCCGGCAAGCGCCGCATCTTCTTCTCGGCCGACGGTGCCTTCAACCGCATCGCCATCGAGTACCTCCGCTATGACGGCAAGCCGCTGTCCGAGCAATTTGACGTCTTCCGCCTCTCCTCGACCAAGGAGCTGTGCTACAAGCGCCACAATGCGCCCGTCGAACGCGTCACCCTCATGGGCGACATCGACTACAACGAGAGCGACGACCCCTCCGACAGGCTCGACTCGCCCTTCCTGGAATCGGCACGTGGCAACCGCGGTCTGTCCGACCTGGCCAGCACGCGGCAGGAGCTCAACGACATTCAGACGGTGCTACAGCAAAGCGTCGGCAAGATCGACAAGCTGACGGGCACCATGGCCACCCGCAATGCCTTCTTGAGCCTGAACGACACCCGTGTCAACGTCCTCCACATCGCCACCCACGGCCTCTTCAACAATCAGCAGGGAGCCTCCGATGCCCAGTCTATGGACAACTGCTTCCTCGCCCTCTCGGGAGCCAATATCTCAGACGACGGCTTCATCTCCGCCGCCGAGGTGGCCCGCATGAACCTGCGCCAGTGTGACCTTGCCGTGCTCTCGGCCTGCGAGAGTGCCCTCGGCAAGTTGGGCGGCGACGGTGTCTTCGGCCTGCAACGCGGCTTCAAGAACGCGGGTGTACATTCCCTGCTCATGAGCCTCAACAACGTCGATGACGCGTCCACAGCCCTGCTCATGGCCAACTTCTACCGACTCATGATGAGCGGCAAGTGCACCAAGCGCCAGGCCCTCGTCCAGGCACAGCAGCTGCTGCGCCGGCAAGGCTACACCGATGCCCGCCACTGGGCCTCCTTCATCCTCCTCGATGCCCTCGACTAGCGCCATATGGCCAGGCTTGACCCCCGAAAAACGGCTTGGACGTGCTTCTATCAGCAGGTCCAAGCCATCTACTGTGATAATAATTATGTAAGAGTTATATGTTGACCGCCTCGGGAACTATATGACGGCCATTTCTTTCAGGGGACTTCTATAAATTACCGAAATGTTTATCTTCTATGTTGACTGTATTTTGTTTCTTTTTGGCATATTTTGTCTTATCTTCTTGGACCATAGCTCGCTATGCTCCTGCAAAGCTAAAACAAAATCTACTCAAAAATA
>JAFTEU010000010.1 GCA_017453505.1 Muribaculaceae bacterium
AGAAGCGCATCAAGGCCGACTGGCTGGCGACCACCGAGGGCAACGTGCCCGCCCGCATCTATGCCCTGACCCAGACTCAGCGCATTACCCTTGAGACCTACAAGCAGTATCAGGACAACGAATGTTGCGCCTATATGCACGATTTCATGTCTTGGGAGAACAACAAAGTGCAATACAAGGAGCTGAAAGAGTATCTGGCACGTTTTCCCAACTCGGTTTTCAGCACGACAGTGAAGAACCGCATCACGCAGCTCGAGGCCAAGAATGTGCATCTCAAGTATCCCACGGTGCGATCCTCAAGTGACGAAATCACAGTCACTGCCAACGTCTCGAATGTCAACTCGCTGATCATCGAGGTGTACCGTGTTCC
This sequence comes from Muribaculaceae bacterium, assembly GCA_017453505.1. GTDB lineage: Bacteria > Bacteroidota > Bacteroidia > Bacteroidales > Muribaculaceae > Sodaliphilus. The sequence goes on from JAFTEU010000010.1 coordinate 371, forward strand.
CGAGGCATTGCTCAAAAGCAATTCCCGGATCAATAAGAACATGTTACAGCTTGTCTCGCGCCATCCCGTGAAGATACAGGGCTATGTGCCGTTCAATGTCGAGGATGTGGAAACCACATTGCCGCCGCTGCCCTATGGGGCCTATGTCATCTTGCCCGAAATCGAAGGTGACACCCAAAAATCGAGTGAGCCCGACATCAATAGCTACTCCATCCTGAGTGTGACCGACATCGCCCTGTTCACCATCTCACGCCGTGACAACAAGGACCTTGTCGCTGCCGTTGATGTCAACACCGGCAAGCCACTGCCATCGGTGACCATCAAGGACGAGAAAGACCGGACATGGGGAATCACAGGCGACAGCGGTATCATCGCAGTCCCCGATTTCAAGGACGACCGGGATTCCCGTTATTCCCGTTATTCCCATCAACTGACCGGCGTCAAGGGCGACGATCATTACGCTAAGCCAGTCAATTACTCGACCATCCACGAGAGCGACAACACGAGCAACACGGCCACCGTCTATACCGACCTGGGCGTTTACCGCCCGGGCGAGACCGTGCAGTGGGCAGCCATCGTCTATAGCGAGAGCCAGAAGGGCCGCCAGGCACTGGCAGGCAAGACGGTAGATGTGTATTTCAATGACAGCAACAACGAGCCCATCGACACGCTGACGCTGACTACCGACGACTTCGGACGCATCGAGGGATCGTTCCTCGTGCCCAAGGACCGCATGAACGGCCGCTTCTCGATCAGTGTCATCGAGACCCGCACCAAGGGTGCCAACCACTACTATGATCACCTGGCCATGAAGGCAGTCAATGTGAGCGAGTACAAGACACCGACATTTGAGGTCACCTTCCCCGATGCTCGGCACAATTACGTCGCCGGCCAGCCCGTCAAGGTCACCGGCAAGGTGATGACCTATAGCGGCCTGCCCGTCCAGGACACCGAGGTGCGCCTGTCACTCATCCAGAACGAGTGGAGCTGGTGGTGGTGGAGAATGAATTATGACAATGGGGAGCACCTGCAGGACACGACCGTCGTCACCGACGAGCAGGGCAATTTCACCATCGAGTTTGCCCCCGACCTGTTTGAGGAGAACGATGACTACCGTCCCGGCAAGCGCTGCTGGGCTCAATACAACTACCAGGTCATGGCCACCGTGACGACCGATGCCGGTGAGACCCACGAGGAGAGCACCTCTTTTATCGTGGGCACACGCCGCGGCATCGAGTTGGGTAGTGAGAATGGCGGCATCTACCTGAACGACAAGCCCATCAAGCTGCCGCTCAAGTACAACACCACCGACGAGGAGCACCCCAACACCTATTGCACCTGGGAGGTCATCCCGATTGATGGCAAAGTACCCGTCCTGACAGGAAATCTTGACACCGCCGACCCGACCATCGACTTGACCAGCCTGCCCTCGGGTCAGTATAAGCTGAAAGTCCACATCCTCGATGCCGAGGAGGACGAGGAGGACGTGGATGACGAGAGCGTCATCACCCTCTACCGCAAGAGCGACAAGCAATCGCCCGTCAAGGATTGCCCATTGTGGCTCACGCCGCTGGAGCAGACCGTGGACAAGAAAAACATGGGCCACATCACCGTGGGCGTATCCACCCCCAAGGCCTATATATACTATGTGGCAAGCACATGTGACCATGTCATCGCCCAGGGCTGGCTCACCTATGACAAGGGCATGCACGACTTCACCGTCCAGCTGCCCAAGGAAGCCGGCAAGGACGTGACCGTCACGTTCATCACCTACTACGGCACCAAACGATGGATTGAGACAGTCACGCTGCAGAATCCTTATAAAGCCGAGGCCGTAAAAGTTACCGCCACGTCATTCCGCGACAAGCTCGTGCCAGGCGACATGGAGCACTGGACATTCAGCATCACCGACCAGAACGGCAAACCCGTGCGCGCCGCAATGATGCTCGACATGTTTGACAAGGCCATCGCCAGCATCCAGAGCAACGAATGGCCCTTTGCCAACTGGACACCCCGCTTTAACGCATACAGCTTCAACGGCACCGCTCTGGGAGGCTCACAATCCTCTTGGGCCTCATGGATGGGCAAGATGCTCGACTATAACGGTGAAGCCAGCGTCTTACTACCAGGGTTATATACTTATTACCAAGGCTTCTTTGATTACGGCTATGGACGTGGGCGCGTGATGAAAAGCATGCAGTTGAGTGAGGCGATGGCACCCGAGGAAGCGCTGATGTCAATCAGTCTGGAAGAAAACGATGCAACCCTTGATGAAGTGATGGTTGTGGCCTATGGAACTGCCAAGAAGAGCAGCTACGCTGGCAGCGAGAACAACAGGATCGTCGCCGACGTCAGCAGAGGCCTTGAGGGCCGGGTTGCCGGCATTCAGGTACAGACCGACGACGAGACGAACCTCAATCAAGTGACCGTGCGCTTGAGTGACGTGAAGACCGCCCTGTGGATGCCGATGCTCACCAGCGATGACAAGGGCAACGCCCAAGTGGAGTTTGAGGTGCCCAACTTCAACACCACCTGGATCACCCAGGCCGTGGCATGGAACAAGAAGATGACGGGCAGCATCTGGATGGCCGAGGTATTGACCCAGAAGCCGCTGATGGTGCGCAGCAACATGCCGCGCTTCCTGCGCCAGGGAGACAAGGCCACACTGGCCGCCACCGTGCAGAACGCCACCGACGTGGCCGCCTCATGCGTTGCCATGATCGAGCTGTTTGACCCGCGCACCAATGACGTATATGCTACCCGCAAGTTCAACCTGACGCTTGACGGCAACGGCAGCGAGGCCGTGACCATCGACTGGCAGGTGCCCGACACAATCGCCATGGTGGGCTTCCGCATCAAGGCGGCTAACGACCGCTTCGGCGACGGGGAGCAGGTGATGGTACCCGTACTGACGACCATCTCGCCCGTGATTGAGACCGAGCCCTTCTACATCGAGGCCGCCCAGTCCCACTTCGAGCAGCCGCTGCCCCAGTTCCCCAAGGATGCCCGCGTGACGCTCGAATACTGCGACAACCCCGTGTGGTACTGCGTGCTGGCACTGCCCACCATCTTCAGTGACAACTACCAGGTGGCTTCCCATGCGGCACACAGCCTGTTTGCCCTGCAAGTGGCTCAAGGCGTGGCCAAGGCACAGCCCCAGATCAAGGAGGCCGTTACCTACTGGAAGCAGCACGACGAGGACAGCACCCTCATGTCGATGCTCCAGAAGAACCAAGACCTGAAGATCGGCACCCTGCTGGCATCGCCCTGGATGCGTGAGGCCGACCGCCAGACGCTGAGGATGTCGAAGCTGAACGAACTGTTTGACGAGGCCATCGTCAAGAAGGAATACGAGAAGATCATCACCGCCCTGCAGTCATTGCAGATGGGCGATGGCGGTTTCACCTGGTTCCGCTACCCGGGTTGCGAGTCAAACGTCTGGACTACGGGTACCGTGCTGCAACTCCTCGGCGAGATCAAGCACCTGGGCTACCTGCCCGACGACGACCGCCTGACCTCGATGATCAACCGCGCCGTGGCCTACTATGACAACGAGAACGTGCGCCAGTTCAACCTGGCCAAGAAGTACAACAGGGAGCCTTACGGCGAGTTTACCGACTATGCCTACACGCGCACCCTCTTCCCCGAGGTGAAGCAGCAATCCAGCGCCAGCACCAGCCTGTTCAAGAACACGGTGAAGTACATGGACAAGAACTGGAGCAAGGGCATCGCCCTCAAGCAGAAGGCCTACTACGCCTTGACACTCAACCGCAACGGTTACCAGAAGACCGCCCGCACGATCATCGAGAGCATCCGCCAGTTTGCCGTCGTGAAGCCCAGCCTGGGCATGTACTGGGACAACCTGCAGACGGGTCACGGCTGGTGGGAACTGGACAAGGTGGCCTATACCAGCACCATCCTGCGTGCCATGAGCGAGGTGGATCCCCGTCAACAAGAGATCGACCAGGTGCGCAAGTGGATGCTGCTCATGAAGCAGAGCAACGACTGGGGCAGCTATAGCCTTGCCGCCGATGCCGTCTATAGCATCCTGAGCACGGGCAGCCAGTGGCTTGACCGTGGCACCACGCCCACCATCACCGTGGCAGGCCGGCCCATCAACCTCGACAAGATGGCCGAGTGGCTGGGCTACTTCCGCACCACCCTACCCGCCACGACGACTGGCAGTGTCGTGATCGACCGCACGGGCCAGGGTCCTGCCTGGGGTGCCGTTTACAGCCAGTTCAAGGCCCCGATGACCCAGATCAAGGAAAAGGCCATCGAGGAGGTATCCATCAGCAAGGAGTACTATGTCTATGCCCAGGACGGCTCGTTGCACAGCGCCACGTCATTCAAGGTGGGCGACAAGGTGAAGGTGCGCGTCATCATCAAGACCAACAAGGACATGGACTTTGTGACCATGACCGACGAGCGTGCCGCCTGCTTCGAGCCCGTTGACCAGCTCTCGGGCTACCGCAGCGAGGACAACACCTGGTTCTACCAGGAGACCAAGGACACGCAGACCAACGTCTTCATCAACAGCCTGGACAAGGGCACCCACATCATCGGCTATGACGTGTGGGTGACCAATCCCGGTGAATTCACCTCGGGCATCGCCACCATCCAGTGCCAGTATGCCCCGCAGCTGAGTGCCCACAGCGCCGGCAAGGTGATTATTGCCGAGGACAAGCCGTAACACGCCACAGACACCCTCACGAGGGCCATCACATCGATGGGTGGCCCTCGTCATGGCATAGGGTAAATTTGTATTTTTTTGATTATCGCCTCAGATATCAAAGTTGTATTTTCATCAACTTGATTAACAACAGATTATGAAATTTGCGAGTAATTTTTAGACAAATTTCAGGTCAAAAAAACAACAATTCATACAAATAAAAAACGGATTTTTCCTAATCGCCACCGAGGGTTTTAAGGTACTTTTGCATCGCAAATGGCATTTTTTGCGAATCAATCTATATATAAAAAGATTATTTGAAAAAAATGTCTTTTAAAAAGGAAATAAGAAAAATCTTTTGATGGTAGTTAATGTTGATTAAATGATTATTTAAGCCCGACCTTAGAATTCTAATCCAACTATTGAAAAAACCGCAAGCAATAAAACATGAGAATTAACGGTGTCTGCGTGAGTAGCCACCGTTTTTTTGTTGAATAACAAAAAATCACTAACTTTGCAGGCAGAGACAAAACCAAAAATCAAATCGTATTATGGCAGCTATCAAGACTATCGGCGTATTGACTTCGGGCGGAGATGCCCCAGGAATGAATGCGGCAATCCGTGCGGTGACCCGCTCGGCAATCTACAATGGATTTAAGGTAAAAGGCATCTACCGCGGCTACCGCGGCCTGGTGGAAAACGAGATTGTGGACTTCAAGGCCCAGAACGTGTCCAACATCATGCACCATGGCGGCACAATCCTGAAGACGGCACGTTGCAAGGAGTTCCGCACTGCAGAGGGCCGCAAGGCCGCCTACGAGAACATCAAGAAGCATGGCATCGACGCGCTGGTGGTCATCGGTGGCGACGGCTCGCTGAGCGGCGCACGCCAGTTTGCCAGTGAGTTTGATTTCCCCATCGTGGGTCTGCCCGGAACCATCGACAACGACCTGAGCGGCACCGACCACACCATCGGCTATGACACGGCATTGAACACCATCATGTGGTGTGTGGACCGCATCCGTGACACGGCCAGCAGCCACGAGCGGCTGTTCTTTATTGAAGTGATGGGACGTGAATCGGGTTTTCTGGCCCTGAACGGTGCCATCGCCACAGGTGCCGAGGCCGCCATCATTCCCGAAATCGCGACAGAGGTCGATCAGTTGAAAGAGCTGATCGAGAGCGGTTTCCGCAAGAGCAAGCATTCGTCCATCGTCCTGGTTGCGGAGAGTCCCGTGACGGGTGGTGCCATGGGGCTGGCCGAGCGGGTGCGTAAGGAATATCCCAAGTATGACGTGCGCGTGACCATCCTGGGTCACCTGCAGCGCGGTGGTTCACCGACGGCTCAGGACCGCATCTTAGCCTCCCGCATGGGTGCGGCAGCCATCGATGCCCTGCTGGAGGGTCAGCGCAACATCATGATCGGCGACGACGACGAAAGGATCGTCTATGTCCCCTTCTCCAAGGCTATCCGCCGCGACAAGCCCATCGACCGCGACCTGCTCGACCTGCTGCGCCGCCTTTCGATCTGACATCCGTGTCAGAAAAGTATAAACACATTAATTGTTCAACATGATGAATTTATCTGATATTCACGCTGAATTATACCACAATTTAAGCATCATAGCTAATGACGAGGAAAAGATGCAGAAATTGCTGGACTTCAGTCACCAACTGGCAGACCCGACAAAGCGTCCCAGCTGTAATGAGAACACGGTTCTTGACGATTCAGATATTCTTAATGATGATGACAAATTCAACATCCTCATTGATATTGAAGGGAGTGATATCAGCGACCAAGAAATCACTATAGACCCTTATCTATCAATCAGGGAACTTTGTGATAAAATTGTTAAGGCATTTCATCTACCCCGATTTGACAATTGGGAGAATCCAATTCAATATTTACTAGCATTCCCCAGTCAGGGTGAAGAAGATCCCGAGATTCTTGATTTTTATGATGAGGACGGCCGAGAACAATGCATCCTGAATTATGCAGTCAAGCCTGGAGATCGGTTCATTCTTCTTTTGATTCATCTTGCTGGAGGAGGCAGTCAAAGAATGGAAACCAGATATCTGCCAAAGAAGAAGAACCTATTTCAACGCATATTCGGCCGAAAATCAGATCTTTCCTATGCATCCGCTTTTCTTCCAGATACCGTCAGCAGAAGGAGCAGTATGATGATACAAGTGTATCTCTACAGCGACGGAGAGCGTGACACGGTCTGCGCTGAAGCGACTCAATGCGACCACTTGTCAAGCGAAAAAGCATTTACGCCTCTTCAGGCTAAGCTAAAAAAGGGTGACCAAATTGATATCCAGTTGAGAATAAGAGGACTTCACATTGAGCGCTCCACAAAAACAATCATCTGGCAAGGAGATTATACAAAAGTTTGTTTCCATGCCACGATCAGCGAAAACTGGGAAGATGATAGATTATATGGTGAGATATTTATTTCTGTCAATCACTCGATGATCGGCGAACTTGATTTCATCACAGATGTCACATCCGAAGAAGTTGAGGTTGAGAGGACCGCAAATGTCATATCACGCCAGTACAAGAAAATCTTTATCTCCTATGCTCATCAAGACGAAGACAAGGTAAAGTACATCGCCGAAGGCTACCGGGCACAAGGGATCGACTATTTCTTTGACCGGCACTATTTAAAAGGCGGAGACATCTACCCACTCGTGATACAAGATTACATCAAGAATGCAGACCTATTCCTCCTCTGCTGGTCAGAAAATGCAGCCAAGAGCGACTATGTCCAAAAGGAACGAGTCCAAGCGTTACAGCTTGCATTTCCTAATGTCCAGCCATATGAAAAAGCGACGCTCACGATATACCCGTTGAGCATTGAACCTCAAACCCGGCTGCCAGAGGACATGAGAGATTATTACAACTTCATAGAAATATAGAACTACATTAGGGACGGCAGTCAGTTGTTGATACACAATCTGTCACCCCTAACGGGGTTAATTGATGATTGGATGCTCACTTACAGGGGTTCCGCTTTGCTCCACCCCTGCCTATGCCCTGACCAGCCCTAACGGGCTTAATAGCAAGCCCTTTTACGCAGAAATACCATAACAGCATTGATATTGAGGTGTTTAGGCATAACTTTCACGAAGGCCTCCCTATCTTTTATCTCTTATCTCTTATCTCTTATCTTTTATCTCTCACTTGTACTTGGGTGAGGGGCCGTACTTGTTCTCGTTCCAGTTGCTGTCTAACACGCAGAAGATCAAGAGGACTATGGTGAGCATGAAGGTGCCCAACGCGCAACCCATCATGATGGTTGCAATGCCCGAGGACGACTGGACGGAATTGGCTATATCTTGGGCCGCGCCCATCATATCCTGCGGATTATTGCTGTTGACCAACATCTCATAATTGGAGCCGACCAACAAGAAGAACGACACGAGATAACCCAGCACCAGAATTGCCAGGAGCACTACCCACCAGCTACCGTGATTGGTATCGTGCAGACGGCGGCACAAGACAGCAAATTGCGGTATCATAATGGCCAATGCGAATGCCATGCTCACATAACCAACGGCTGGCAGCACCATGCCGGCAATCGAAAAACACCACGAGACGACATTGACAAACAGGACAAACCACCAGAACTCGCTGCGACGGGCACGCCCCTTGAAGTCGAAATACTTCTTGAAGCACGTCTTGACGGCCGTGATGGGATCCATCATCGGCGAAGCGGTCACACGGGGTTGGTACTGCGGTGCAGGCGGTTGGATCTGACCTTGAGGATTAAAAACAGGGGGCTGTGATTGTTGATTCTGTTCCATAATGTTATAATGATGTTGGTGAATAATCGTACTTGGGCGACGGGCCGTACTTGTTCTGCTCGGGCTTGCTGTCCTGGAGCGTGAAGGCCAGGATGATTACCGACAATGGAGTTGTAAGCGGGATCACGACCAAGGCAACCCACACCATCAAATCTTCCATGGCATCCCCGACAGCCTTCAGGCTTTCAATTCCACCTTGCTTAATGGAAAACGTCAGCAATAGCATCACACACAGAGCTGCTATCGGCAACGCATCGGCGAACACCCACCAGCCGCTACGTCCCGTATCATGCAAGCGGCGCGTAGCTGCCGACAATTGCGGGATGAACAAGATCACTGCGAGCACAACGCCCAGGCAAGTAAAGAAATTGAAAAATGCCCCATCGCTAAAAGCAGTGAATGCAGAGCCCAAGAAACTCAGTCCCCACTCCACCAGGGTTCCGCACAGGATGAGCCACCAGAACTCGCTGCGGCGCGCACGGCCCTTGAAGTCAAAGTATTTGGCCATGCAAGTCTCAACCGCATCAAGGAAACCCATAGATGGCGACGGCACGAGAATGGGCTGTCCCATGGTCACCCCTGGTTCAACATCTTGCCGTGGATTGAGCACAGGTGGCTGCGGTTCTATTTCATTTATATTCAGTCCCATAATAGTATTTGGGAGATGGACCGTACTCGTTTTCTTCGGGCTTGCTGTCCTGGAGGGTGAAGACCAGGATGACGATGCTCAGGATAACAGCCAAGGCAGCCGACAGCAGCATCGAGATGACGATTACCGCCAGCATTGTCGTGTCCTCGCTCGTATAGGCATCTAAGAAAAAGAACATTGTCGCCAGATAGAACAACAACGGGATTAAACTGATAACGATCCACCAGCCACTGCGGCCAACATCATGCAGGCGACGCGTCTGGGCGGCATAGACCGGCACTATCACAGCGATCAAGGGGATAAGCGCTATCAAAAAAACAGGCAGGAAACGGGACATCATGGCCATGTCGTCGACCAGCATCTCATCAAAGTGCTGAATATTGACAGCGAAGGCGATTATTCCGGCCAGCGCACTCCAGATTGTCGTGATCATGTAGTACACCAGATAGCCCCACCAGTACTCGCTGCGCCGCGCACGGCCCTTAAAGTCCAAGCCCTTGCGCCAGAATATCTTATTGGCCTCGACAAACTCCAGCATCGGCCGCTCCTGGGGATAAGGGGAATAGTCCTGAGCGACTGGCGGCACCTGATCCGATGGATTGAACACAGGGGGCTGCGGTTGTTGATTCTCTTGTTCCATATTCATTCTTATATTTGTTATTAGCCTCACTAGTGCCATTGGCACACCAGTGAATCCACAAAAATAGTTATTTTTCTCTACACCGAGGCAATCTTTTTGTAATTTTGCACCCGCATTGAAAAAAAAGATAATGAAAAAGAAAATTAAGATATGGCTGGAGTGCTTCAGGCTGCGGACGTTACCCGTGTCGCTGAGCGGCGTTGTCATCGCTATCGGCCTGGCCGTGTGGCACAACCACTTCAAGTGGGTGCCGGCACTGTTGTGCCTGGTGTTTGCCTTGCTGGCCCAGATTGTGTCCAATACCGCCAACGAGTACTTTGACTACCTGCAAGGTACCGACAAGCCAGGCCGCGTGGGTCCCCGCCGCGGTGTCACCGAGGGCGACATCAAGCCCGTGACACTCAGGAACGTCACCTTCGGCCTGCTGGCACTGGCCTGCGCCGTGGGCTGCTGCCTCATCCCCTATGGGGGCTGGTGGCTGCTCCCCGTGGGCATCGTTATCGCACTGGCAGCCCTAGCCTATAGCACCGGTCCCTACCCGCTGTCCTATCACGGTCTGGGCGAATTGACGGTGTTTATCTTCTTTGGCCTCGTGCCGGTCAACTTGACCTACTATGTGATGGCGCTAAGGTTTCACCCGCTGGTGTTGCTCATGTCCGTCACCACGGGGCTGCTGGCTGTCAACGTGCTGCTCATCAACAACTACCGTGACATGGAGGATGACCTAGAGGCCAGCAAGCGCACGTCGGTGGTCATCTATGGTCGCAAGGCTGCCGCCTTTGCCTATCTGCTCAACGGCTATACCGGCATGGCGGTGCTGGCAGTGTTCTGGTTCATGATCGCATGGTTCCACGTGCTGCCCCTGTGGACATTGGCTATCCCAGTGCTCTATCTGGTGCTGCACACGGCCACATGGAACAAGCTGCGCCACCGCGAGGGAGCCGCCCTCAACCCGCTGCTGGGCGAGACGGCACGCAACATGCTTATTTTCACATTATTATTAACCATCGTTCTCATCATCTATTCATAAAGGAAAATGGCCCTGATTGACGACATCCGCGCCCTGCGCATCGCCGACTATGACTACCCGCTGCCCGACGAGCGCATCGCCAAGCACCCGCTGGCCCAGCGCGAGCAGTGCAAACTCTTGTACTATAAAGGAGGAAACATGGAGGAGCGCCGCTTCTGGGAAGTGCCGTCGCTGCTGCCCGAGCGCTCGACCCTCATCTACAATAACACACGCGTGATCAATGCACGCCTGCGCTTCCGCAAGGAGACGGGCTCGACAATCGAGATCTTCTGCCTGGAGCCGGTGTTGCCGCGCGACTATGAGCAGATTTTCCAGACCACGGGTCACTGCGTGTGGCAATGCCTGGTGGGCAACAGCAAGCGCTGGAAACAGGGTCCACTCACCCAGACCGTCACCATCCAAAATGGGACAAAAGAACCGTCCCCGTGTCCCATAACGCTCACGGCCACCCGTGGCGAGCAGCGCGGCAATGCGTGGGAGATTGCGTTTGACTGGGACGGAGCCGAGGGACAGTGCACGTTTGCCGACGTGCTGGATGCCATCGGGGAGATTCCCATCCCGCCCTACCTGAACCGCGGCACCGAGGAGAGCGACTCGACCGACTATCAGACCGTCTATAGCCACATCGACGGCAGTGTTGCCGCCCCGACGGCTGGTCTGCACTTCACCGACGAAGTATTGACCGAGTGTGACCAGCGCGGCATCATCCGTCGTGAGATTACCCTTCATGTGGGTGCAGGCACGTTCCAGCCTGTCAAGAGCGAGCACATCGGCGATCATCCGATGCACTACGAGTTCATCAGTGTACCGCGCGACGTCATCCAGGACATCATCAATGCCCCAGGGCCTGTCATCGCCGTGGGAACCACCAGCGTGCGCACCCTCGAGAGCCTGTACTACATCGGCCAGATCCTGGAAGAGAACCCCGATGCCGATGAGGATGCCCTCACTGTCACCCAATGGATGCCCTACACCACCCCGTGCGAAATCCCGACTCGGAAAGCCCTGCAGAACATTGTCGATTACCTGGACCGCCATCATGCAGACACCTACATGGGCAGCACCCAGCTGATGATTGCGCCGGGATTCCAGTACCGCATCGTGGACGGCATGATCACCAACTTCCACCAGCCGCAGTCCACGCTGTTGTTGCTGGTGGCCGCCTTTGTGGGCCAAGACAAGTGGCGCGGCATGTATGACTACGCGATGGAACACGGCTTCCGCTTCCTGAGCTACGGCGATGCCCAACTGCTTCTCCACCAATAAACCGACACATCCGCACCCGTACACCATCCAAGATTCATCTATAAAAAATGGCAATTGGTCGCATTTTTATGCCTAATAGGGCAGAAATGCGGCCACCTGTCATTTTCGGTGGTTAAACTTGTAACCACACTTGCAGTCTAAAAGACAAACGAAACGGATAAAATCACTTGTTGGACAATATAAAACAACACAATTATGAAAACTTCTGTTACAAAAATCATGATGAGCTTCGCGCTCATGGGATGCCTGATCATCGGTGCATCCGACGCTTCGGCCCAGGGCCGCAGTCGTTCACAGGGAGGCAGCTCCAGCAGCAGAAGCCAATCGGCAGCTGTCTCACGTTCCTCAAGCCATTCCACGGCACCCACGGTGAGCCGTAGCAGCTCGGGCACCAGCCGCAGCACTACAAGCTCTCCTCAAGTGAGCCGTAGCAGTTCGGTGACCAGCCGCAGCAGCGCTGGTGTCAGCCACAGCACTACCACAGCTCCGCAGGTGAGCCGCAGCAGCGGTGGAGTCAGCCGCAGCGCCACGACAGCCCCGCAGGTGAGCCGCAGCAGTTCGAGCACCAGCCGCGCCACGACCACCTCACCCCAGGTGCGTGGCAACTCCAGCAACCGCCCTGGCAGTGGTACCACCCGCGGCACCGGCAGCAGCGTGACCCGTCGCAGCGACAGCACGCCTCACGTCGGACCACAGAACCCCTCGACCAGCGACCGCAGCGCCACCACCAGCACCATGGGCCGCAGAGACCGCGACGGTAACCGTCCCAGCGGCAACATGGGCAATGACAACCGTGGACGCGATAACAAGGGTAACGGCGGCAACAAGGGCAACGGCGGCCACGACAACAAGGGCAACCGTCCCGGCGGCAACAACCCCAGCGGTAACCACGGCAACCACAGTGGCAACCACGGCGGAAACCTCGGCGGAAACCTCGGTTACAATCCCCACAACCGCTTTGATTACGGCAGCCACCACTATCGCGATCAGTTCAGCTGGAACCACTCGCACCACAACTGGAGCCGTCCGCTGCCTCCTCCCGTGCGTGCCCACCGTCCCGCTCCGCTCATCTGGAGACGTCCCGTGATTCCCGCCGGTTGGCATCCCTACGCTGGAGCACCCGTCATCGACCGCATCCTGGGGCTCATGTTCGGCACCCTCTATGAGGCATCGCTCGACCAGCTCTACTACAACGGTTACTACATTGACGGCTATGCCGACAACATCATCTACCTGAGGGATGTGTCGATGCTCAACCTCTACTGGCCCGATGTGATGCTGAGCTACGAGTATGGCAAACTGGCAAACGCCCAGTTCGTATACCACAGCAGCTACTATGACAGGGCACGCTTCGACAGGGCATACAACAGCCTGTGCAGGATCTATGGCCCTCCCGTCTTCAGCGACGGCATGACGATCAGCTGGTATGGCGGCAACAGGACCGGATGGGTTACCCTGACGATGAGTGACAGCTATGGTGACTACTACACGACCATGTCGATCGGCTACTAACACTAAGAAGAGATTTCATCATAAAACATACGCACGATAATTCTACACCGCAGGGGCGGGCAGCAAGTTCAGGAGCTGCCCGTCCCTCGTTTCTCACAATCATGCCCTTGTGGTAAAAATGTCCAATTTTTTGGGCCATTTATCCCTACTGGATTCAGTAAAGCCAGATATTAACAATTTTTTGTGAGATTTTTACAAATATTAGAGTGAAATATTTGCTCAATACAGCCCAAACCAGTAATTTTGCACCAAGTTTTTTCATAGGATTAGATTTTTAAGGTTTAAAGTGTACGCGTGTTGGGAAACAGGCGTACATTTTTTATTCCCTGTTCCGAACTTCCACAAGACAAGCCAGCAAGGGCTCATGTCCAGAAAAATGTGTATATTTGCAACGTCGAAACAAGAATTAGCGATGAATCAGTTAAAAAGATTTCTTTGGATGGTGGCCTGCTTGTGCGTCGGCCTTGCCTGCGTGGCGCAGCAAGAGCAACACGGCTACGTCAATCAAAGCAACGGAAATGGAATCGCCGGTGTGACCATCACAATCAAGGATTATCCCCAAAAAATAGCGACCCAGCGTGACGGACATTTCTCGTTCGCCATTCGGGGCAAGGTAAAAGGCGATGACATCATTATCACGAAAGTAAAAAAGGATGGCTATGTCCTTGTCGATGGAACGATCAACAATCTTTCCTATTTGACAAAGAGGCCTTACAAGATTGTGATGCGTCCCCAAAAGCAGGTGGCAAAAGACAAAAAGAACATGGAGAAGAGCGGCGGCTCCAAGGCAAAAAAGAGACGCAGTGAGCGCAAAGCCGAAATTGACCGCCAGTATAACGAGAAAAAGATCACCCAACAAGAAAAAGAGCGGCTGAGCAATCAGGTAGACCAGGACTACGAAAACTTCATCAAGATGCTCAGCAATTTTGCAGAGAGTTTTGCCAAGACCGATTACTCGGGTCTGAGCGACACCGACCGTGAAATCATGCAATGCTTCCTGAATGCCGACTTTGAACGAGCCAATGCCCTCATCGACAGTAAGGGTAGCCTGGAGCAGAGGGAACAAGAAGTCATGATCGAGCGTGAAACCCTGCAGAAGTCCACGTCCCCCACCGAGCAACAAAAAGAAGAGTTCTACACCAATCTGGATAATCTGGCCAAGGACTATTACAGCAAGTGCACCATTCTAGCGGCCAACTACCTCAACGACTCGGCCGCCTACTATCTGGAACGCCGAGCAGCCCTCGACACCACCAACATCCAGTGGCAGAATGATGCAGGAATGTTTCTGGCTGACTACATGAACCAGTTCGCCCAGGCGATGGGCTACTACGAGCGGAGCCTGAGGCATTCGATAGCCCGCTTCGGGGAGCAGAGCGAGTGGGCTGCAGACGCCTACATCAACATCGGGCACGTCTATGACCGACTGGGAGACCACGATAAGGCGCTGCAATACCATCAACGGGCGCTCGACATCATCGAGAACGTGACTGAAACCGACAACATCAACGTCGCCAAGGCCTATAGCAACGTCGGCCTGATATATTATGAATCAGGAGATTACAGCAAAGCGCTGGAACTATATCAAAAGGCGCTGGACATCTACGAGAACACGCCAGAAGCAGACAGCCTGAGCCTTGCCTCGGCTTACAATAACATGGGCAACGTGTACAAGACATTAGAGAACTACGGCAAGGCCCTAGATCTGTATCAAAAGGAGCTTAGAATCCAGGAGGAAGTGCTCGGGAGCGAAAACCTCACCGTGGCAGCCACCTACAACAACATCGGCATGATTTACTATGAGACCGGAGATTTCAGGCAAGCGCTATCGTTCCATGAAAAGGCGCTCGAGATCCGCCTGGACATCCTGGGCAACGAGAACCTTGATGTGGCCAGCTCCTACCACAACCTGGGCAATGTCTATAACGAACAGAGGAGATATGAAGACGCGATGGCCTACCTCAGGAGGGCCTTCAGCATCCGCGAGAACGTGCTGGGTCTTGACAACCTTGACATCGCGGCATCCTACAGCGGCATGGGCAACGTCTATTGCAATCTGCAAGACTACCAGCAAGCGCTGGAGCACCACCTGAACGCCCTTTACATCCGTGAGAAGGCACTGGAGCCCGACAACCTAGACCTGGCCTCGTCCTACAACAACATCGCCGTCGTTTACCACAGGGCAGGAAATGACGCCAAGGCGCTGGAATACCACCTGAAAGCGCTCAGCATCCGCGAGCGAGTGCTAGGCCCTGAGAGCTTGAGCACGACAAAGTCCTATGTAAACATCGCGAATGTGTACTCTGATTCTGGCGACTACGAGAAGGCGCTAGAGTATTATCACAAAGCGCTTGACATCACCCTGAAGACATCAGGAGCCGAGAGCATGAATGCCGCGACGATATACAGCCTCATCGGAGAGGCTTACCTTGACACCAAGGACTACGGCAAAGCGCTGGAGTATTTCCTGAAAGAGCTTGACATCCGCGAGAAGGTAGAGGGGACCGAGAACATTAATGTGGTTTATTCACACTTCAACATCGGCTCGGTTTACTACAGAACAGAGGACTACGACAACGCCATGGCTCATTTCAACAAAGCGCTGGAAATCAAAGGGAAAATGACTGCCGACGAAGACCTTTTCGTCGCCTCGGTATATAACAACATGGCCTTCGTGTACTATGCGACCGACGACGATGAGAAAGCGCTGGCATCCTTCCAAAAGACGGTCGAGATACGCGAGAGGATATCCGGGCCCATGAACCCAGATGTCGCCTACCCCTACTACGCCATCGGGCGTATCTACTACGACATGGAGGACTACAAGAAGGCGCAAGAAAACGCCACCAAGGCTTACGAGATCTATCGCACAGAATTTGGCGAGGATCACCCCAGTACCCAGACCGCTGAACATCTTCTCATACAAATCAAGGAGACCCGAAAGAATAATTGAGGGAGGAGAGAGGAGTGAGGAGTGAGGAGGGAGGAGAGGGATGTACCAAAACTTGTTTCACATACAAGACATCCAGTCTCGGGAAAATGTGTATATTTGCAGGCTTGAAACAAGAAACTATCGAAGCATGAAAAGACTGTTGTGGATCATGGTTTGCCTGGGTGCCGGATTGTGTGCCGCTGCCCAGCAACACGGGGTTGTCAGGAGCCTGGAACGCCCAGGGCATGCCAGCGTGGGAATCCAGGGTGTGACCATCAATGTGCTGGAATACCCCAATGCCATTGTCAGCAAGAAGGACGGCAAGTTCACCTTCTCCATCGAGGGGAAGCGCCAGGGCGACTCCTATACCGTGTCACGCGTGCAGAAGAAGGACAGTAAAAAAGAGAATTGACACCGATGACCCGACTGGAACTGAACATACTGGGATGCGGGAGCGCGACAATGACGCCGCGGCACCAGCCGTCGTGCCAAGTGCTGAACGTGCGCGACAACCTGATGATGATTGACTGCGGCGAGGGCGCACAGCTTGCCGTGCGCCGCATGGGGCTGAAACTGATGCGGTTGAACCACATCTTCATCAGCCACCTGCACGGCGACCACTGCTTCGGCCTGCCAGGGCTGGTATCGACGATGGCGCTGCTGAACCGGAGCGGCTCGCTGACGATACACACCTTTAAGGACGGGGCCGAATTGTTCGGGCAGATGCTGGACTACTTCTGCCGCGAGCGTCCGTTTGAGGTGAAATTTGACATCATCGACACTCACAAGCGCGTCATCCATGAGGACGATGCCATGACAGTGACGACCTTTCCGCTGGTGCACCGCGTGCCCGCCGTGGGTTTCTTGTTCCAGGAGAAGCCCAAGCTGCGCCACATCATCGGCGATGAAGTGCAGCGCCTGGGTGTGCCCCACTATGCCATGAACGCCCTGCGCCAAGGCCACGACTGGGTCACCCCCGAAGGTGAGGTCATCCCCAATGATCGCCTGACCACCGCTGCCGACCCTGCCATCAGCTATGCCTACTGCAGCGACACCAAGTTCTCGCGGCGCGTCATCAAGCACGTCGAGGGTGCGGACTGGCTCTACCACGAGGCCACCTACGACGACAGCCTGCGCGTCAAGGCCCACAAGCGCTACCACAGCACCGCGCTCGAGGCCGCAACCGTCGCCCGTGAGGCCGGTGTCAAGCAACTCATCCTGGGCCACTACTCCAAGCGCTACCTTGACGAGACCCCGCTGCTGCAAGAGGCCCGCAGCGTCTTCCCCGCCACACGTCTGGCCAACGAGGGTCTGGTCATCGACCTGAACAAGCCACAGGAACCGTAGCCCGATGTTTTTTATCGATGCCGATTAAACCCTCCCGCATCCTTGATGTCCAATGGTCGTTAATGTGCTCCGGGCAGGCCGATCAGGGAAAAGCACGAAGGGGCGCAGCGGTGAATTATTACATTTTTTAACAGTCCAAGTAAGTAAAAAGTTTGAAAATTTGTTTAAAAACATTGTGTTTCATCAAAGTAAAGGCTAAAATTCCCCAATTGGGCGCAAATTAAGTAAATTTTTCTTTATTGTTTGAAGAATTTGTATTTCCTTTGCAGTCTCAAAATTGTGAACATACATTTTTACAATAATTATTTTAAAATTTACGACTATGTCAGAAATTGAAGAAAGAGTAAAACAAATTATCGTTGACAAGTTAGGTGTTAGCGAGTCAGAGGTAACTCCCGAGGCTACTTTCAGCCAGGATCTGGGAGCAGATAGTCTTGATACCGTCGAGCTGATCATGGAATTTGAGAAGCAGTTCGACATCAAGATCCCCGATGACAAGTCTGAGACCATCCAAAACGTAGGCGACGCCATCAAGTTCATCGAAGAAGCTAAGGCAGCCGAATAAATCTTTTAATTTCCTAATTACCACATGGAATTAAAGAGAGTTGTGGTAACGGGTCTAGGTGCCATCACTCCCTTGGGAATGGACGTTGAAACCACATGGAACAACGCCCTTAAAGGGGTGAGCGGTGCTGGGCCTATTACCCATTTTGACACGACACTGTTCAAGACCAAGTTTGCTTGTGAGATCAAGGGCTTTGATCCGCTCAACTACGTGACCGACCCCAACGACCGCCGCGAGCTCAAGGACTTCAAGCGCAACGACCTGTACACGCAGTATGCGTTGGCCTGCGCCAAGCAAGCCGTTGAGGACGCCGACCTGCTGTCCGAAGGCATCGACCGTGACGAGGTGGGTGTGATCTTCGCATCAGGTATCGGTGGTCTGCACACGTTTGAGGATCAGGCAGGCGACTACGCCAAGCATGAGGATCGCGGCCCGATGTACAGCCCGTTCTTCATCCCGACGATGATTGCCGATATCGCTGCTGGCCAGATTTCGATCAAGTACGGCTTCCGCGGCCCTAACTTCGGTGTTGTTTCGGCGTGTGCCACCTCGACCAACGCACTCATCGATGCCTTCAACTACATCCGTCTGGGCAAGGCCAAGGCTATCGTCACTGGCGGTAGCGAGGCTCCTCTGTTCCCTGCCGGTGTTGGCGGCTTCAATGCCATGAAAGCCATCTCGCTGCGCAACGACGATCCAGAGGGAGCTTCACGCCCCTTCAGCGCTTCACGCGACGGATTTGTCATGGGCGAGGGCGGTGTATGTCTCGTGTTTGAGGAACTCGAGCATGCACTGGCACGCGGTGCCAAGATCTACGGCGAGGTCATCGGCGGCGGCATGAGCGCAGATGCTTATCACATCACCGCCAGCCACCCCGAGGGTCTGGGTGCCAAGCTCGTGATGCAGCGTGCTATCGAGGACGCAGGCATCAAGCCCGAGGATGTTGACTATGTCAACGCGCACGGCACATCAACGCCCGTCGGCGACCTGAGCGAGGCTCAGGCTGTGAAGGATGTCTTCGGCGAGCATGCCTATAAGCTCAACGTGAGCAGTACCAAGTCGATGACCGGCCACATGCTGGGTGCCACCGGTGCCATGGAGGCAGTCTTCTGCCTGCTGGCATGCCTTGACGACATCGTGCCCCCTACCATCAACCATGCCGACGGTGACGAGGACGAGAAGATCGACTACAAGATGAACTTCACCTTCAACAAGGCACAGAAGCGAACAGTAAACATCGCACTTTCCAACACGTTTGGCTTCGGCGGACACAATGCAAGCATCATCGTCAAGAAGTACCAGAAATAACCTACTGGGATAAAGATTGCCGATGCTGTTGAGCAACGCCATATCACTGATAAAGCTCCTTTTCGTCAAGGATAAGGAGCTTTATGTTTTTATTCACCGCATCACTGGTTACTATCCGCGTGACATCAAGCTGTACCAGCTGGCGATGATACATCGCTCCAAGCCCCTGAAGATGCCTGACGGTCACTGGGCCAACAATGAGCGGCTGGAGTTCCTGGGCGACGCAGTGCTCGACACCGTCGTGGCCGAATTCCTATACACCACCTACCCCAGCAAGCACGAGGGTTTCCTCACCGCAACCAGGGCCAAAATCGTACAACGCGAGAGCCTGAACCGCATCGGCAACACGCTGCATCTTGACAGCCATGTCCATGCGATGATGCACTCCTCTTCCCACAACAGTTACATCTGCGGCAACGCACTCGAGGCACTCGTGGGTGCCGTTTATCTAGACCAGGGGTACAAGCGCTGCCGCAAGTTCATCATCAACCGCCTGGTCAAGAAGTACTTCGACCTCGATGATCTGGTCAAGGTCGAGCAGAACTTCAAGTCCCGCCTCATCGAGTGGACCCAGAAGTACAGAGTCACCATCGAGTTTGAACTCGTGGACAGTTACACCGACAAGGACAAGAATCCCGTCTTCCGCACCGCCGTCATCCTGGGCGGCATCTATGCCAGCGACGCTGTGGGCTACAGCAAGAAGGAGTCCCACCAGGGTGCATCCAAGAAGGCCCTCGAGCGGCTCCAGCAGGACCAGCAATTCTGTGAGCAGGTCCTCTCCACCACCACCATGTAGCGCCGCATGGGCCTAAGCGATCTACTCAGCGACTTAGACTCACGCAAAGTCGCTAAGCCGCTAGGTTGCATAAACGTCAAGAAATCAGCGAAATATACCATCGGTGCCCGTGAAAAGTCCCGTTAGGGACGACCAGGACATCGGCAGGGAGTGTATCGAGACAACGCCGAGTGCAACGCCTGCCTATGCCCTAATCAGGGCTCAGCGGAAAATTAGTGGGGGCAAGCATGAGGTCGTAAGACCTCGCCACCCCCCACCTTTAATCGGGTGAGCCCTGATCAGCCCTAATGGGCTTCCGTCGCAGCAAGAGCTCCCCTATTTGACCTGACCATATCCACCCGCTTCCTGGTCAGTAGAAATGCCTTACTACATTTAGGACATTTTCTATCATCTGGGGCAAAAGTAATAGAGAGCTAGTCGCTAATAAACGTGAATTAGTGTAAAATATGGTTTCAAACAGGGGGCATGTCGGCAATAATTACTAACTTCGCAAGGCTTTGCGGTTACAGAAACCGCAGATAACTACCGTATTTAATGAAACCGATTACCAATATACTGCTGGTTCTGGCACTCATCTGCTACGTGTTCCTGCCCTACTACAACATCTCGTTGCTGGGCACGGTGAGCGGCATGGGTTTCACCGCCGGCACCATATCACAATCGCAGTCAGTGAGCAGCGTGCTGCTGGCGCTGATGCCATTTATCACCTGCTTCGGGGCCATTGCCCTGAATTGCCTCAAGAAGCGCTGGTGGGTGCTGGGAACCATCGCATTGATACTGCTGGCACTGTGGTTCTTCATGGACACGGGCAGCATTCACGACATCGTGCTGCAGCATGAGCCCGAAATCACACCCGACAACGACCTGGGAGAGGGATTCAAGGTCATCGGGATGGGCATCGGCTACAAGCTGTCCTTTGTGCTGGTTGCATTGTCATTGTTGTCGGTCATCATCTCGCTGCTGCCGTTCAAGTTCAACGACACCATCGAGAAGGCTGTTGACGATACGTTTGAGGGCGGCCGCCGCCATGTGCGTGAGGAATTCAAGCGTCTGGAGCACGCCCACAAGAGCCACAAGGCCAAGCACGAAAAGGCGGTCACACCGACTGCCGAGGCCGAGAACGAGTCCCCCGTCAGCGAGCCTGTCGTGGACAAGGAGGATCCCTCACGCTTCATGCCCAAGTAGTTTAAGTTTATAAAGTCAGGACTTTATAAACTTGAGGAGTGAGGAGTGGGGAGTGGGGATTTTCTCCCTGGTGCTGAATCCAGAATCGATTGATCGAGTAGGTCGGGAAACGAAAGTTTTCTGACCTACTTTCGTTTCCTTTCCTCTCACACCACCGTACGTGCCGTTCGGCATACGGCGGTTCATAAGTGTGGGTGCAATTTCTCGTAGTATTCCAGTAACGTGGGATAA
>JAFTEU010000116.1 GCA_017453505.1 Muribaculaceae bacterium
GTTGACTGTATTTTGTTTCTTTTTGGCATATTTTGTCTTATCTTCTTGGACCATAGCTCGCTATGCTCCTGCAAAGCTAAAACAAAATCTACTCAAAAATAAATCAAAATCCATGTCAAGCTAATTTATAGAAGTCCCCTAGACAACCGACACAACAATAAAGAAAAAGTTGTGTCGGTTGTTAGTTCGCGTGGTTGTCTGACAAACCGTGCGTGCCTTAACTACTTGTTGAGGCGCTTGACAGTCGTGCGTGAGCCGTCGCTAAGGGTTTTCACTACGATGTTCACACCATCCTGCGGTTGCTGGCTGATGATGCCCGAGGGGGTAACATACTTCACATCAACGACCTGCCTGTCGGCAATGACTTCATCGACAGCCGAACACGACAGGATGGCTAGAGGATGGATTGTATAGTTGGTGAAGTAATCGACATCGGTGGCATGGATGCGACGCGCCGGGGCATTGTCCTGGTTTTCCTCCCATGGCTCGTCAAGCGTGAAAATGCACAACAAGCCAAACTTCATACCCTCGCTTGCGCTCATTTCTGCCTCTAGTGCGGGAGCAAAGTCGAAGTCAAGTTTTACCACCACGGTATCCTGCTCGCTGCACAGGTAGGGCACACCGTCGCGATAGAAGAAATAGCCGTCGGCACGACCCACCTCATGGCCCAGAGCGGCCAGGTAATCCTTACTCAAGTCATACTGGAACAGGGTCAACGTGGGCAGCTGCGCATCCTCGAGCTCCACGGGGGTACTATTGAGCACCAACCGCGGATTGGTCAGACGATCGGCCAGAGCGCCCTTGACTGTCCCGGGTGCAAGCACCTGCATGTCGGACACAGTGCTATAAAGTTGCTCGTCATCCGAGCAATCAAGCGCTATCCAGTCGGGATACCAATCCATCCACTCGGCATAGCCCCACTCGGCATAAGTGTCATAGTATATCTCATCGACATTGTCGGTCACAAAGATGAATTTGCCCTTCTCACAGTCAACCGTAGCGGCGACATAGAGCGTGTCGTTCAACTTGTACTGGCCACCGTCCTCACCCTCATAGAGGACTTTCCACAGGCGGGTGCCCGGGTCGCCAGCAATGGAAATGGGATACAGCTGCATGTTGCCGTTGTAGATGGTGACCATGCCCTGGATAGCATAAACCTCGGTGGGATCAACGTCGGGATAATCAATACCGAATTTGTTATAGCCGGCCATCACTGCATCCACATGGTTACCGTCATCATCGGTCTCACTGCTGGAGATGGTGAAGTTGCCACGATCATCGACAGTGCTCAAGTGAACACCCTCGAGATAGACCTTGTAGTTCTCCCAGCCCTCGTCGGGATTGGCGATATAACCCAAGTAACCTGTCACGTCGAATGGCGAGTAATAGTCCTCGTCGAGAATATTCTTGGCATTCTTGAAATAGGCAGGATTGGTGATCTCGACCAGACCCTTGTAGGTGGTCTTCTTGCCAGTCCAGCCGGCAGGGATGACCGAGCCCAGACGATATTCCTTGCCCGTGTCGCCATAGATGAGGCCCGCCAGAGCGTTGCCCTCGCTGTCGAGCTGCATCACCCACAGGTAGTTCTCCCACTGGTAGTTGACATAGACGTCGCTGGTGAACTGGAACTCAGTGCCGTCGGCCATCGCAGCCAAGTGATGAAGCGAATCCAGTTTCTCAATATTGGGGTCGATGGGATCAACGGGATCGTCTCCTGGGTCATCAGCGCTTGTAGTGACAACCAGGGTAGAAACTTGAGCATTCTTGCTGCCCACGTGGGTCAACGTCACCGACGATGCGTTACCTGACCAAGTACCCACCGAACCAGCAGCGCTATAATCGCCGACACTGGCAATGAGGTCAAAGTTAGTAGTGTTGGCGGCGTTAACTGTGATGCCTGTGATAGAGCCTTCGGCCACTGACAAGGTGATTGAACCATCGACATAGATACGCAACGTGTAGTTACCCTGGGAATTCCAGATGCGCGTCTCGGTAGAACCGTCGGTTGCTGACAGTGTCACACCGCTGACAGTCACGGGACCGGCCTGGGTAAGGTTGGTCGCGGAACTCTGGGCAGGCACGGCATACCCCATGGCGGTGATGCCCTCGGCTGTCGAGAAATCAAAGGTCACAACGGCAGCCCGTAATACAGAAAAGGCCCAAAAGGCCATCAAGAAAATCGAGAAAAAACGCTTCATTTGCAAATTAATAATTTTAATGTCGCAAAATTACTACCAAGTCCTGACACGGGCGCAACAAAGGCCCAAAAAAAGTTATCAACAACCGTAACTTTTCATGGGCCTTTGTGTAGAAAATAATTCGGAAGTTTGACACTTTTGGCCTTTGAAAAAATTATTTGAAGTTTTTTGTTAAAAGGCTTTGCGGTGTCAAATTCTTTTTGTACTTTTGTGCTATATTGTAATATATTTTTGATTTTTATGTATTTAATACCGAGTAAGCCCATCGAGGGCAAGATTATCTACATCGCGAAGTCGTACCGCAACCAACGCGGAAGCAGCACGACGAAGAATGTGCGCCGCCTGGGAACGCTTGAGGAGATCCGCCGGCGTGAGGGCGTGTCGGATGCGTGGGCCTGGGCCAAGTCGCAGGTGGCCCTGGAGAATGCAATGGACAGGGAGAACCGCCGCAGGGTGAGCGTGAGCTTCTCTCCCGACAGGGTGCTGCCCATGGAGGAGCGTCGCAGTTTCAACATCGGTTATCTGGTGCTGGACAAGATTTACCACGAGCTGGGGCTGCGCAACATCTGCGAGGGCATGGAGCGCCGGGGGCAGTTCAGGTTCGACCTTTGCGAGATCGTTCGCCAGCTGGTGCTGTGCCGCATCCTGTGGCCGGCCTCTAAACTCGAGACGTGGAAGCATGCTTCGGCGCTGGCCTTGGTCAAGCCCGTGTCGCTGCATCAGATCTACCGTGCCCTGCTGGTCGTGGACAAGGAGATGGACTACCTCCAGCAAAGGCTGTTCCACTACTCCAAGGATCTGCTGGGGCGCAACACGGCGGTGATCTATTATGACTGCACCAATTTCTTCTATGAGTCAACCCGGCAGACCGAGCTGCGCCGCCCGGGCGCATCGAAGGAGAACCGCCGCACGCCGATTGTGCAGATGGGCATCTTCATGGATGCCGACGGGCTGCCGCTGGCGTTCAGCATCAATCCGGGCAACACCAACGAGCAGACCACGCTGCGCCCGCTGGAGCGGCTGATAGGCGAGAGGATGGACATCGAGGAGTTCATCATGTGCACCGACGCCGGGCTCTCGTCTGGCAGCAACAGGCTCTACAACGACACCAACGGCCGCAAGTTCATCACCGCGCAGTCGGTCAAGACGCTGCCCAACACCGGGGGCGGGAAGAAGTCATCGGGCAGGATCAGGGACTGGGCCCTGTCCAATGACGGGTGGCGGCTGCCCGGCGATGTCGGGACCGTCTACACGCTCGAGCAGATCAAGGACCCCGGGAACCGCGACGCGTTCCACAGCCTCACCTTCTACAAGGAGTGCTGGTATCCCACATGGGTCAGGGACACCGAGACCGGTGCCGAAACCCGTCTCGACCAGCGCTGCGTCGTGTCGTTCTCGCTCAAGTACCTCGAATACCAGCGCACCACGCGCCAGGCCAACATCGAGAAGGCCGAGAAAGCCATCAGACACGGCAACGCCGCCGAGTCGCCCAAGAACTTCCGCAGCTACATCAGGCATGAGAAATGCACCGCCGACGGCGAGCTGGCCGAGATCGACGCGGGCTTCACCATTGATACCGACCGCATCGAGCACGAACAGCAGTACGACGGCTTCTACGCCATCTGCACCAACCTCGAGCAGTACACCGACAAGCTCGGATGCACGCACCACACGGTCAGAGACCTGCTCAACATCAACCATGCACGGTGGGAAATCGAGGAGTCGTTCCGAATACTGAAGACGCAAATGAAGGCGCGCCCCGTCTACCTGCAGAACGACAAGGCGATAAAGGCGCACTTCGCACTGTGCTTCGTATCGCTGTTCATCTACCGCGTGCTTGAGCACAGGCTCGGCGACGGCTTCACCACCGAACAGATCATGCGGGCTCTGCGGGACATGAACGCACTGCACGTCCAGTCGGAGGGCTTCATCCCGACATTCATGCGAACCGAACTCACCGATAAAATGTTCGACATCAGCGGCTTCAGGCTTGACAACGAAATAATACTGTTAAAGAAACTTAAATCGATAGCCGCCATGGCAAAAGGGAGAATATAGCACAAAGTCCAGAAAACGAAAAAACGTCGGGAAGCCCATGAACAGCGGCCTCCCGGCGTTTTTGCAGCCCTCAAAGTGTCAAAGATGGGAAAATTACTACCAAGTCCTGACACGGGCGCAACAAAGGCCCAAAAAAAGTTATCAACAACCGTAACTTTTCATGGGCCTTTGTGTAGAAAATAATTCTACAGTCTACCTAGTGAACAGAATGCCTGAAATGCCGACATGGGTGACAGAATCCCCTTGGAGCGTCAGGCTGAATTGTTCCACAAGCATTGCGGCATCACCATTGTCGAGAATCAAGGGCTCAACACTATCATGGTGATTTCGCTCTATATCCCTATCTATAAACTGATTAAGTGTTGTCTCAAAGCGATAAGTCGTGACGTTTGCCGTCATCCAGGCATGCACGTCCAGCACGACACGAATGCCATGTTGATCAACAAGTTCCACTCCCTGAACTGCGGTCATGTGGGTGTAGCCATCAGGGACTTGGATGTTTCTCATCAGGTTTTCACTGTTGTTATAGTATCTCAACGAGGTGTCGTCCATGACAACACTGTAGTCGACCCCACGGTCAGTAGAGAATGATCCCACATGCGCGTCTTTATTGACCAGTCCCAGCGTGCTATCGTAGTCGTAAGCCATCTGGAGGTAACAAAGCTTGGAGTCGATCGACTTAGCGACCTTCTTGTCAACCGATGGCAGCCACTCGGCATACTGAAATCCCGTGAGCGGCAGCTGCTTAACCCCCGACTTCACAAAGGCCTCCCGCACTTCACCAAGCAAGCGTTTTTCAGTCACATTGGGAATACTCCAGGGGCCAACGGAGATGAGAAACAGCAGAACGGCAAACGAGGCGGGCACCCACCAGATGCGCTTGTTGCGGCACAGCAGCAGACCGATACACACCGCATAGCACCAGAGGTTAAACACCACCACATAGAGGCGCGCCACCGTAATGCCATAGTCACTTAAACGGCGACCGATGGCGACCGACATCAGGGCCAGCAACGGCAACATGGCCAGCGGTAGCCAGCGGGTCAAGCCCTTGAAGAAGGAACGGCCCTGCTCGTGCTGTACGGGATAGCTGATGAAAATCAGGATTACCATGCCCAGCATGCTCGCCGACACCAGGTAGCACACCCAACCCACGGGCAGTTGCCAGGTGAACAGAATCTTGGCGGCATAGACATAGAGCGTTGCCAAGTAAAGTAACAGTAACGGTATAAACAAGTATTGCACCACACCCCTGTTGAAGCCCGTGAAAGGAGAGATCTGTCGGATATGTTTCTGCTCACCAGCAGGTATCTGGCTCATCGCCAGCAGAGGGGCCAGAAGCACCATACAGACCGTCGGTATATAGGGAAACCAGCCATCGACCTGCACGTCGAAAAGCCAGTCCAGCGACTGAACGAACAAGATGATACCCAGCGTGAGGATTCCGCCCACCAGAATTCCTGACACCAGCGCGACAAAGAGCCGCTGGGCAAAGTTCCAGAAGGGCACATCGTCGTCCTTGCGGAAGAAGCACAGCAAGAACGGTGACAGCACCATCGTCGCTACCGTAGCACTCACCCCGACCATCTGCTGCATGGTGAAACGGCCAAACTGTGTCAAATAGAGTGACCCGCCCAGCCACAGGGCGTGGACTAGCACCTGAGTAAGGAAGGCCACCATACGGCGCTTGAAGTCCTCGGTGAGCAACTGGAGAGAAATGGCCAGCAACGCACCCGTAGCAGGATAAAAAACATAAAAGAAGTTCCACTTCTCGTCAATGGGGTTGCCGCCGCGATGGATCAAGAGCACCAGATAACCCGTAAGGAACACGAGTAAGAGCACAGCAACAGGGAACCTGCGGCATGCGCCTCCCAACTGCTTGAGCCAGTCGGCTAGAGAAAAACGCTTAAAGATATTCATAGTATTATCAGTATTCAGTCATTATTATAACGATAGGATGAAAATAAAATTGTAAACATCTCTTGGTAAAGTAGTTTTATTACTACTTTTACTATCATTGAAATCTAAAAACCTAAATTCCGCAGCACTTTAATTCAACTGTCTCTATAATATCCTGAGCAACAAAAAGTTGCCCAGGATTTTGCCATGTCAGATTTTTCACTTATCTTAGTGCTGCAAACAAAACAAGTAAAATCATCCTTGACATGGCAAAGATAAACATAAAATCCGAAAA
>JAFTEU010000117.1 GCA_017453505.1 Muribaculaceae bacterium
ATCCCACGTTACTGGAATACTACGAGAAATTGCACCCACACTTATGAACCGCCGTATGCCGAACGGCACGTACGGTGGTGTGAGAGGAAAGGAAACGAAAGTAGGTCAGAAAACTTTCGTTTCCCGACCTACTCGATTTTTTCGGTTCCACGGGTGGGAATTTTGTTTTTTAGTTGAAAATGAGTATATTTGCGCCCGATGAATGGAACTGAACACATTATCGTTGAGGATCGGTTGACAGGTGTCGCTAATCATGCCAGCTATCTGTGCCATGCCTATTGTTACGCAGGGTGTTGCACCTTTGAACGTAATGGACAGAAATTCCGCTTTGAGGCAGGTGACTGCCTGATTATTGCCCGCAGGGGCGATTTGGTCAAGAATCTTTGGGAGAGTAGTGACTTCCGTGTGGATGTTATCTATGTGACCCAGCAGTTTATCGAGCTGTCCACCCCACCGTCAAACTATGGCATGCGTGGCCAGTTGTCCTTGTTTCAGAACCCCATCATGAAATTGACCCGAGAGCAGCAGGAAGTGTGCCGTATGAATTTCGAGGCGGTGAAACGCAGATTGGCACAAACGGACCATTGTTTCCGTCATGAGGCGCTAATGAATGCTGTGGAATGTATGATAATAGATTTCTATGATTTCCATGCACAGTTGTATGGTTACGACAAAATCAGTTTGCAGCAGTACCAGTTGATGGAGCAGTTTATCGACATCCTGGAACGTGGCGACTTCCGTAAGAACCGTGACATCGGTTACTATGCAGACAAACTCTGCGTCACACCGAAGTATCTCTCAGAAATATCGAAGAAGGTCAGCGGACTGCCTGCGGCCTACTGGATTACCCGTTACACATCTTTGGACATCAGCCGACAGCTGCGTGACCATAGCCTCTCGTTTACTGACATTAGCGAAATGTTCGGCTTCTCATCGCTCTCACATTTCAGCCGCTATGTGCAGACTAATCTGGGTGTCAAGCCTTCCGAACTGAGGGAGTAATAACAAAAAATATACTTTCAGAACACAGGGCTTTCTTCAAATATGGTAAAATCCCCCGAAAATTGTGTTAGTGCATTTTCGGGAGATTATAGTTCCTTTGCACCATCAGAATTTAATAACTTAATGGAGATAAATATGAGAGACTTTGTGTTTGAGAACAAGACCAAGGTGTATTTTGGCAAGGAGCAGTTGTGTCACCTGCATGAGGAGGTGGCGCGATTCGGCAAGCGCGTGTTGCTCGTCTATGGCGGTGGCAGCATCAAGCGAATCGGCTTGTATGATAAGGTGATGGCCGAACTGCAGAAGGCAGGAGCCGATGTGTTTGAACTGGCAGGCGTGGAGCCCAACCCACGTCACACCACGGTGAACCGTGGTGCCGCCATCTGCAAGCGAGAGGGCATTGACGTGCTGCTGGCTGTGGGTGGCGGATCCACCATCGATGCCACAAAGGGAATTGCCGCTACAGCGAAGTATGAGGGCGATGACGTATGGGATCTGGTTACTCAAAAGGCCTCTGTTAGCGAGACATTGCCCATCATTACCGTGCTGACACTTTCGGCTACTGGCTCTGAGATGGATGGCGGCTGTGTCATCAGCAATGTGGAGACCAACGAGAAACTGGGCTATTTCGCCCCCGACAACAATCCCGACGTGTCGTTCCTCGACCCCACGAACACCTTCTCGGTGAGTGCCTATCAGACGGCCTGCGGCAGCGTGGACATCATGTCGCACGTCTTTGACGTAGCCTATTTTACCAAGCATCCCACGATGGACATGCTGCAACGCATGCAGGAAGAGGTGCTGCGCACGGTAGTGAAGTTCGCCCCTGTTGCGGTGGCCAGGCCCGACGACTACGAGGCGCGTGCCAACCTGATGTGGGCGTCATCATGGGCATTGAACAACTTCCTCTACGAGGGTTTCTTCCAGGCCACCGTCTGCCACTCGATGGAACACGAGTTATCGGCATTCTACGATATTACCCACGGTCACGGCCTTGCGATTCTCACTCCTCGCTGGCTGGCCTATGTGCTAGACGATGAAACCGCTCCCATCATGCAGCGCTTCGGCATCAATGTCATGGGACTGGATGCTACGCTGCCCGTCATGGAAGGTGCCAAGGCGGCCATCAAGGCCCTGGAGGCTTTCTTCTATGAGACGCTTGGACTGAAGAGCCGTCTCTCCGACCTGGGCATCGACGACAAGAATTTTGCGGCAATGGCGCGAAAGGCCTGTGGTGCTGAAGGCATCCTTCACGGCTTCACCGACCTGACACCTGCCGACGTTGAGGAGATTTTCAGAATGTGTCTGTAAACTTCTATAATCATCAAAACAAAGAGAATCATGGAAGAGACAAGGATTGACATGAGAACGCTCACACCCGATGAGGTGGCACAGGGAGTTGAGGAAGTGCAACTCTGTTTCAAACTGAACCACACCATGCCTTATACTGATGAGTATGATGAATTGGTGCAGCAACTCTTCGGCGAGTTCGGAGAGGGTAGCCGACTGGCCGCCCCCACATCGGTCGTGCGCGGCAAAAACGTGAAAATAGGAAAGAATGTGGTCGTACAGACCAACTCGCTCTTCATGAGTGCAGGCGGCATCACCATCGAGGACGACGTGCTGGTAGCCGCCAATGCCCAACTCATTTCCAACAACCATGCCCCCGAGGAGCACCAGATACTGACCTGCAAGCCCGTTGTGTTAAAGCGGAACTGCTGGATAGGTGCAGGAGCAACCATTCTGCCGGGCGTGACAGTGGGTGAAAATGCTATTGTCGGTGCCGGATCTGTAGTGACCAAGGACGTGGAACCGAATACCGTTGTAGGCGGCATCCCTGCCAAACTGATTAAGAGACTGTGAGATAGAGACACTTGCCATTATTGATCATTAAGACGATCAGTTAGCAAACAGCGAGACTGGAGAAGAAGCAACGAGGCTAACACCGAAGAGGTGCCGGTCTCGACTTCTTTTTTTTCGTTCCCGGGATGCCAATTTTGGTTTTTTTGTTGAAAAATGAGTAAATTTGCGGCCGATGAGCGAAACGGATCACATTATCGTTGAGGATCGGTTGACAGGCGTCGGCAATCATGCCGGCTATCTGTGCCATGCCTATTGCCATCAGGGGTCATGCACGTTTGACTTCAATTACAGGGCATACCGCATGGAGGCTGGTGACTGTCTGGTTGTGCGTCGCAGCGACCTGATGACCAATGTCAGGCAGAGTGACGATTTTGTCGTTGATGTGGTCTATGTGACACCCGAGTTTATCGCTATCTCGACACCGCACAGCAATTATGGCACCAAAGGTCAGTTGGCATTGTTCAATAATCCCATCATGCGCCTCACGCCCGAGCAGCAGCGGGTGTGCGCCCTCGACTTTGACTACATCAAGCGACGGTTAACCCTGACGACCCACAACTTTCACCGCGACGCGATGATCAATGCCATCCAGTGCATGATTATCGACTTGTTTGACTTTCACGTGGAGTTGCACGGCGGAGAGACGATTTCGGCCCAGTACGCCCAATTGATGGAGAGTTTTCTGGAAATGCTGGAGCGAGGCGATTACCGTCAGAACCGCGAGGTCGCCTACTATGCCGACAAGTTGTGTGTCACCGCCAAATATCTGAGCGAGGTGTCAAAGAAGGTGAGCGGCTTTCCCGCCAACTATTGGATTATCCGTTATACATCGCTTGACATCAGTCGCATGTTGCGCGACAAGGCGCTGACACTGAATGAGATTGCTGACGTGTTCGGTTTCTCTTCACCGTCCTACCTGAGTCGCTACGTCCAGAAGTATCTGGGCACAACGCCAACCACTTTCCGCGAATAAAACCACAGACACACAAGAGAAACGGAATTATTGAAATAAATACCCGAAATCTGTTTAACGACGGTTTCGGGTTTTCATTGTTATTTTGCAGCGTGAACGCAACCCGACGGCCCGCTACCGTAACGAGAACGTGTCGCTGGGCGATATCAAGAAGGCCAATAACCAGAACCGATAAAACTTTAGGAGAAATGAAGAGAGCGATGATTAACATGACGATGCTGATGGCGGTTACTGCATGCTCGACCGACGGCGTTGAGGCCCTGGCCGAGCCTGGCGACACGCCTCCAGATTTTGAGATACAATACACCATGCCTGTCCCGTCAGACTTTTTCCAGGCCGCAGAGCATCAAGGAACGGTAGAACTTGTAGAGTATGACTCCAGGGACTACACTTCGAGCAGCCTGCCTGTGACCCACAAGCCCGCTTATGTCTATGTGCCCTATGGCTACGACCCGTCCAAGCAGTATGACATCATCTATCTGCTGCATGGCTGGACTGGCGTTGCCGAGGAATACTTCCTGGGACGCAACGGCAATAGCAAAACCCCGATGGTGCATCTGTTCGACCACTTGATAGAGAGCGGCCAGTGTCGGCCTTTCATCGCCGTGTCACCGACGTGGGACAAGGATAACCAGGCCAAGGATTGGGGCGAGAGCACTCGTGAGGCAGCGGTGTTCTCTCAGGAATATGTCAATGACCTGATTCCTGCCGTCGAGAGCCGTTACAGCACCTATTGTACTGATTTCACCCCCGAGGGCATCCTCGCCTCGCGCGAGCACCGTGCCATCGGCGGCTTCTCGCTGGGTGCCATCACCACATGGTATGTCTTTGAGCAGGCATTTCCCTATAACTGCATGTATCTGCCCATGAGTGGTGATAACTGGAGCCAGGGCATGTATGGCGGTCAGTACTATCCCGAGGAAACGGCTCAGTTCCTGGCCGACCTGGTGAATGCCTCACCCTATGGCAACAACTTCTACGTCTGGTACGCCGTCGGGACCAATGATGTACGACTCCCCCAGACCCACAACCAGGCACTTGCCATGGCTGCCTTGAGCGATACATTCAATGCCAGCAATTTTTCCTATCACATGAAGGAGGGTGGCCAGCACGACTTCAATGCCGTGTGGGAGTTCTGTTACAATGCCCTGCCGTTTTTCTTCCCGCCAAGCGGGCAGCAGGCCTATTACACTCGTGAGACCCTGATTGAAGATGTTGTCAACGACCCTGCCTTTAAGGACTATGGCCGTCTCATCTTTCCCGTGAACACGGGCTACTGGAATGGCACTACCCTCGAGGATCTCGACCTGGCGTGGTACAATTACATCGACCCCGACAAGACCGTGGAGGTGTGCAACTACCTGCGCTCTCATGCCGATGGCTGCTTTCTCGACATCTATACCGAGGCCGAGAAGCAGGCCAATCCCGAGTTGCGCAATACCGGTCTGTTCTTTTTCAAGGGTGAGAATGGTGCTCCCTTTGCCATCTGCAACGCTGGCGGCGGCTTCTCCTATGTGGGAGCCATGCATGACAGTTTTCCCCATGCACTGGAACTGTCCAAGATGGGGTATAATGCCTTTGCACTGATCTATCGTCCTGGCGATGCCTATGAGGACCTGGCACGGACCATCACATTCATCCGTGACCATGCCGATGAACTCGGGGTGAATCCTGACGGCTACTCGCTGTGGGGCGGCTCGGCTGGTGCCCGCATGGCAGCGACACTGGGCAATAGCGGCTACCTTCACCAGTTGACGGGACGCACCGATGTCCCTCAAGCCTCGGCTGTCATCATGCAATACACGGGATATACCGCCGTGAGCCAGAACGATGCGCCCACCTATGCCTGCTGCGGTACCAGCGATGGCATTGCATCGTGGCGGACTATGCAAAGTCGCCTTGAAAGCCTTGCCGCACTGGGCATTTCCACCGAATTCCACGCCTATAGCGGCCTGCCTCACGGCTTCGGTCTGGGTACCGGCACAGTAGCCGAGGGTTGGATTGACGATGCGGTAAACTTTTGGCAAGCGCAATCAGGCTCCTCAGGAGTTGTCCAAGTCAGAGCCGACTCCAGACCGAACGATGGCCGCATCTATTCGATTGACGGTCGCCGCTTGGCTGCCATTCAGCCAGGCATCAACATCGTAAATGGTAAAAAGATTCTGGCCAAGTGATAGAATTTTCAGACTTTAGGTATTGGGTTTTAGGCTTTAGTATAAGGACTAAAATTATAATATATAACAATTGATAACCAAATCAAGTATGAAGACAAGACTTTTCATGATGCTGGCAGCGGTACTGCTGAGTATCGGTGCTATGGCACAGAGTGAGAACAATTACGCCCTCGGTAATTTTGACCACGTGGTGA
This sequence comes from Muribaculaceae bacterium, assembly GCA_017453505.1. Lineage (GTDB taxonomy): Bacteria > Bacteroidota > Bacteroidia > Bacteroidales > Muribaculaceae > Sodaliphilus. The sequence goes on from JAFTEU010000117.1 coordinate 6,207, forward strand.
CTCAACCAGCGCCAGGCGGTAACACGGCTGACGGCGGCCCTCAGGCAGTCTCAAACATCAGATCGGTTGCCGGTGTCCCGCTGGTTAGGCTCAATAACGGCGTGATGATGCCGCGTTTCGGTCTCGGTACCCAGGTGCAGAGCATGGAAAATGCGAGCATGCGCCAGCAACTCAACGAGACGGTGCGCGGAATGGTCATTGCCGCGTTGCAGTCGGGCTACCGTCACTTGGACGATGCGATGTTCTACTATAATGAGCGCGGTACTGGATGGGGTATCAAGGAAAGCGGCATACCCCGCGAGCAGATTTGGGTGACGAGTAAGATCTCGGGCAATCTGGCCGATGCGCAAAATGCGTTTAACGGCATGCTCCAGAGGCTGCAAGTCGATTACATTGATCTCGTGTATATCCACCATCCCGCTGGCACCCTGCAAGACATTCTTGCCTGCTGGCGTGTAATGGAGGCGGAATACAAGGCTGGCCGCATCCGCGCACTTGGTATCAGCAACTTTGACAATCGCATGGAAGCGTTCAACTACATCATGGACAATGCCGAGATCAAGCCGCAAATGGCACAGATAGAGTGTCATCCGCTTGCCCAGAGAACAGATGCCAGGGAACTGTATGCTAACAATTATGACATTCAGGTGGAATGTTGGTACCCGTTGAACCACAACCGCACTGACCCCAACAACACGACCATCCAGCAGATTGCCCAGGCTCATGGCCGAACGGTCTATCAGATTATCCTGCGCTGGCACATGCAAGAAGGTCTTTGCCCCGTTCCTGGCTCTACCAATGCTGCCCACATCGCCGAGAACATCAACATCTTTGACTTTGAACTGACCGACGAGGAGATGGCAGCAATCAGAGCCATCGACAGGGGCGATGCAGGCAGGTCGTTCAATCTCCAGTATGGAAACTGGGGATTCGGTAATTTCCAGGATTATAACTATAATCACACATTCACTCCAGCCTACCTCACGGGTGATGTGAACTTTGATGGCGAAATCAATATCGGTGATGTGACAGGGCTGATTGATTTTTTGCTCAGCGATGTTAGAATGGCACCAGTACCAGCCGATGTGAACGAGGATGGGGAAACAAACATCGGTGATGTGACAGCATTAATTGACATTTTGCTCAGATCCTGATAAAATGTTGATCGCCATAACGAAGTCAAACTATATTATAATATAGGTATATGCGTTTAGGTCGCACTATTTAATATGTTGGATTTAAGCGGATTGGATTGTAATTAACCATC
>JAFTEU010000118.1 GCA_017453505.1 Muribaculaceae bacterium
CAACTGGTAAAGTCGAAGGCATCAACAACAAGATCAAGGTGATGAAGAGAAATGCCTACGGCTTCCGCGACGACAGATACTTCACCCTGCGGCTCTACGCCCTGCATGACTGCCGCATCACGCGAAATGTCGGATGATCCAATATCAACCGTGGCCAGAGCCGGGACAGTGCGTGACGTGATTTCATGCGAGATTACCAGGCGGCTGATGCTAGCGTCGAAGCCATTGACCAGGCCCTCGATGACTATCTTGAGGTGTATAAGGACAACGACGCTTGGTATAGCTTCCACAAGTTTATCGGGGACCGAGAAGGCTAACTGAACATTGATGCCCAGCGCATCCCAACCTATAGAGAACGGCAGACGCCGTTTTCTTTTTCTTGCACAAATAATATTGTTCCACTTTGCTCACTTGTGCGATATGAGGTTGTTGGCGGTAGCCTCATGGATGTCGATGGAGTTCAACGCCATAGAGAGTAGTGTCGTTCCTTACGATTTGCCGGTCATGATGTTGAGCACCATCGAGTCAGTGGCGCACATGGCATCGGCTCCGATGCTGGTCAGATTATGGATTGAACGGTCCACGCTGTCGTCAATGATGCCCTCGGCGCTGGTGACGTGGCGGCCTTCCATGGCCAGTACGGCACTCAGCAGGGCGGTCGAGACGCCCGAGGTGATCTTCAACGCGCAACTGGGCTTGGCGCCGTCACAGATCATGCCTGTCAAGTTGGCAATCATATTCTTGACGGCATAGCAGATGCGCTGGTAATCGCCGCCCATCAGGTAGGTGATGCCGCAACTGCTGCCGATCGAGGCTACCACACATCCGCACAGGGCGCTCAGTTTGCCCAGGCTCTGCTTGATGTAGATAGCCGTGAGGTGGCTCAACGTGAGGGCGCGGATGGTCTCTTCCTCGGTGTTCTCGTTCTCGAGAGCATAGACGGCCACGGGATTGGTGGCGCAGATGCCCTGGTTACCCGAGCCGCTGTTGCTCATCACGGGAATCAAGGCGCCGCCCATGCGGGCATCGGTAGCCAGTGCGGTCTTGGAGAGAATGCGGGAGAAGATGGTGTCGCCAAAGATGCCGTGACTCAGCGGCCTGTCCATGGTCTTGCCCAAGCAGTGGCCGTAATTGCCCTTGAGGGACTCCTGGGCGGCCTTGAGGTTATAGTCGCGGGTCTCGAGAATGAAGTGGATCTCGTCGATGGGAGCCTGCATGGCGAAGTCATAGACCAGGCGCAGGTTCAACGTGATATCATCCTCGTCGCCGTCACTGCTGCGGCTGGCCTGCTCGTCGAGCAGCACCTCGTCGTCACGGGTGACGCGCACAAAGCGGGTGTGCGACCCCTGGATGACGGCACTGGCCGTGTGGCCGTTGCCCTCGCACAGGATCTCGACGTAGAGTTTGTCGCAGCAGTCTTGCTTGAGTTGGATGTCGATGCGTCCCTCCTCGATGTACTGCTTTCCCTGCTCGATGGCCTCGGGGGTCACATCCTTGATGACCTCAAGCTGGTACTTGCTCTTGCCGATGATGGCACCCAGTGCAATGGCGATGGGCAGGCCGATCATGCCTGTGCCGGGAATACCCACGCCCATAGCGTTCTTGAGGATGTTGGCACTGAGCAATGCAGTGATTTTTTCGGGTTTAGAGCCCAGCGCCTCGGTAGCGCGGCTCACGCACAATGCCACTGCCATAGGCTCGGTACAACCCACGGCAGGGACGACTTCGCGCTTCATCAACGCGATAATCTGCTCTCTAACGTTTTTCTCGATCATTGATACGGTTCATATTTAAAACAACTTGAACAACTTGAACAATTGTACAAAACAATCATTGAAATAAATAGTTGTTTGAGTTGTCCAAGTTGTCTTTTATTTATTTCTCTTTGAAAGTCGTTAGGCCGCCGTCCAGGAAGTCGAGGAAGGCCGTCACGTCCTCCTTGTAGCTGAACGAGCCGCTCAAGGCGTTGCCCTGAGGATCGACGCATACATAGAAGGGCTGGGTGTTGCTGCCGAACTTGTAGCGCTGCAGGTAGCTCCACTTGTCGCCGATGGTGCGCAGGGTGCGCTTCTCGCCTGTGGCCTCGGTCACTTCGATGGGCTCGGGCAACGGGCGCTTGTCGTCAACGAACAGTGAGATAAGCACGTAATCTTTGTTCAGCTTGTCGGCCACGCTGGGATCGGTCCATACAGCTGCTTCCATCTTGCGGCAGTTCACGCAGCCAAATCCCGTGAAGTCCAGGAAGACAGGTTTACCAGCGGCGGCAGCGGCGGCCATACCCTGCTCATAGTCGGTGTAGGCGGCACGCACCTCCTTGGTGTTGAGGTTGAAGTCCTGGGTGTTCATGGGTGGTGAGAAGGCGCTCACGGCCTTGCACGGTGCACCCCACAGACCTGGAATCATATAGATGGCAAAGGCTATCGAGATCAATCCGCCCATGATGCAGATCACAGGCATGGGCTTGGTCTCGTCGCCAGGCATGACGATGTCGCTCTGGAACTTGAGTTTGCCGATCAGGTAGAGGCCCAGCAGGCCGAAGATGGCGATCCACAGGCACAGGAACACCTCGCGGTCCATCAGGTGCCAGCCGTAGGCCAAATCGGCCACCGAGAAGAATTTGCAGGCAAATGCGAGCTCGATGAAGCCGAGGGTCACCTTGAGAATGTTCATCCAGCCGCCCGACTTGGGGGCCGACTTGAGCCACGAGGGGAAGAGGGCAAACAGCGTGAACGGCAAAGCCAGGGCCAATGCAAAGCCCAGCATGCCGATGGCAGGACCCCAGAAGTTGCCGCTAGTGGCGAAATCCACCAGCAGGAAGCCGATGATGGGACCCGTGCAGGAGAACGACACCAGCACCAGCGTGAAGGCCATCAGGAAGATGGACAGCAGGCCGCTGGTGGTGCTGGCCTTGTTGTCAACGGCGTTGGACCACTTGCTGGGCAGCTTGATCTCGAACATGCCGAAGAACGACAGCGCGAATACAACCAGCAACAGGCACAGGAAGATGTTGAACACGGCATTGGTCGAGAGGGCGTTCAGCGCGCTGGGGCCAAAGGCTGCGGTCACGATCAGACCCAGCAGCAGGTAGATGACGACAATCGAGATGCCGTAGGTGATGGCGTCCTTGATGCCTTTCTTCTTGTCATCCTTGGCACGCTTGAGGAAGAAGCTCACCGTCATGGGGATGATGGGCCACACGCAAGGCGTGAACAGCGCCACCAGACCGCCCAGCAGACCCATCAGGAAAATCCACCACAGCGAGCGGCTGCTACTGCCTCCAGCGGTACCGTCGATGGCTTGGATGTCGCCCACGACGGGCTTCCACAACGCGTCATGGTCGAGGGCGGCAAGGGCCGCGCTATCGACAGGAGCACCCATCGCGGCACTGTCGGCTACGGCTGCGGCAAGGGCTGCGAGCGAGTCGGCCTTGGCCTTGGCTTCGGCCTCAGCCTTTGCCTTGTCCTCTTCCTCCTTGTTCTTGTCGGCCTCACCGTCAACGGCAGGCGACTTACCGGCCTTCTTCAGGCTTACGCTCGACGGCGGCAGGCACGACTGGTCGTTGCACGCGCCATACTCTAGGTCGGCATCAATATCATAGTTGGGCTTGGTGAATTTCACCTTCTGCACAAACTGCACACTGTTTTCGAAGTAACGCAACTTGGCACCGAACATCTCGTCAAACTGCGAGATTTCCTTGCCCACGGCCTTCAATTTGCCCACCGGCTCTATGCCGTCCTTCTTGTGGAAGGTAATGCTGGCCTCGGTGGGTCCGAGGTCTCCCAAGTTGGTCGAATACACGTGCCATCCCTTGTCAATCTTTCCTGTAAACACGATTTCACCCTCGCTTGACCCGTTGGAAGTCCTCAGTTGGGAGGTGAAAGTAACGGGATTAGCCATCTGGGCAGCGGCAAGCATTGCCACCGTCACCATCGTCAACAATGTCGCAATCTTCTTC
>JAFTEU010000119.1 GCA_017453505.1 Muribaculaceae bacterium
AAGTGGCTCAAATCAAGGCTCGCCAAAAGACTACAACCCCTAAACATGAAAACCATATCGGTGACTACGCTGGTGTTCAGATAATTCATGCCTGTAATGGATTCAAGATTCGTCATGCCACTGAACCAACCGAAGGTGGTCAACGGGCGGGCAATGGCGAATGAGGGATCAAAGACCACCTGGGTCACATTGCGATAGGAGCCGTCCCTGTTCCAGTCGGCACTGTTTTCGTCCGTGTTCAGGTCATAGGTCGTGCCTGTGCGACTGCTGCGCTCAGTGTCGTAATAGAACGTCAGCGTCGTGTTCGAGGGTGTGTAGCAGGCATAAGCCTCGGTACCTGCAACAGTGAAGTAGCCCGGGTTGCTCGGGCCGCCGTCGAGGTGGGCGTAGGTCTTGTCCACCGGGTTAGATTCATCATAGGTCGTGCCCTGACCACCCACCAGGCACCTACAGTTACTGAACATACTTGTGGACAATTGCACGGCAGCAGTGCTCCAGCCACTGCCCACATAGGCGGTTATCAAATGGGTGCAGCCTTCGAACATGTACATCATATTAGTCATCTTGGATGTATTGAAACTGCTCAGGTCAAGGCTCCTCAGCTGCCAGGATTGATAGAACATGGACCTCATATTGGTTACCTTGGACGTGTTGAAAGTGCTCAAATCAAGGCTCGTCAGTTGCCAGCAATGCGAGAACATAGAACCCATATTGGTCACCTGGCTGGTGTTCAGGTACTCCATGCCCGTGATGGATTCAAGATTACGCATATCATAAAACCAACTGAAGGTCGTCGTCGGGCTGGCATTGGCGAACGAGGAATCAAAGACCACCTGGGTCACAAATTCATTAGTGCCGTCCGCTTCCCAACCGGGACCGGTGTCATCCTCGTTCAGGTCGTAGGTTGTGCCCGAGCGGGAGTCGCGCTGGTCGTCAAAGTAGAACGTCAGCGTTGAGTTCCAGGACGTGTAGCAGGCATAGGCCTCGGTACCCGCAAGCGTGAAGTAGCCTGGGTCGCTGGGACCGCCGTCGAGGTGGGCGTAGTCCTTGTTATAGTGGATGTAATCGTAGGTCGTGCCCATGCCACCCACCAGGCTGGTGCAGTTAAAGAACATCATCGATGAGGACGTCACGGCCGCCGTGCTCCAAGCATAGCCCGCATAAATAGTTCGCAGATTTTGGCAGTCAATGAACATGTTTTTCATATCGGCCACCTGGGACGTGTTGAAACTGAGCAAATTAACGCTCATCAAACCTGAGCAGAAGCTGAACATGGAAGACATATTGGTCACCTTGCGCGTGTCGAAACTACTCAAGTCAAGGCTCGTCAAACCTGAGCAATTAGAGAACATGGAAGACATATCGGTTACCTTGGACGTGTCGAAGCGACTCAAGTCAAGGCTCGTCAAACCAGAGCAGAGAATGAACATACATCTCATATCAGTCACCTGGCTGGTGTTCAGGTATTCCTTCATGCCCACAATGGTTTGAAGATTTTGCATGCCGTAGAACCAATAGTAGGTGGACGTTGGCCGTGCATCAGCGAACGAGGGGGCAAAGACCACCTTAGTCACATTGGTAACGGTGCCGTCAGTTTTCCAACCTGGATCGTTGGCGCCTGTGTTCAGGTCGTAGGTCGTACCCGTGCGACCGCTGCGCTCGTTGTCGTAGTAGAACGTCAGCGTCGTGTTCAATGGCGTGTAGCAGGCATAAGCCTCCCACTCGGTGAAGTAGCCCGGGTTGCTCGTGCCGCCGTCGATGTGGGCGTAGGTCTTGTCCACATGGTTGGCATCATAGGTCGTGCCCTGGCCACCCACCAGGCTGGTGCAGTTCTTGAACATATTTGTAGAGGATGTCACAGCCGCCGTGCTCCAGCCACTGCCCACAGTGATGGTCTGCAGATTAGTGCAGTAACTGAACATGTAATACATGTTGGCCACATTGGACGTGCTGAAACTGCTCAAATCAAGGCTTGTCAGACTGCTGCAGCCATAGAACATGGATTGCATATTGGTCACCTTGGAGGTGTTAAAACTGCTCAAGTCAAGGCTCATCAAAGATTCACAATTATAGAACATACATACCATATCAGTCACCTTGGAGGTATTGAAACCGCTCAATTCGATGCTCGTCAGTTTATAGCAATACGAGAACATGTGGCCCATATTGGTCACCTGGCTGGTGTTCAGGTAACTCAGGCCTGTGATGGACTGAAGGTTCTCCATTTTGTCAAACCAAAAATAGGTAGTCGTTGGCCGGGCATCAGCGAACGAGGGGGCAAATACCACCTTCGTCACATTGGTAACGGTGCCGTCAGTTTTCCAACCGGGCTCGTTGGCGCCTGTGTTCAGGTCGTAGGTCGTACCTGGGCGGCTGCTGCGCTGGTTGTCGTAGTAGAACGTCAGCGTCGTGTTCGACGGCGTGTAGCAGGCATAGGCCTCAACAGCCTTGGCGCCCAGGGCGCATAGCATGGCCGCCACCAGGACTGCCAAGCGAAGGGGTAGTTTTTTCTGTTTCATAAGAGATAGGTTTTAGTTGGTTGATAATGTTATTTGTCGCAAAAATACAAAAATAAAAACAAAATCAAAAGAAAAAATCCAGAAAACAATAATAATTGTTTACCGACTATCAATATCAATAAAAGAAAACAATAGATACAATGGCATCCGTACTCCTGTTGACAGGAATGCGGATGCAACTATTCTGTTTCCGAAAAGCAAGAAAGACTAATGATACAATAGTATTGCGTTAATAATCAATAAATTGTATTTCTTGTATTTCTTGTTTTCAAATCCTTAGCGTGAGGCTAAGCGATCGGTTTATTTCAGGTAGGTGTAGCGGTAGTCGGTGGGAGGAACGAGGGTCTCCTTGATCACGCGCGGGATGATCCAGCGGATGAGGTTGAACTCGCCACCAGCCTTGTCGTTAGTACCGCTGGCACGTGCGCCGCCAAAGGGTTGCATGCCCACAACGGCACCGGTCGGCTTGTCGTTGATGTAGAAGTTACCGGCGGCATAGCACAGCTTGTCGGTCAGCTTCTCGACAGCCATGCGGTCACGGCCCCAAACGGCACCGGTCAGACCGTAGGGCGAGGTCTCGTCACACAGCGCGGCGGTCTCGTCCACCTTGTCGTCGTCATAGGGGTAAACCGTCAGCACGGGGCCAAAGATTTCCTCTTCCATCGACTTGAAGCGCGGATTGGTGGTCTCAATCACCGTGGGCTCAACAAACCAGCCTTTCTTCTTGTCGCACTTGCCACCGATGACGATCTTGGCATCGTCGGCCTCCTTGGCATAGTCGATATAGCTCTTGCACTTGTCAAACGAAGCCTCGTCGATCACAGCGTTGATGAAGTTCTTGGGATCCTTGACATCGCCCATCTTCACCTCCTTGCACATGGCCTTGATGTCCTTGAGCACATCGGTCCACATGCTCTTGGGAATGTACATGCGCGATGCGGCCGAGCACTTCTGGCCCTGGAACTCAAACGCGCCGCAGAAGGCAGCCGTTGCAACGGCCTTCTTGTCGGCACTGGGATGAACAAAGATGAAGTCCTTACCACCGGTCTCACCCACGAGACGCGGATAGGAGATATACTTGTCAACATTCAGGCTGGCCTGCTTCCACAGCGACTTGAAGGTTGCAGTGCTGCCGGTGAAGTGGATGCCGCTGAAGTACTTGCTGTCGGTAGCGACCTCGCCGATGAGGGCACCGCTGCCAGGCAGGAAGTTGATCACGCCGTCGGGCAAACCGGCTTCCTTGTAGAGCTGCATCAGGTAGTAGTTGCTCAGCAGGGCGGTGGTGGAGGGCTTCCACAGGGCCACGTTACCCATCAGCACGGGAGTCATGCACAGGTTGCTGGCAATCGAGGTGAAGTTGAACGGAGTGACAGCGAGGATAAAGCCCTCGAGGGGACGATACTCGGTGTGGTTCAACTGGCCGATGCCATCCTTGGGCTGCATGCCGTAGATCTTGCTGGCATAGTGCACGTTGTAGCGGAAGAAGTCGATCGTCTCGCAAGCCGAGTCGATTTCGGCCTGGTAGAAGTTCTTGCTCTGGCCCAGCATCGTGGCGGCATTCATGATGGGACGGTACTTGGTGGCAAGCAGCTCGGCCATCTTCATGACGATAGCGGCACGGGTGGTCCAGGGAGTGCGGCTCCACTCTTTCCAAGCCTTCATGGCAGCGTCAATCGCCATCTTGATTTCTTTCTTGCCCACCTTGTGGTAAGTGGCCAGCACGTGCTTGTGGTCGTGGGGGCAGGTAACGGTGCCTGTGTCACCGGTGCGGATTTCCTGACCGCCGATGATGATGGGGATGTCAACAACGAGGTTGCTCTGGCGCTCGAGTTCCTGCTCGAGGGCAACGCGCTCGGGTGAACCGGGCATATAGGCCTTCACCGGCTCATTGGCGGGAAGGGGGAAATTGATAACAGCGTTATTCATTATTGTGAGTTTAAATTTTAGTTATGTCTTATGATTAGTCAAAGTAGAGACCGGGGCTACACGCCCTAACCTCTAAACATCAAGTGCCGCAAGTCCATGACTCGCGACACTTGAAATTATGAATTATCCGAACATCTGCTCGAATGTCTTCTTAATAATGGCGATAGCCTCCATGAGTTCCTCCTTAGTGATGCACAAGGGGGGAGCGAAGCGGATGATGTGGTCATGGGTGGGCTTGGCCAGCAGACCATTGTCACGCAGCTTGAGGCAGATGTCCCAAGCGGTCTTACCCTCGACGGGCTTGGTGACGATGGCGTTCAACAGACCACGGCCGCGCACCTGCACGATAAACGGCGAATTGATCTTCTCGATCTCCTCACGGAAGATCTTACCCATCTTCTCAGCATTCTGAACGAGTTTCTCATCCTTAACCACCTTCAAGGCCTCAACGGCAACACGTGCTGCCAGCGGGAAACCGCCGAAGGTTGAGCCATGCTCGCCGGGCTTGACGTTGAGCATGATGTCGTCATCGGCCAAGCATGCCGACACGGGGAGCACACCACCACCCAGGGCCTTGCCCAGGATGACGATGTCGGGACGGATGCCGTCGTGCTGGGAGCACAGCATCTTACCCGTGCGGGCGATACCGGTCTGTACCTCATCGGCGATGAAGAGCACATTGTGCTCGTGACACATGTCGAAGCATTTCTTCAGGTAGCCGTCATCGGGTACAAACACACCAGCTTCACCCTGGATGGGCTCAGCGATGAAGGCAGCTACCTCCTTGCCGTGTTCCTCGAGCGCCTTCTTGAGTGCCTCGGGATCATTATAAGGAATACGGATGAAACCGGGGGTCAGGGGGCCATAGTTGGCATAGCTGTCCGGGTCGTTGCTCATGGTGATCACGGTCACTGTGCGTCCGTGGAAGTTACCCTCACAGCAGATGATCTTCACCTTATCGTTGGGGATACCCTTCTTGACAACGCCCCAGCGGCGAGCCAGCTTCAGCGCGGTCTCGACACCCTCGGCACCAGTGTTCATGGGAAGCACCTTGTCGTAGCCAAAGTAGGAATGCATGAATTTCTCATACTCGCAGAAAGCCTCATTATAGAAAGCGCGCGAGGTCAGACACAGCTTGTTGGTCTGATCCTTCAGAGCCTTCACAATGCGGGGATGGCAATGACCCTGGTTAACAGCCGAGTAGGCCGACAGGAAATCAAAATACTTCTTACCCTCAACATCCCACACATAGATGCCTTTACCCTTCTTGAGGACAACGGGCAGGGGATGGTAGTTGTGAGCACCGTAGCGCTCTTCCATTGCGATGTAGCTCTTGGTTTTTGCGCCCAGAGGATTGGGCTTGCTAAGATCCTTCTTAGTGGCTTTAACTGATGGTTTTTTCATTGATTCAGTTGTTTAGTAATAAAGTTAATGATAAAGATTATTTCTGGTTGCAAATATAATTTATAAATATGAAACCTCATAATGGTTTTACATAATTTAACGCACACAACTTATCAAGGTTAGCGTCCTTCAGAAACAGCCGACAGCATGTGTCCCCAGAGCCACCTTGGTGCTAAGTTTTTAAAGCAAAGGATTTTATCGGTGTAAAATAAGGCCGCCCTGCTGGTATTGTGCAGGATGGCCTTGATGTTTGTAGCCTAATGATTACTGGCTGTCGTCCTCAGTCACAGCAGCTACCCGATGCTTGGAGCGCCGCTCCTTCTTGGTAGTCTCGCTGCTGCTGGTGTCTTTTTCCTCCTTAAGGTCAATTTCGTTCTTGTCTTTGTCGAGAACCTTGTATTCCAGGTAGTTGAGCGACTGGTCGGGCAGGATGCGGAACTTGCGTTTGAATTCCCTGCGCCATTTCCAGTACTCGCTCATCAAGCCTTTCTTGAGGTAAGCGTCGACAAAGGGATGTACATACATAATGAAGTTGCTGACTTTCAAAGTCTTGACAAGGTATTCAATCTTGTCTTTCAACTTGTCGGTAAAAAGCAGTGAGGGTTGCACTTCGCCTGTACCTCCACATGATGGGCAGGTCTCTGCTGTGGCGATGTCCAGGGCGGGTCTCACGCGCTGGCGGGTGATTTGCATCAGTCCGAACTTGCTCAGCGGCAGGATATTGTGTCGGGCTCGGTCCTTCTGCATGACCTCGCGCATGTGCTTGTAGAGTTCCTGACGGTGCTCGGCCTTGGCCATATCGATGAAGTCTATCACGATAATGCCGCCCATGTCACGCAGCCTCAACTGTCGTGCGATCTCGTCGGCCGCAAGCAGGTTAACGTTGAGTGCGTTGCTTTCCTGATCGGTACTCGTGCGCGAACGGTTGCCTGAATTCACATCGATGACGTGTAGGGCCTCGGTGCTTTCTACGATTATGTATGCGCCCGACTTGAAGGATACCGTCTTTCCGAACGATGACTTGATCTGCTTGGTAATGCCGAACTTGTCAAAGATAGGCACGTCATCGCTGTAAAGCTTGACGATATCACTGCGATCGGGGGAAATTAGGTTCACATAGTCGTGGATCTGTTCATACACCTCGGCATTATTCACTTGAATGCTCTCGAAGTCGGGATTGAAGATGTCCCTGATTTCTCCCACGGCTCGGCTTTCTTCCTCATAGACAAGGCTGGGGGCGGTAGCTTGTTGAACCTTGGCAATCGCGTCGTCCCAGGCTTTTAACAGCGTCTTGAGCTCGGCGTTGAGCTCGGCGGCTTTCTTGTTCTCGGCCGATGTGCGCACGATGATGCCCACGTTCTTGGGCTTCATGCTCTCGATGAGCCGGCGCAATCGGGTCTTTTCGGCATGGTCCTTGATCTTCTGTGAGACCGAGATGCGGTCGTTAAAGGGGGTCAGTACCATGAAGCGCCCGGTGAAGGTGATTTCTGTCGTCAGTCGCGGGCCCTTGGTCGAGATCGGCTCCTTGGCAATCTGGACGAGTATCTCTTGTCCCTGCTGCAGCACGTCGCTGACTGTGCCGTGCTTATTGGTATCGGGCTGATTCTTGACCTTACTGATGCTCGTTGGCCGCTTGTTGGGATTGGCACGAACCGTCTGGATGTATTGAGAGAAAGTGTTGAACTGTGAACCTAGGTCAAGATAATGCAGGAATGCGTCCTTGGGATGTCCCACATTGACAAACGCGGCATTCAGTCCCGGCATCAACTTCTTTATCTTGGCAAGGTAGAGGTTGCCCACGGCATAGGATGCATCTCTAGTCTCCCGTTGCAATGACACGAGGCGACCGTCTTCGAGCAGTGCCGTTGTCATGTCCCTGGGCGTGACGTCAACTACTAGTTCACTTCTCATCGCAGTTGGTGTGGGTGATATACATAATAAATCAGTAAAAAAACAGTATATATCTCGGGAATCGGCTTGGCCGGCCAGGATATATTGCACATCACTATCGGGTCTCGTGCCGCGTCCCGCTGGACGTCGAGAGAGCACTGATGTGCGGAGGATAAAATCACAGGAACAAACCAATTGACTGGGCTCTTGAGGTGAGGTGAAGCTGCCTGTAGCTGCCATACCATCCCGCTGATCATGCTTGCCAATTCGTTTGTTCCCGCTATTTCACAGTCGTCATTGTTGGGTTAAACCTGAAGTGTGATTACTTCTTGTTTTTGTGACGATTCTTGCGCAGTCTTTTTTTACGCTTGTGCGTTGCCATCTTGTGGCCTTTACGTTTCTTTCCGTTTGGCATAATTGTAAAAAATATATGTTCGTAAAATAATATGGTTGTTGAAATAACTTCTTGCCTGGTGTGATTACTTCACCTGCTGCATGAACACCTTGGAGGGCTTGAAGGCCGGGATATTGTGCTCCGGAATGATGATAACGGTATTCTTGCTGATGTTGCGGGCGGTCTTCTGAGAACGGGTCTTCACGATGAAGCTGCCA
>JAFTEU010000120.1 GCA_017453505.1 Muribaculaceae bacterium
ACCGTCAAGGACGAGAACGGCGCCGAGGTCAACACCGTGACCGTTGCCAACTGCCCCGTGCAGCGCAACTACCGCACCAACATCTTCGGTGACCTGTTTACCCTCCAGGGCAAATTCAATATCGTCATCGACCCGATCTATAACACCCCCGACTATGAGGTGGATCTGGATGCCACTGTCTTTAATGTAACCACCAAGGAAGAATTTGATGCAGCACTTGCATCTGACGCAAAGAAAATTGTTATCAATCTTCCGGAAGGAGAAATTGCTTATAAAGCACAACACTCTGCACATATTAATTATGGTGGTGACAATACAGAAAGCATTACAATTATAGGCGCAGGTATTGACAAGACAACAATTATTGGTCAATCGACATATCGAGCACAGATTTCAACCAAGAATCCTAACTGTGTCGTTACATTAAAGAATTTAACGGCCAAATGGGTACATGTCGACAATAATGGAAATGAAAATGCATATCCTTCAGGCACATGGGATGCTTACGATTATCAGTTCAAATGCCATGTAAATGCCGAAAATGTCAACTTCCTGATGCCAGTAGCCATCTTAGGCAATGACTATGTAACTAACTTCAAAAATGTGAACATTGACGCAACAAACACACCTTCTGAGGCTTATGCTATGTGGATTTGTGCTGGTTCAAATGTTACTTTGGAAAATTGCACTCTTGACGGTGTCAATGCCGACCCAAGTAACGGAAGGAAAAATAGAGGCATGAAGATCTCTGACCAATATTGCTATAATGGTGGTGCTGTGCCCACTATGGCATATCTGACGGTCAAGAATTGTGTAGTCAAGAGCGATAAGAAAGCCGCTATTTTGGTCGGTAACGTCGCTGGCGCAACAATTAATGTAGAGACAATTGACATTACAGGTGTTGCTGCAGATCAACTCAATGCAGTGCATATTGATAATGGCTCAAACGAAAAGAAACTTAAATATGCAGACTATCAGAATCTTGTGACAGTCACTGGTGCAAATTGCATTGTTGAACCATAAAAACGGTAGAACTGAGTTAATCCAAATTGACGACTTGGGCAACAGTTGTTTAACAAGAAATAATGATACTAACAAGAGTTGTCACAGTTGTTCAACTGTTGTTCAAGTTGTCTGAAAAAAACTGATTTTTTTAAAAAACCATAAACTTCTAAATTTAATAATCGTATGAAGAAGATTTTATTCTTTGGTATGTTGGCAGCAATGCTGCTGGGTACCGTGTCCTGCTCCAGCGACATGGAGCCCGCTATGGGCGACGACATGGTAAGGTTTACCATCGAATTGCCGGGTAACATCGACAGCCGTGCCATCAGCGATGGCCTGACCGCCAACAAGTTGACCGTGGCCGTCTATGACGACCAGGGCAATGAACTGCCTGACATCCGCGTGAACAAGGACATCCCTCACCAGACGACCGTTGAGTTCAAACTCGTGAAGGGCCAGAAGTACAGTTTCGCCTTCTGGGCACAGGCCGAGGGCGCTCCCTACACCTTTGACACGGCCAACAAGACCGTCAACGTGAGCTACGAGAACGCCAAGAGCAACGACGAGACGCGCGACGCTTTCTACGCTTACCGTGCCGACCTGACCGTTACTGGCCCGATGCAGGAGACCATCTATCTGTATCGCCCCTTCTGCCAGTTGAACTACGGTGCCAGCGACTATCAGGACGCTATCAAGGCTGGCGTTAACGCCACCAAGAGCGCCGTGACCGTTGATCACGCCGCCACCGCCTTTAACCTCGCTACTGGCGAGACCACCGGTGACCAGGCTGTGACCTTCACCCAGGAGATCCTGCCCAACGATCCCGCTACCCTGGCCGTTGAGGACAAGACCTACCAGTGGATGGCCATGAACTACTTCCTCGTGCCCAGCAACAAGGCCAACATCGAGACCTCGCTGCAACTCTACGAGGATGGCAACGCCGAGGCCGTTCGCGACATCACCGTTCCCAACGTTCCCGTTGAGAAGAACCACCGCACCAACATCGTTGGCAACCTCTTCACCGAGGACGTGAACTTCCTCGTCATCATTGACGAGCGCTTTGACCAGCCCGACTACAACGTGGATATCTATGGCCGTCCTTATCTGGCTGCTGGTAAAATCTAGGTTGGTGTTGCTGGTGAGCAGTATGCTACCATTGCCGAGGCTATCGCCGCTGCCAATGGCGAGACCGTTTACCTGGGCGCAGGCACCTATGACGAGGCTATCACCGCCACCGACGGCCAGGCCGTTTCCATCGCATCGGCTGGTGACCTTACCGCTGCTGACGTGACCATTCCTCAGCAGATCAAGGCTGAGAACGGTGCAACCCTGAACCTGAAGAATGTTACCGTTAACCATAATAATACCGAAACTAAGCCCGCTATCGCAATTGATGGTGCAAGCGCTAATCTTGATGGTGTAAAGGCTTCCGGTAGCCGTGGTCTTGAAGTAGCAAATGGTTCAACTGTCACGGTCAAGAATTCTGATATCGCCGCCACTGGATCAAAAGGCTATCCCAGAGGTGTCCAGTTAGTAGGTACTGATAACAAGTTGACCATTGAGGGCTCAAAGATTTCAGCAGTTCACTATGCCTTTAATTTTATTGGAGGGGCTAATAATAATGATATCGACGTAACTAATACTACGGTTGATACAGGTTGGGCTATTACCAATATTTGGGGCAATGAGAACAATGTCAACTTTGAGGACTGCGTCTTGAACAGTGTCAATGACAAGGCCTATAATGCTAATGGCTGGAATAATTTCTCTGCTCTTGTATATAACGTTGGTGATGGCTATATTGCTAGTGATAACACTGTAACCATTAATAACAGCAGCATCAACGTATCTTCAACTACTGGCAATAAGCAGTCTCTGATCGGTTATGCTGGTTACAGGAACAAGACTATCGTAAAAAATAGTACTGTAGTTGGCACTAACACTAATGATGAACCACTTACTCTCAGGTCTTACACCTGTGATTTCTTTGATGAAAATAATCAGTTTATTGGTACCGATGCCATGTTGCAGGAACTCTGCAACTTTACTGATAATGTGACCTGCACATGGAATGGTGTGGCCATGAACCTCGTTGAATATTTCGTGTGGGGTTGATCCATCTTAATGATTCAGCACATGGGCCATCATACGCATGAATGCTGAGTGAACTATCGTGGGGACGGGGCGTCCCGTCCCCACTTTTTAAATTTTTCATTCGCGAAATTCGCATTTTGTAAAACGGCCCTGCGGATGCCGTGAGACGAGACTCAGAGAAATCCGTGATTTTTTAACTGTGACTACAACACGCTGGCCTCGAGCGTCAGCGACCAGATAATCATCAGCGAGAAACCAAATTAAATATATAGCTATATCAAAGAGAAATGATGAAACAACTCTACTCAGCAATCCTGTTAACCGTGGTGATGGCGATGAGTGCCAGCGCCCAGACACCTGAGACGATGACCCTGGCCGACATCATCAGTCAGGGAACCCTCAGTGAGTTCTATACCATCGAGGATGACCTGGTGGCCGTGTATTGCCCACCTCATTATCCCCGAGCTATCTTTGCCAAGGATGCCAACGGCTATGGCAACAAGTCCCATCCCACGACCGCCCAGTTCCTGGCCGGGAAGCTCTATGACGAGAAGGAAGGCCACTTTGAGCTGTCGGAACCTGATGCATGGGGCGAGCGCGACTCAATCTGGGTGGGCTCTTTTGACCAGAGTAACTGGGTAAAGATTGTCCTGCCTGAGGGCGAGGAAGGCTTTAACTATGTGGGTCATGTGATCAAGGGTGGCACGGTAACAGGCCGCATCAACAACCAGAATTACCCCTGTGACCCCCTGGGCCTGAGCATTATGGTAGAGGAGATGCCCGAGATGGGACAGTCGGCTGGTTACACCCCCAACCTGTACTGCACTGGCAACTTCGTCAGGCAGGAGGACTGGTACTTGGTGAAGCCTCAGAACCAGGAGTATGCCAACATCCGCTGGGCCGTGTGGCATGCGGCTGACACGATGTTCTATGCCCCGCAGAATAACTCTGGTCTGCCAGGCAGTTTCAAGATCAAGATGAGCCTGTGGGAGCCACAGCCCAACATCAGCCCGTTTGAGGTATTCCAGGACGGCTTCCAGTATGAGTTCCCCGCGATGATCGAGTTCAGGCTGGGTGTGACCTTTGTCGTGAACATCGACCCTGGCTTTGACGGTGACATCACCATCTTCTACGGCCCTCGACACATGCCCGTGACCGACAATCCCGGCATCATTCCGATCTATACCGACCCTGATGGCAAGATCTATCCCTATACCGTGCGAGTTTACCCGCTGCGACTCGAGTCACCAGGCGAATATACGGGTATTGAGGAGCATGTGGATGTCACACGCACGGTGGCTTCAACCCGCTATATCGACCTTCAGGGCCGCGTGAGTGACACGCCACATGACGGGCTGAACATCGTGCTGACCACCTACAGCGACGGCACGACCAGCTCCTACAAGATGATAAAACCCAATAACTAACGGAACCGATCTCCGAAAAACGGAATAGAAAATGAGACCAACATTAAAATCATTGACAATGGTTGCCTTGACCGCCCTCAGCGGCATACTGCCGGCACGGGCCGACTATGTGGATCCGAAGGATGTCTATCAAGGAACCATCGAAGTGGGCTTCAACGGAGCCAAGTTTGAGCAGCTGTGGCGCAGCGACAACGTGTATGAGCATCCAGACTATGTGATGCAGGCCTATGGTGCCAACGACGAGTTCATCATCCACAACAACTGGGAGGGCATGATTATGTTCCATGACCGTAACGACTTCCTGCCCGAAAAAGAAATGACTGTGCAGGCAAGAATCGGCATGGGTATCTCTCATGACGATGTGGGCAACTACCTGGTGTGTCTGCTTCGCCAGACCGTACCGGTACAGAACCGCCGTCCCGAGTTTAGGATCATCAAGGCCGACGGTTCTCAGACGGTTGACATCACGCTTCCCGAGACGTTGTGGCCCAGCAGCCACACCTTCAATGGTAACGTGATACAATATCTGGGTACATCGGTGGGCGACTTCTTCTCGGAAGAAGGCGGACGCTTTGTGTTCACGGCAGGTAAAGAGACCGTCGATGAGGGCCTCTACGTGCTTCAGTTCCGCAACGGTCAGCTCGTCGAGGACGAGAGCTTCAGGGCAAGCTATGTGAAAATTGGAGGAGGTGTAGAAACCGACGTGATTACCTTCTCGGCCGAGTGTCACATCCACTCGTGGCATGCCGCCGACGGCACGGTTCACTACCTGTTCATCAACCGCAGCGAGAACCCCATCGACATGACGCTGGACGAGGAGAACCACTTGTTCAAGGGTATCGTGATCGACGTGGAGCGAAACATGCCAGACGGCTACGTGCGCGGTCAGGGCAATGGTTGCAACATGTTCTCGATGGGCGGCAGGAACTACATGGTGTTCCCCGCAGTGCCCAACTTCCTGGACGGCTTCCATGTTGCCGAGGTCAATGTGGAAGACGGCACGTTTGTCCACAAGGCCTATCATAGCAATGGTTATCCCAATTATGGCTACACCAACGGCCAGTACTACGCCTTTGAGCCCAATGCCTGCAACTGGCTGAACGGTGAGGTGGTCAACGATTCGCTGTGCTATATCTATCAGTACTTCGGCTGGGGTTACATGGCCAAGTACAAGTTTGTGGACCCTATCAGGGAGACACCGCTGGAGAAGATCGTCAATGATGGCGAGAAGGAAAACACCTATACCATCGCCGACGACATCATCGGCATCTACATCGCCGTCAAGGAACCCACCAGGCTGTATGCCAAGGACCTGGGCCGTCACCGCTTCCCCTCGGTCAAAGGCGAGGGCGAGGTGGACTATGTCAAGGACATGGCCAAGTTGCAAACGCCCGAATGGGACCAGAGCAACTGGGTGCTGCTTGACTTCAACACGCCCGAGGAGGCCCAGAAGTTCCTGGCCAGCAGTAAGGGCGTGATCAAGGGCGGCACGCTCACCGGCGTACTCACCGACAAGCTGAACCCCACAATGAGGGTGACCTCCTATCAAGAGCCGTCGCAGTGGACCGACTATTTGGAGAACTACTATGTGACTGGCAACATGATGGATCCGTTGGTGCAGACGGGCAACCAGGGCACGCGCTTCTTCTTTGTCGAGCCCAAGCCGCAGGAGTATGTCAAGGTCTTCTGGGCCACCTATGACGGCCCAGAGAGTTTCCACTTCCACGCTCCCGACCAGCAGGGCAGTAACGGCCATGAGTTGAAGGGCAGTTTCAACGTCGATTGGTCACTGTACCCCGGCAACTACCTGGAGGACTTCATCGAGGGGCACACCTATGATTTCCATGCTATCGTGCGCTACACTGCCGATCATCATGGCGTGCTGGGCGGCGGGGGCCAGCCCAGCGGTGCCCCTCGTCGTGACGGAGCCGATGATGTGCGCGAGGGAGACTACATGATCTACCCGCTTGAGGGCGGTGACGAGGCAGTGACGGCCATCAACGAGGTGTGGGACGAAGTTGTTCCGGTGGATGTGACATATGTCAACATGATGGGTATGACCTCGGCCACGCCGTTTGAGGGCCTGAACATCGTCGTGACCCGCTACAGCAACGGCATGTCGCTTGTGACGAAGCAAATGATGCGCCGATAAAACAGGACAACAAATTGAAGGGGACTTCTATAAATTAGCTTGACATGGATTTTGATTTATTTTTGAGTAGATTTTGTTTTAGCTTTGCAGGAGCATAGCGAGCTATGGTCCAAGAAGATAAGACAAAATATGCCAAAAAGAAACAAAATACAGTCAAC
>JAFTEU010000001.1 GCA_017453505.1 Muribaculaceae bacterium
GCCTTTTCCTGACGCTCCTCTTGTCGGGATGTGCCTTAACGGCCTGCAGGGCGATCTTTCTAATCATCGAGAGGTTCTGCGGTGCATAGCCCTTTCTGGCCCTTGAGGCGTCCTCCTTGAATGTGACGTCAAGATGCCAGTGCAGCTGGTTCTCTATGCCCCAATGCCCGCGTGCGGGCATGGCGTAGTAGGAGGCATGCGGGAAGTCCTCGCTGCTGATGTAGTGCCTCACCGTCGTGACTGTCGGTCCCTTGCCCTCGGTCACTTCTGAAGTGATCTCGACCAGCGTGGTGAGTCCCGGCCAGCGCCCGCGCACCTGCCCGTCCTCCATGTCGTCGGCATGGAGCACACGGCAGCGGCGCATCTCGACACGCCCGTGGTCGGCCTCCATCTCCGAGGACTCGTCAAAGGGCTTGTAGTAGCGGAACGTGTCGATGACCTCGCTGTGGAGACCGGCCTGGTTGTCCTTGACCGCCAGGAAGTAGTCCGCCTTCTTGTCCAGTATCTGACCCGCTATCTCGGTCTGGGTGCCGATGGCGTCTATCGACACCACCGCGCCCTCGATGTCCAGCTTGTCCAGCAGGCGCGGGATGGCCGTTATCTCGTTCTCCTTGTCGGTGAGCGGAACCTGGCCGATCATGATGTGGTTCTCGCTGGCGTACGCGTTAAGGATGTAGTCGCCCTTGGTCCCCCTTGACTTGGGGCTGGTTCCTCTCAGCTTCTTGCCGTCAATGGCCACCTGCTTCTCCTTCAGGCTGTCAAGGAAGCTGCGCCCGTGGCACACCAGGCAGCGCTCCAGCTCGTCGGGACTCACCGCGCTCATCACGCGCTCGAACGTGTCCGGCGACGGCGAGTTGTCGCCGCAGTCCAGCAGCAGCCCGAACCTGCGGGCCTTGACTTTGGCGAAAAGGCTCATGTCAACGTAGTCCTCGCCGCCGCTCATGTATGTCAGCAGCGAAATGGTCAGCAGTTCCCCCAGCGAATAAATGCACCTGCCCTTGACCCTGTGGTCAGGAATCGAGTCAAAAATCGGCTAAATCATATTCAGTATATCTTCTATTAAAGCAACTACAAAATCACTGAATATCAATTAGATACACAACAAAATCGAGTTAATCTATGTTAATAAAAATGCTAATAATAAGTACCTTTATTAATATAGCAAACAAAATAAAGAAGACAATAGATTCATGCTGTCAATCCATCGTCTTCTGAATTGTCAAGAAATCAAAATTTTGGTGCGGTTGCCCTGATCCCCAATTGTGCGGGATGGTCGGCGGAGGATATAAAAAGAATGGGCAAGCAGCCGAAGCATACTTACCCAAATCCTCTCTCCACTGCGGTGTGTACGTGACTCGAACACGCGACCCCCTGCGTGACAGGCAGGTATTCTAACCAACTGAACTAACACACCAACATGTGAGTGCTGAGAGTCATTTCTTTCTCAAAGCGAGTGCAAAGGTACTGCAAGTTTTTGAATTGGCAAAGCATTTTATCGAAAAATTTTTCAAAAATTATCAGCATGCTTTTAAACATGCTGATAATCAGTTAAATGCTGAATGATATTTTTTATTCGCTGTAGTCGATGAGTTCCAGCCCGTAGGGGGTGTATAGGCGCTTGATCTCCTCCGGCTTGAGCATGTGGGGATAGATGGGTGCATCGATGCCACCTTGTGCATAGCTGGCTATGTCATAGACCTGATAGACGGCATGAAATGCGCTGCCGTCAAAGAAGAAGTTGCCGGGCAGCGGCAGCAGGCCATTATCGGGCAGCATCAAGTCGTCCTCACTATAATCATAGTTTTGCTTGATGGATGCCAGGATGGCCGAGCGCAGCAGGGTCGTGTCGGCGATAACGTCGCTCATGGCGATGGCCTTCTCGGTCTTGAGGTCATAGGTCACATAGCGGTTGCTATATACGCCATGGGCACCGCCTGCCATGTAGTCATAGGTGTAGATGTGGTAGGTCATCAGCCTGTTGTTCATGTCCTCGAGCTTGATAGTGACCTCGCTATTGGATACCTTGTTGTAGTCCTCAGGGATGGCTTGTACCGTGGTGACGGTGTTACTGTCGATTTCCAGGTACTGGCCGGGCTTGAGCAGGTAATCCATGGCCTTGTCGAGGCTGTTGAGCCCTGCGCTGTCGGTCAATGCCATCAGTAAGGCCTGCTGCAGGTTGGGGCATGGCTTGCCGTTGATGACCGTGGGCCAGAATGCGGTGAACTTGTTATCGATGTAGAATGTATCACCCTCCTCGTCGGAGTACTGCATGAGGCGTTGCTGGTTGATGTTGCTGAACTGACACAGCGTGCTGTCGCTTGCCGAGCCGGCATGGCTGGTGTTGCCACATGAGATCATGGCAGTGGCGGTAATGGCCGCGATGAAAAGTAATAGATGTTTCATAGTTGCACTTGATGATGATAATGAAAGTGTGATAATGCTGTGCAAAGGTAGTTATTTTCTCATGAATGAAAAAAAATCCTCGACTCACGTCGGGGATTGCTTAACTAATTAACCTTCTAATACCATTAACATAAACCTTAAACATTCTTTTGTTTTCTCTAGAGAATACAACTGCCTCACAGCACCTGGATTCTCATAACCTTAAAAACTAATACCATGAAAAACCGATGCAAATATAGTGCAAAATATGTTTTACAACATAATTTTATAGCACAAATCGGTCAATAATTAACAAAAATTTGCAATAGAATGTACTTCTACTGCAAAATTATTGCGTTTATTAACTATTTAATGGGTGATCATCGTGTTACCGCTTGGAGAGCGTGGCAAAGTAGATCATGTCGATTTCCTCGTAGGAGAAGTCCCCGCTGAAGAAATTGCCCGTCTTGAGCTTGAGGTAGTCCGACAGGCGTTGCAGTGCCATATTGAACATCTGCTGATGGTCAAATGCCAGTGGCGGCAGCTGGTTGATGGGGAACCAGCGTGCTAGGCGCGCATCATCACCTCCCTTGACCTGCTGAACACGTGTCAAGGTGAAAAAGGCGATCGAGATGACCCGCTCGCGCGGGTCACGGTCGGGTGCTGTGAATGCTGCCAGTTGCTCAATGTTTTTTACCTCAAGGCCAGTCTCCTCCATCAGCTCGCGTCGTGCACCGTCGGGGGCATCCTCGTCGATGTTGAGGAAACCGCCAGGGAAAGCCCAGCAGCCCTTGAAAGGCTCACCGCCACGCTCGATGAGCAGTACGTTGAGCCGGAGTCCGTCGTAGCCAAAAACAACGCAGTCGGTTGTCACAGCGGGATGAGGGTATCGATAGCAAAACTGTTCCATAACCTTATTTTTCAATAAAGAATACTTCGACTCGCTCGTCATGAGTGGGCTTGTCGAGGGCGACTGCCGCAAACGGTACCAGCGTGTATCCTGTCTTCCTGCCGCGGTTGACCTGATAGTTGATGATCACCGAGTTCCTGTTCCCCTTGACCGAGAGCGGAGTGACCATCGTGGGCTTGTTGGTCTCGGGCAGGACAATGGCGGCCACATACTGCTTGTTCCAGTCCACTCTGGTGGGGCGATTGCCCATGATAGCGGCTGGGCCGAAGACGGCATCAAAATCCTGCTGGTTGTCAAAGATGAGCCTCTGCGTCTTGCTGCAGTCGATGTTGTTGCGCACGTAGTAGTTGTCCAGTACCGTGTAGGCTATGGGCTTGGCACCCTTCTGGGCCTTCTTCAGCTGGCTGGATGTCGCGCACTGGCAGCACAGCAGTGCAACAGCAGCGAGGGCGATGATGGTGAGAAACTTTTTCATTTTTCTGACTTTAAGTTCTGAACTATCTTGTTGTAGTAGAAGTTGAGCACATCGCTGGCAGCGACAAACGACGTCTGCTTGCCGGCAAGCACCGTGTCCTCCTTGATGGTGAGCAGACGCTCGATCTCGGGGTCAAAGTAGAAGCGTGCCAGCAGCTGCTCGTTGATGGTCTCGCGCATCCAGTAGCGCTCCTGCTCGTGCCGCTTCTCGTCGAAGTAGCCATTCTCCTTGACATGCTTGAAATAACGGTCAATCATATCCCAGACACCCTCGATGTTCAGGTCGTAGTAGCCCGAGTAGGTAATGACCTCGGGCAGGAAGCCGCTGGGGGGCAGGGGATAGAGGTGGAGAGCGTTGCGGAACTGGGCCGCAGCCAGATTGGCGCGTTCGATGTTGTCACCGTCACACTTGTTGATGACGATGCCGTCGGCCATCTCCATGATGCCTCGCTTGATGCCCTGCAACTCATCGCCCGTTCCGGCCAACTGGATGAGCAGGAAGTAGTCCACCATCGAGTGTACGGCAATCTCGCTCTGTCCCACACCGACGGTCTCGACAAAGATGGTGTCATAGCCAGCTGCCTCGCATAGCACAATGGTCTCGCGCGTCTTGCGGGCCACGCCTCCCAGTGAACCAGCCGACGGGGAAGGGCGGATGAACACATCGGGCTCGATGGCCAGGCGCTCCATGCGCGTTTTGTCACCCAGAATCGACCCCTTGGATCGCTCGCTGCTGGGGTCGATGGCCAGGACAGCCAGCTTGTGCCCCTGCTTGATGACATGCATGCCGAAGGAGTCGATCGACGTGCTCTTTCCGGCACCAGGAACGCCCGTGATGCCAATTCGCCGTGAATTGCCCGTATAGGGGAGGCATTTCTCGATCACTTCTTGGGCGATGATCTGATGCTCGGCATTGCGGCTCTCGACCAATGTCACGGCCTGTCCCAGGACAGCCCTGTTGCCCTTGCGGATACCCTCGACATACTCGGCGGGTGTCAGCTGCGGCTTGCGCTTGCGCTTGAGGTAGGGGTTCACAATGGGCGGTTGCTCGACGCCACTGTTCACTTGCAATCCGGTGAACTGCTCGTCGTTCTCGGGGTGGTGCATCGAGGGGCACTCCTCGGTGTGTTGTATGATTCTTGTTTTGTCTGCCATATCTTGTCTTTATTGTTGTTTCTTGTCAATGATACCGACCAGCCGTATCGTGAGACGTGGCGAGTCGGGGTCGTCGGTCATGAGCGTGAGCGGCACGTTGAGCAAGTCGCCGTGCTGAAATGAAGTGTCCACGGTGACCGTGACGGTGGCCGCCTTGCCGCGCTTGACCTGGTCACGGTCCACCTTCACCGAGATGCCCTCACCGTCGGGGACCCAAATGCGGCGGATGTTCAATCGCTCACGGCCCTTGTTGGAAATGTTGAATGAACGGGTTGCCACCTCGCCAGCTGCAATGGTACCGAAATCCAGCCTGTCGCCGCAGTCGGTGCCCACGACAGGGGCATCGCTGCGCTGCTGGTCGGTGAGCCCGTCAAAGCTCTCGATGACTTGTGCCATGACGTGTACGTCGGCCTTACCGGCGATAGCCGTTGAGGGCTGCCGCAACGGTTCACAGTAGAGCGTCAAGGTGTCGGTATTGAGGCCCCATTGCGGCGCCTGCCTTGAGAGGTAATGAACCGTGAGCGCCGTGACGCGTGCCGGAGGCACGGTGTCGGGGACGACGGCAGGCTTGAGGTGAGGCTTGTCGCCAGATACGCTCACCAGGATGGTGTCGGTAGCACTATTGTAGGCACTCAGGTACTGTGTGCTGGACTTGCCGCGGACAAGTTCGCCCATGGGAATGCTGGTCTGGCTGATGCGCAGTGAGCCAGCCCGCAAGGGGTATTGCTTGTCGAGCGTCTTGTCGGTGGGAATCACGTTGCCCGTGATTTCCAGTATCGTCCGCTTGATGCTGGTGTTGGTGAAGATGATGACTTGCTTGGAGAATTGTCCAGGCCGTCCAGCGGGGTTATAGGTAATGCTCACTGCTGCGGTGTCACCCGGCAGGATGGGGGATTCGGGATAATTGATGCCGGTGCAGCCACATCCAGCCTGAGCCCTGACTATCATCAAGGGATCGTTACCTGTGTTGGTGAAGCGCAGCTGGCAAGTGGCCTTGCCGTCTTGCTCGAGGATGACACCGAAGTCATGGCTGCGTTCCAGCCAAGTCACTTCGGGTTGGGCAGCGGCGGTCAAGACTGATACTGCCAGCAACAACACTATGTACAGTCCCCGCTTCACTTACTTCTTGGGGATGACGGTGCCCTCGATGTGCAGTGTGATGGTGCGTTCCTTGCCGTTGGTCTTGACCTTGACGGTCTTCTTGAAGGCGCCAGGGCGGCCGATGGGGCTGTAGGTGACCTTGATTTTTCCCTTCTTGCCCGGCTTGATGGGCTTGGAGGGGTACTCGGGGCGCGTGCAGCCGCACGAAGCCGTGGCATCGATGATGAGCAGCGGCTTGTTACCCGTGTTGGTAAACTCAAAGGTGCAAGACACAGGCCCCTTGGCCTCCTGGATGGTGCCAAAGTCGTGACTCTTGACCGTGAACGTCGCCTCGGCCTGCTTGTCATCGGCCAGGGCACTCAGTGCCACCAAACTAACGGCGAATAACGCCATAAAAAACCGTTTAGTCATTGTCATATATAATTACATAAAAAGATGCTATGCGAATTTTCCCTCGACCAGTTCCTTGTGAAGCAATTGATAGTTGTAACCAGCACTTTGATAATAGAGGCCAGTATCAAGGTCTAATATTTTATCATAAATCTGAGAATTATAGACAGCGTCCAAACCCTCCTTGACCGAGAGCCCGAAGTCCTTGATTACCCTCAGCACCAAGTTCTTGGTCAGTGTATCAATTAAAAACTTTATTTCGTTGTTCATCATTGTTTTAATTGAGCTATGGCTTTCTCTGTTCCAAAAAAGTATTGTCGGTTGAGCTTGCGATAGGCCAGCTCTCGGGCCAGTGTTTTGATGTCTATTACACCTTCGTTATATCTTTCAAGTTGGTAGGCTACACCGTCATCAGCAACAGGTCCGATAACTATGTCAAAAGGATGTGTAAACCCTGTTTGGGAGGAATTTCGGTTGGCATTGACAAATTCGGCCCACTCCGCATTTACTACATCAGGAAAAACCTTAACGTTCAAGTCGCTATTTGCCAAGCAACTGTCGTCAAACTCAAAAACGGTAACAATGGGTTCTCCATGACTCATAATGCGCACACGCCTTTGGGCCATTGCCACTGCTTGAGATTCAATATCGGTAAGGTAAAATCCTTTCCCGAAGTCTTTGTCTATAAGACTCATGGACAAATCTATTGACGTGATTGCGACATTTGAACCATGGAAAAGTTTTTTAATCATATCAGTGCTCCTCCATTGCGATGACAAATGACAGATAAATCGTCAATAGCATCATTGATTGATAATTGATGTTCGGCCTCGTAACATTCATCAAGGAAGTGAAGACCCTTGAATCTGTTCAAATAGGAATATGCTTGTTTATTGCTTAAGCCGTATTTGTTGGCAAAAGCGCTAACACAATAAATGATATACGTTACCCTATTTTGAGTCTCTAGTTCCATCAGAACTGTTTTGAAAAAACAACTAATCTGCAAAGTTAGGAACATTTTTTGGGATATATGTCAAAAAGCAGCAAAATTGTCAATATGATAATCATCTATTTTTATTAATTTTTGAATTGATCGGAAAAGAAATTATTTTTGCATTATCAAACCAAATGGTATCAACTTTAAAGCGATAACTATTATGAAAAAATCAAGATTACTCTAGCAATGCTGGTGATGCTAGTTGCCGCTAGCAAGACCATCATGCCGGCGGCTAATTTTTTGCTCCTCGTCAGATAATTTGTAGCGCAAAGTTGCCTGCTCGTACCTA
The DNA here is from genome assembly GCA_017453505.1 of Muribaculaceae bacterium. Taxonomy (GTDB): domain Bacteria; phylum Bacteroidota; class Bacteroidia; order Bacteroidales; family Muribaculaceae; genus Sodaliphilus. The sequence goes on from JAFTEU010000001.1 coordinate 7,699, forward strand.
CTTTTTGTCTATATTTGCAGAATTAAACCCGAAATTAAAGTAAAGTACAATCATGATGAAGAAAATCTTGCTATCTCTCGCCGCTGTGACGGCGATGACCGCGATGGCCGACACGCCGTTGTGGATGCGTTATGCGAGCATCTCGCCTGACGGCAACAAGATCGCGTTCTGCTACAAGGGTGACATCTATGTGGTGCCCAGCAGTGGCGGACAGGCTGTGCAACTCACGTCGCAGCCCAGTTATGAATCCATGCCCGTATGGTCGCCCGACGGCACGACGCTGGCCTTTGCCAGCGACCGCAAGGGCAACAACGACATCTATGTGATGCCATCGACCGGCGGCCAGCCCAAGCAGCTCACGCGCAACAGCGCTGCCGAGACGCCGTGGACCTTCAGTCCCGACGGCAAGTACATCTACTTCAGCGCCGCTATCCAGGACCCGGCAGCCAGTATGCTGTTCCCCAGCGGCCGCTTGACCGAGGTCTATAAGGTGCCCGTCGATGGTGGCCGTGCTACCCGCGAGTTGGGCACTCCCGCCGAGTACATCTGCTGGAACAAGGGCGGCGACTACTTCGTCTATCAGGACCGCAAGGGCGGTGAGGACGAGTACCGCAAGCACCACACGTCGTCGATCACGCGCGACATCTGGTGCTATGATGCCAAGACCAAGAAGCATACCAACCTCACCAACATCGGCGGTGAGGACCGCAACCCCGTCCTCAGTCCTGATGGCAAGACCGTCTATTTCCTGAGCGAACGTAACGGTGGCTCGATGAACGTCTATTCGATGCCGCTGGACCGCCCCAGCCAGCTGAAGTCGGTGACCAATTTTACGGTGAATCCCGTGCGTTTCCTGTCGATTGCCGACAACGGCACCCTGTGCTTCACCCAGGACGGAGAACTCTACACCATGCGCCAGGGCGGCCAGCCCAGCAAGGTGAGCATCAGCCTGTGGCACGATGACAGTGACCAGATTCAGCGCCTGTCGTTCACCCGTGGCGCTACCGACGCTGCCGTCTCGCCCGACGGCAAGATGGTAGCCTTTGTGGTTCGTGGCGAGGTGTTTGTGACATCAGTTGAGTACAGCACCACCAAGCGCATCACCGATACCCCCCAGGCCGAGAACTGGGTATCGTGGGGCGCTGACAACCGCACGCTGGCCTATGCCACCGAGCGTAACGGCAACTGGGAACTTGTCCTGGCCACCATCGAGCGCAAGGACGACCCCAACTTTGCCAACGCAACCCTTATCAAGGAGGAAATCCTGTTGCCCTCGACCACTGTCGAGCGCACTCATCCATGCCTGTCGCCCGACGGCAAGAAACTCGCCTTTATCGAGGACCGCTTCTCGCTCAAGGTGCTTGACCTCAAGACCAAGCAGGTGACCCAGGTGACCGACGGCTCGACCTGGTATGAGACCAACGGTGACTTCAACTACAGCTGGTCGCCCGACGGCAAGTGGTTTGCCCTCGAGTTCATCGGCAATCAGCGTGATCCCTATACCGACATCGGTATCGTGTCGGCCAACGGTGGCAAAATCACCAACATCACCGGTAGCGCCTACATCAGCGAGGATCCCCGCTGGGTCATGGAGGGTAACGCCATCATGTTCCGCAGCAACCGTTACGGTATGCGCAGCCACGCCTCGTGGGGCTCGCAGGACGACGTTTTCCTGGCCTTTGTCAACCAGGAGGCCCTGGACCGCTACAACCTGAACAAGGAGGACTATGAACTGCTGACCGAGGCCGAGAAGGAAGCTAAGAAAGCCGAAGATAAGAAGGCTGAGGAGGCCAAGAACAGCAAGAAGAAAGGCAAATCCAGCACGACTGCTGCCAAGGCCGACGACAAGGGCGTCAAGGTAGAACTCGAGGGCATCGAGGACCGCATCGTCCGCGTCACTCCCAACTCGAGCAACATCTCGGGCTGCATGATCACGCCCGATGGAGAGTCGCTGTATTACCTGTCTGCCTTTGAGAAGGGTTACGACCTGTGGAAGATGGACCTGCGCAAGCACGAGACCAAGCTGTTGAACAAGATGGGCGGCGGTGGTGCCGACATCCAGGCCAGCAAGGACGGCAAGACGCTGTTCATCCTGGGCGGCAGCAAGATGCAGAAGCTCACGGTTGCCGGCGACAAACTCGCGACGATCGACTACAAGGCCGACATGAAGATGGACCTGTTTGCCGAGCGTGAATACATGTTCAACCACGTGGACAAGCAGATCGAGAAGCGCTTCTACAACCTCAACTACCACGGCTGTGACTGGAAGGCCAACGTGGAGACCTATCGCAAGTTCTTGCCCCATATCAATAACAATCAGGACTTTGCCAACCTGCTGAGCGAGCTGCTGGGCGAGTTGAACGCTTCGCACACCGGTGGCCGCTACTATCCCACCAGTGGCGAGGCTACCTCTGACCTGGGCCTTATCTACGACTGGAACTATACAGGCATGGGCCTCAAGATTGACGAGGTGATCGCCGGAGGTCCCCTGGCCAAGGCCAAGAGTCAGATCAAGCCTGGCACTATTCTTGAGAAGATCAATGGTGTCGCCATCGATGAGGAGAATGACTATACCGAGCTGCTCAATGGCCAGGCAGGCAAGAAGACCCTGCTCTCGCTGTACAATCCCAAGACCGGCAAACGCTGGGAAGAGGTTGTGAAGCCCATCAGCAAGGGCGCGTTGAGCGACTTGATGTACAAGCGCTGGGTAAAGCGTAATGCCGAGATTGTCGACAGCCTGTCAGGTGGCCGCTTGGGCTATGTACACCTGGAGTCGATGAACGATGCCAGCTACCGTGACATCTACAGCGATGTGCTGGGTAAATACAACAAGCGCGACGGTATCGTGATCGACACCCGCTTCAACGGCGGTGGCCGCTTGCATGAAGATATCGAGGTGCTCTTCAGCGGCAAGAAGTACTTCACTCAGGTGGTGCGCGGCCGTGAGGCATGTGACATGCCCAGCCGCCGCTGGAACAAGCCCAGCATCATGCTGCAGTGCGAGGCCAACTACAGCAACGCACACGGCACTCCCTGGGTTTACAGTCATGACAAGTTGGGCAAGCTCGTCGGAATGCCTGTTCCGGGCACCATGACCAGCGTGTCGTGGGAGAGACTGCAAGACTCGTCGCTCGTGTTCGGTATCCCCATCATCGGGTACCTGCTGCCCGAGGGCAATTATCTTGAGAACACGCAGCTCGAGCCCGACATCAAGATCGCCAACAATCCCGAGACCGTCATCAACGGTGAGGACTTGCAGCTCAAGGCTGCAGTCGAGGAGTTGATGCGTGAGTGCGGATTGAAATGATCAGGGATTGTTGTAGTTAAAAATTGTGAAATCTGCTATTGGTGTGGCATTTTATGTTACCTTTGCAGCCAAATTATTGAGGACGTATGTATTTGTTTACCAGTATTATCGGTTTCACAATAGCCAAGAGTTGGATGCAATTCTTCTCGGTGTTCAACTTGTGGGTAAAAATGATAACTACGGAATAATAGCAAGGTGTGGGGCTCGCGATTGCGGGTCCCATGCTGTATTTACATAACTCTTATAGAATTGTTGAATAGATGGATTTCTTCATGACTCATTTGACCGATATTATCGGTTACGCAGGTTCAATCTGCCTGATTCTCGGTTACATGCCCCAGGCCATTTACACCATCCGTACCCATGACACCGATGGTATCGCCCTTCCCACGTTCCTGATGACGGGCCTGGGCGGTGTGTTCTTTGCCATTCAGGGTCTGATGCTGAGCAACTGGCCCCTGTTCATCACCAACGTCATTACTACGGTGGCCAGTGCGATAGTGTTCTTCATCAAGCTGTACAACGACTACTTCAAGAAAAAGTAAAAAGCGACTCTTTTTTCTTTGGCAGGTCAGAAATAATCAGTACTTTTGACAAATTTTCACCCACCAAGTGTCTGCATCGCTTGGAGTTAAATTAAATTAACTTAAAAGTATGGTTATCTGTTTGTCCGATAATATCTGTAACTTTAAATACAATTATTGATTTTATGAGACTTAAACTGTTTTTGCTATTAGCACTCTTTGTTACCTTACCGGTGCTGGCTCAGCACTCGGGGGTGCAAGGCGTGGTGATTGATGCCAAGAGCGGGCAACCCGTCGTGGGTGCAACCGTCATCCTCGACAATCAGGGCAATGCAGCGACGACCGACTCGCAGGGAGCATTCATCATCGATGATGCTAACGCGGGTACTGACGAGCTGCTAGTGCTTGCTTATGGCTACAATGACTGGTCGCGTGCCGTCTCTCTGATCTCTGGAAAGATGGAGAACCTGGGCACGATTCAGGTAGAGCCTGTCTCCTTTGAGAGTGCTCAAGCCCTGGAGTTCCGCAATGCCATGGCCGACATGGCACTCTCGGAGTCGCAGCTCGAGGACGAGGAAGGCAACACTCAGGAAATCGCACTGTTGAGCGGTGCGACCGACAACCCCTTCTATCAAGCCTCAAGCTACAACTTCAGCACCATGCGATTCCGCATCCGTGGCTACGAGAACCAGAAGACGGAGACCTACATCAACAGCATCCCGTTTAATGATGCTATCCGCTTCTCGTTCAACTACTCGATGACCGGTGGCTTGAACCAGGCATTCAGGAACAAGACGATCGGCATGGGTCTTGAGGACAACACCTACGCCTTCGGTGGCATCGGTGGTGCCAACAACATCAAGACCTTTGCCGCCGACTATGCTCCTGGCACACGTTTGAGTCTGGCCTATACCAATGGTAACTACCGCTGGCGTGGCATGGTGACTCATGCCACAGGCTTGAACAAGCATGGCTGGGCCTTGACATTGTCGGCCGTTGGGCGCTATGCCGACGAGGGTGTTTATCCCGGCTCGTTCTATAACAGCTGGGGTTACTTCCTGTCGTTGCAGAAGGTCTTCAACCCGCAGCACTCGCTGTCGCTGACCACCTTCGGCGCTCCCACCAAGCGTGCCGCCAACTCGGCCGTGTTTGAGGAGGCATGCCAGCTTGTGGGCAGCAACATGTACAGCCCTGACTGGGGCTGGCAAGAAGGCAAGAAGCGCAACTCCAAGGTCGTGGAGTCCTTTGATCCCACCGCAATACTGAACTGGTTGTGGAAGCCCAATTCCAGCACCTCGCTCAATACGGGTCTGGCTTATCACAAGTCATTCTACAGCAAGGCCGCCCTGAACTGGCATGATGCTGCAGATCCCCGTCCCGACTACTACCGCTACCTGCCCTCGTACTACACCGACGAGAACACCATCGACCTGTACACCGAGCGATGGACCAGTGAGAGCGATTATACCCAGATCCGCTGGGATAACCTCTACAATGTCAACTACCTGAACAACTATCTCGCCGAGCAAACCGGTGAGGAGCGCGGTTCGACCTACATTCTTGAGAAACGCCACAGCAACCAGTCCAGCTTCACGCTGTCCTCGGTACTCAACAAGCACTTCTCCAACCAGTTGACCATGCAGGCTGGCGCTAACGCCAACTACACCCTCTCGTCCTACTACAAGACCATTAAGGACCTGCTGGGCGGACTGTACTGGATGGATATCGACCAGTATAGTGAGCGTGACTTCCCCGGCAATGCCGATATGGCGCAGAATGACCTCAACGATCCTTACCGCAAGGTGAAGAGCGGTGAGCGTTTTGGCTATGACTACAACATCATCACCTATAAGGCGCAACTCTGGAACCAGTGGGTGCTGAATCTGCCCAAGTGGGAGATGTTTGCTGCCGTTAAGGGTGACTATTTCCAGTTCCAGCGTGACGGTAAGATGCGCAATGGCCGTGCCCCCGAGAATTCCTACGGCAAGGGCAAGACCCACCGCTATCTCACCTATAGCGCCAAGGCAGGTGTCACCTTCAAACTAGATGGCCGCAACAGCTTCATGGGCCATGCTTTCTATGGCACCGAGGCACCGCGCCCCTATGATGCCTATATCTCATCCCGCATCAAGGATGACGTGATTGAACTGTTTGTAGAGAAGGTCTTCTCGGCCGACTTGAGCTATGCGATGAGCTTCCGTAACTTCAAGGCCATCGTGACCGCCTTCTTTACCGACCAGCGCGACAACACCGAGCGCACCGCGTTCTACGACGACCAGTACAGCACCTTCTGTAACTTTGCGCTGACCAAGGTGCACAAGCAGTACAAGGGTGTCGAGGTGGGCTTGAGCTACAAGCTCTCCCCCTCATTGACCGTGAGCGGAGCCGCCAATATTGCCCGCTACCAGTATAAGAATCGTCCCATCGGCACCCGCAGCTATGAGAACGGAGTGCAGGAAGACGTTACACAGACGATATATCTCAAGAACTTCTATGTGGCTGGAACTCCACAGGAATGCTATTCACTGGCATTTAACTGGGCGGGTCCCAAGCAGTGGTTTGTTGAACTGAACGGCTCGTGGATGAACCGCTCCTATGTGAGCATCTCCCCCGTGCGCCACGTGGAGATTGCCGACTTGTACACCATCGCTACCAGCGAGGAGAACCTGCAGGAAATGATCAGGGATATCAGCCAGCAGGAGAAGCTCAACGAGGCTCTGGTGATCAATGCCAGCATCGGCCATGTCATCTACATCAACCGCACGGCATCGTTCAATATCAACTTGAACTTGAACAACATTCTCGACAACAGGAACATCCAGACTGGTGGCTATCAGCAGGGTCGTGTTGACACCAAGAACTATACCAACACGTCTACCAAGTTCCCGAACAAGTATTACTACGGACAAGGATTCAAGATGTTCCTCAACTTGGGTCTGCGATTCTAAACAACCATTTCATTTCAACAATCAAACTGATATTAATAAAACAAACAATACAATCACTATGAAACGTTTTAATTATTATCTCAGCCTGATGCTCCTGTTGGTGTTCACCGCCGCTTGCAGTGATGAGTTTGACCAGCCGCCCATGATTGTCCCCACGGCCGAGCACACTGCCAACATGACCATTGCTGAATTCAAGGCCAAGCATTGGCAGGACGCAGTCAACTACATTGACACCGTCACCGAGGACGAGATCATCCATGGCTGGGTGACCAGCAGCGATGAGTCGGGCAACATCTACAAGTCTCTCTACATCACCGATGAGTCGGGCGCTGGCTTGTCCATTTCCATCAACCAGAACAGCCTGTACAACAACTACCGCATCGGTCAGGAGATCGTCATCCCCTTGAAGGGCTACTTTGTGGGTAAGTACAATGGCCAGCAGCAACTGGGTTACCCCCAGTGGTATGCTGCCCGCAGCGTGTGGGAAGCCACATTCCTGCCCCAGGCCATGTGGGAGTCGATGGTCGAGATCAACGGCCTGCCTGACCCCAGCAAGGTTCAGCCTGTGGATGTGTCGATCAGCGACTTCCAGGGCAAGACTGATGGTGAGACGCTCATGAAGTACCAGGGTAAGCTGGTGCGCATCAGCGGTGTCCACTTTGTTGATGCCAATGGTGTGCTGACCTATGCCAATAGCGATGCCACCACCAACCGTACCGTTGCCGACGAGGATGGCAACCAGCTCGTTGTCCGCAACAGCAACTATGCCGACTTCCGCTCCGAGATACTGCCCGATGGTACAGTTGACATCGTCGGTCTGCTCAGCTTCTATGCTACCAGCCAGAATTCTTCGGGTACATGGCAGTTCTACCTGCGCGACATTAATGACGTCATCGGTGGCGGCGGTAAGGGTACCCGCACCAATCCTTACACCATCGCCGAGGCTATCGAGGCTCAAGGTGCCAAGGGCTGGGCTACCGGCTATGTTGTCGGCGCTGTAGCTCCCGAGGTGACCACCGTCAGCAGCAATGCCGACATCGAGTGGAAGGCTCCCACCACCCTCGACAATACCCTCGTCCTGGCCGATGATCCCAACTGCACAGATATCAACAAGTGTGTGATTGTTCCGCTGGCTCAGGGCTCTCTCTTCAGAACCGAGGCTAACCTCAAGGATCATCCTGCACTCTACAAGAAGGTTATCAAGGTGAAGGGCGAATTCACCACCATCATGGGCAAGCCAGGAATCGTTGAAGTTGACAACTATGAGTTGCCTCCCATCCCCGTATTGTTGCTTGACGAGGGCTTCAGCTCCGGTATCCCCGGCAACTGGTCCAATGTTACTGTCTCGGGCGACAAGTCATGGTATCATACCGAGTTTGACAACAACGGCTATGCCGCAATGACGGGCTTCAAGGGCAACAATCCCCCCTTCGATGCATGGTTGATTACCCCGTGCCTTGATATTGAGAATGCCGCCAGCAAGATTCTGACGTTCCGCACCCAGGTGGCTGGATATGGCAGCACTACCAGCAAGTTTGAGGTTTACATCCTCGATTCTCCCAAGCCCAATGAAGCTACCGTCAAGGTGAAACTTAATCCTGCAATCGCTACGCCGACAGGTGGTTCACCCGTTTACAGTGACTGGAAGGCTTCGGGCGATGTTGACCTGAGCAACTGGGCCGATGGCTGCTACTATATCGGTTTCCGCTTCCAGGCCGATCAGGATGCCAACTATGCAACCTGGTGTGTCGATGACGTGAAGTTTGGTCACGCACCCAAGATCGCTACCTCGTCCGACTTTGAGACGATGCCTGCCCACACCACGACGCTGGGCACCTATACCTCGGCTGCAGGCTGGACGGCCAAGAACTGCACCCTGCTTGAGGGTGGCGCTGCCGATGGTAACCCCGTGTTTGCCTTCATCGGTTACGCTCTGGGTTCCACCAGTGATTATGCCAAGGCTCCGACCATGAACGGTGGCACCGCTACCACTGGTAGCATTGTATCGCCCGTCCTGAAGGGTGGCATGACCAAGTTGCGCTTCAACTATGGCTCGGCCTATTCCGGCAAGCTGCTCTCCTTCCGCGTCGATGTGAAGCAGAATGGCAATGTCGTTAAGACTTGGACCATCTCCAACGACAACGTGGCCCAGAAGACAGCCTACACCTTTGAGGAGGCTTGCTCGGTAAGCGGAGACTTCACCATTGAGTTCACCAACCTGTGCCCCAGCAATGCTACTGGCAACAAGGACCGTGCATCTATCTGGAATGTGAACTGGGATTCAGCCCAATGATTTTCTTGACCATTAAATCAATGTTATCATGATGAAGAAAGTTTTATGGATGGCTCTGGCGTTGGTGGTACTACTGCCGGCAATGGCTATGGGACAGGATCAGGATCAGCAGGAGCGCCGTTACTTGATGTATGGCGTGATGTTCTACAACTTTGAGAACCTGTTCGACACCATCAACAACAATGGCCAGTATGATAAGGAATTCTCGCCGCAAGGTGCCCGTCAGTGGAACGGAACCAAGTACTGGCAGAAGGAGCACAACATGGCCTACGCCATCAGCCAGATGGAGGTCAAGGGTTCTCCTGCCGAGGGTCCCGTCATCATCGGAGTGAGCGAGATTGAGAATATCACCGTGCTCGAGGATCTCGTGCGTCAGCCCGAAATCAAGAACCGTCACTACCGCATTGTTCACCACGATAGTCCCGACCGCCGCGGTGTGGATGTGGGGCTGCTGTACAATCCCCGTTTCTTCAAGGTGCTGAATGTCACGAACCAGCGCATCAACAAGTACTTGCCCGACTATCCCGAGTTCCGCAGCCGTGACCAGCTGTGTGTAACCGGCATGCTCGCCGGCGAGAAGGTGTCTGTCCTGGTCAACCACTGGCCCTCGCGCCTGGGTGGTGAGGAGCAGTCGAGCTACCTGCGCGAGGCTGCCGGCCGCATGGCACGCGAGACGATCGACTCGCTGCTGCGTGACGACCCCAACCAGGGCATCATCTTCATGGGTGACTTGAACGACGATCCGCAGAACAAGAGTTGCTGCGAGGCACTGGGTGCCAAGAAGGAAATCAAGGATTGCACCGAGCTGGGTTCGTGCTTCAATCCCTGGTGGAATATCCTCAACAAGGGTATCGGCACTCTGGGCTATAAGGGTAACTGGAACCTGTTTGATCAGATTATCTTTACCGACTACTTCTTGAAGAACTACGACAGCAAGGATAAGCCCACCTTGACCTTCTCTCGTGCCGAGGTGCTCAACCGCAAGTTCTTGCGCAGCAATGAAGGTGACCGTCAGGGCTATCCCCTGCGTACCTTCTCGTCAGGCATCTTCCTGAACGGATATAGTGACCACTTCCCCACCATGATCTATCTGGTCAAGGAGGTCAAGTAATCCTGTCAAGGACCAAAAGGCAATGACAGTGGGCTGGCATTTTCAGGTGCCGGCCCACTGTTGTGAGTACGCATGGCAATGTCCAAACCGAGTAATTCCCTCCACATTGTGCCTGTGTTTCAAGAAAAATGCCTTATCTTTGCCCCAATCAATCATTAAACAACTGAATGGATATGGAAAACATACTCACTGCATTAAGTGACTGGATTGTGGCCGCCAGCGACGCTGTGTGCGGCTACCCTGAGTTTTTTCTGCTGATTGGCGGCGGATTGTTCCTGTTTATCTTCTCGGGCGCTGTGTCTATCAGGCGCTTGCCGTGGGCGATGCGTGCGTTGCGCGACAAGCAGGCCAGTGACAGCGGCAAGCAGTCAGGGCAGATCAGCTCGGTACAGGCTCTGTTGAGCGCTATCGCGGCGACAGTGGGCATGGGCAATATCGCAGGTGTGGCAATTGCACTGTCGATAGGAGGCCCAGGTACGGTCTTCTGGATGTGGGTGAGCGCCCTGGTGGGCATGTCCACCAAGTTCTTTGAGGGCACGCTTTCCATTATGTATAAGGGTCGTGACAGTGCCGGTGAGGTGCAAGGCGGCCCCATGTATATCATCATCAAGGGGTTGGGCGAGAAATGGAAGCCGCTGGCCGTGGCATTCTCCATCTTCGGCCTCGTGGGCACGCTGTGCTTCATGCAGGCCAACCAGCTCGTGGAGTCGGTGACGACTGTTTTCACCACTCCGATGGGTATTGAGAACACGCTGACACTGCGCTTCATCATGGGTCTTATCATGGTGGCTATCGTGGGTGCGGTGATTCTGGGCGGTATCAAGCGCATTGCCTTGTTTGCCTCGCGCATTGTGCCGGTGATGGTCATTCTCTACCTGATTATGGTGCTGATCATCATGGCGATGAACTTCAGGGAGATTCCTGGTGTGTTTGGCCAGATATTTGAAGGAGCCTTCGACATGAAGGCTGGTTTTGGTGCGTTTGCCTATGTCGCCTTGACGGGAGCCCGTCGTGCCGCGTTTGTCAACGAGGCCGGTGTGGGTACCGCCTCGATGATGCATGGTGCCAGCAAGAACACCGACCCCATCCGTGAGGGACTTATCGCCATGCTAGGCCCTGCCATCGACTCGGGCCTGGTCTGCACCCTTACCTCCATTCCCATCATCATTGCCGGCAACTATGTGGGCTTGACCGACCCCAAGGGCCTCTATGTCGCCCTGGGAGCATGGGGCCAGCTCTTGCCAGGCATTGGCCACCTGTTGCTGATGACCATTGTCTTCTTCTTCGCTTTCTCGACCATGTTCTCCTATAGCTACTATGGCCAGAAGTGTACGAACTACCTGTTCGGTGCCCATAACGTCAAGTGGTACAATTACTACTACCTTGCGATGATTGTCGTGGCAGCGATGATTCCCCTCAAGGTGATGGTCAGCATCATGGACTTAGCCTTCGCCTTGATGGCATTGTGCACAATGTTTACCATCATCGTCTTGAGCCCGCGCGTCAAGGCACTGATGAAAACCTACTTCAACAACTGAATGATGTAGGGCATCCGCACCCTCTAGGCATCACGCAAAGCCGAACGGAACCCCGGCATCGTGTCGGCTCCACCCAATAATTAGCCCCATTGTGGCGACAGACTCTGTATCAGCAACTTACTGCCGCCCCGATGGGGCTTGGACTAGTATCATGACTATCGCAGGGGTTGCACTCGGCTTTGCCTCGTTGCACCCCTGCCTATGCCCTTGTCGTCCCTAACGGGACTTTCCAGGGTAATTGTAGTTACTTTAACTCGTTGGGGAAACGGGCGTTGGTCGTGATGAAGTCCACGCCCATGGCCTTGACACGCTCAAAATCCTCGACACGGTCCACTGTCCAGACGTTGACCTTGAGCCCTGCGGCATGCATGGCGTCAACGGCCTCCTTGGTGACAATGGTGTGGACGACATCCAGATCCATGTTGTATTGCTTGCACCACTCGACCCATTCCATGATGGAGCCGTCGCCATCGCCAGCGAGTACCTGTACTGTGATGTCGGGGTAGTGGCGATGGATGAAGTCCACCACACCGGGCATGAAGGAGATGATGACCACACGGTCGCTGAGCCCTTTCTGGTCAATGAGGTTGATCAAGGCGGGGATACCGTCAAAGACGGGCTCATTCTCGGCACTGGTGTTGCTGTGGATGGTTGTGGAGACCTTCACCTCGACAACAGGCACGACATCATATTCCTTGCAGATGTCGAGAAACTCTCCCAGGGTGCAGGGCGTGCCGGCATAGGTGATGCCGTGGCGCTTGCTGGTCAAGCGGGTCGAGAGGACGGCCTCGGTGGTCATGTCGGCAATCTTGGTCTCAGGGCCGCCCAGGCGCTTGTAGCTGTCATCGTGGCTGACGACAAAGGTGCCGTCGGCGGTGACGCGGATGTCGCATTCCAGTCCCCATGCACCAGCATTAATGCCATTGATAAAGGCAGCGCGGGTGTTTTCCACACCCCACTGTGATCCGCGGTGGCCGACGATGAGTTGGGCTTGCATGCCCAGGGTGCCCACGAGGATGAGGGCAGCGGTAAAGATACTCTTGAGCAGTGTCATGATGTTCACGTTTTTATTCTTGTTATTCAACAGATCTTGTATTTCGTTGACCTCGGCCGTGGCATCCAGGCGCTGAGCAAGCGGCAATAGTGAGCGCAGCAGTTGCTCGGCGGCAGCACGACGGTTGATGAGGCGCATGAGGGCCTTGGCCAAGCCGATGGAGAGCCGCAGGTCGCGGTGCCCCATGCGTTCGCCCAGCTTCTTCTGGTAGCGCAGGGCCTTGGTGTAGTACTTGACGGCATTGCGCCCGTTGCCCATCTCAAGCATGATGTCACCCTCCTTTCCCAGTGTGTCCACCAGGTTGGACATGGCTGTGCGGGTCGCATTGGCATCACCGCTGTCCAGCTCGCTCATGTAGAGTTCGCTGGCGCTCTGGTAATGGGCCAGGACGTTCATCTGCTTGGTTTTGGATTTAATGACCTCGGTCGAGGCTTCGACAGCCATGAGCAGCATGGCCGAGAAGCGTGCCTCGTTGCGCTTGGAGAGGCGCTCCAGCAGTTGCTGTGCCTTGGTGAGCTCCTTGGCCGCGCGGCTGTTATCACCCATGTCATGGTGGGCCAGAGCCAGGATATAGAGCAAGCTGGCGACGATGGCATTAAAGTCCTCGTTCTTCTTGCCCAGATGTCCTGAGAGGACGAGCAAGGCATTCTCGGCGGCACCAAGCGAGAGTGACGGGTTGCCACTGTCGATGAGCAGTGCCATGCGCGCCAGCCACAGCCAAGCGGCATACAGTTCAGGTAGCTGCTGCATGCGCTCGTCGTCATAGATGAACTCCTCGATCACCTGCTCGGCTTCCAGGTCGCGCTTGTTGGCGATAAGGTAGTCGGTATAGCACATCTTCATCTCAATGACGATGTCTTCGTCCAGCCCCTTGCTCGAGGGCATGGCACCGCTAGCGGCCATTTGCGCCCTTGCAATGGTCATGTCGTTCTTGAGGTGCGGCATCGCGATGGTGATGGGCAGGAAGTTCATTGTCGTTGGTGGATGGTTGGCGGTTGAACAGTTGTCGGTTCTTGAAAAAGTGGAGTTTATAGTTTGATCTCGGCGGCATAGCGTGCGGCCAGCGACGGGTCGAGACCATTGTCAGGGTTGGCACAGCAAGAAGCAATAGCCTGGGCACCGGTAACGATGTCGAGCCAGACGGCGCGTGACAACTGGTGGACATTGGCCCGGGTAACCTCGTTCTTCAACATACCGTGAATGACACCAGCGGCAAATCCGGCCTGCCAGCCAAGCATGTGGCGTGTGGGGATTCCGATAGCAGGATGTGGCAACGCCTTGCCACCCTTGTCAAAGCGGATTACCGTGAGGTCGGGGTTGATGTGCAGGTAGTTGTCGCAGTAGAACTCAACGTGGTCACTATAGGCCTGCTGGGCAGTTTCGCCAGGATATACGTCGCGCAGGTCACGTTCGTGAGCGATGACCAGGTCACTCACCTCAAGGTTCTCGAGGATGGCCGGCATGACATGAGCAATGTGGAAGTTGATGCCATGTTGGAATCCAGGCAGGTAGATGATGATAGCCTTACGCTCGACGGCATAGTTGATGAGTTCGAACAGTCCGGCACGCTGAGGCTCGGTGATGGCATACAACGAGCCGAACAACACGATATCGTCCTCATCGATGCGTGGCCACACGACATCAAAGCGCTGGCTGGGATAAACCCCATAGTTGACCATCGTGTCTTTACCCATGCCGTCGCTGAAGATGGCCGACATGGCGGTTGACCCCTCGGTATAGCGGTCGATGGAGTTCACGTCAACGCGGTGGCGGGTGAGGTAGTCGATGATGATGTCACCCACACGGTCGGCGCAGCACTCGCTCACCATGGCCACGGGCAGTCCCATGCTGCCCAGGATGGCGGCGGCATTAGCGATGCGTCCTCCCACGAAGGATCTGACGGGCTGACTGTCCTTAAAGACGGTATCGAGCACCGATTCGCCGATGGCTATAATCTTTCTCATTTTATTGTTTACTCTCTAGTTTCTTGAATTTAGTGGTTGACCGGGGCATTGCCACGGCAGCTAAGGGGGCGTTTAATACTCCGTGCCCTTGGCTATGCTGCCCAGGTATCCGCCATGATGGCGCAGGGCATAATCCTCACGGGTGAAACCGGTGGCTCGCATCGTGTTGACCACGAGCACATCGCCGATGACGGTCATCACCGTTGTCGAGGTGGTGGGTGTCAGGCCCAGGGGGCATACTTCCTGGGTGTTGCCGGTCCACAGGCAGATGTCGGCCAGGTGGGCCAGCTCGCTGTCCTTGTTGCCCGTGATGACCACAATCTTGAGTTGCGGATACAGGTTGTGGGCCAGCGAGACGAGGGCACAGATTTCGTTGGTGCGTCCTGAGTTGGACAACAACAGCAACACGTCATGGGGTTGTACCACGCCCAGGTCGCCGTGCTGTGCCTCGCTGGGATGCAGGAAGATGGCGGGAATGCCCGTCGAGGAGAATGTGGTCGCGATGTTGTCGGCGATCTGGCCACACTTGCCCATGCCCGAGGTGACCAGCTTGCCACCCTCGTGCTTGACTTGCTCAACGATGAGATTGACAGCCTCCTCGTAGGCATCGGTTACAGGTATGTTAAGGACGGCCTTGCTCTCGGCCTCCAGAATATCTTTCATTGATTGTTTAACGTCCATAATTTGGTATTTGATGGTTTGAACGTGCAAAGGTACTAAATTGTTTCTAGTTTCTTATCCCTCGTCTTTAGTTTTTATTGTTGTAGAATGGATTCTTTTTTCTAGTCAAGATCATGCCCCTCGAAGGCGATGATCGCGTCGCGCCACACCTCGGGTAGGGGTGCGGGCAGGTTGGTCTCGGGGTCGAGGTTGACCATGACGGTGGCACAGGTGGCCTTCAGCTCGCGGGTGTCGCGGTTGACCAGGTGTTGCAGCAGCGTGAGGCTCTTGTTGCCCAGGTGGGCACACTGGGTGAGCACCTCGACAGGCTCTTGAAAGACGGTGGGCACCAGGAAGGAGCAGTTCACGTTGGCGATGACGATAGATGGGCGACACCAGTTGATGTCGGCATTGACCTCAAGACCAGCAAAGTATTCGGTCTTGGCGAGGTCAAAGAACTGGAAATAGACTGAGTTGTTGACGTGGCCCAGGGCGTCGATGTCGTTGAAGCGCAGCTGCACCTGAGTCATGCGCTTGAATGGATATTGGGCTTCGATTGCGTGGTTCATTTTGATGGGTGAATAGATAATAGATGGTAGTGGGTTACTTGAAGATGATTTCGTGGATGATGTCGCGGCCCAAGGCCTCGTTGATGCGCTGGATGATACTGGCGCGGTTGAGCATCAGTTCGTTGGCCAGCGAGGCCGACGAGAGGTGCACCGTCATCACACCGTCCTTGACATAGCGCTTGATGGTGTAGCGGTTGATGCCGTCGCCCACGATTTGTGGCCACAGGGCGCTGGCGCGGTGCTCGTCGAGGGCGACATCGAGATTCTCCCGGCGCAGCACGTCGTTGATGATCTGACCGATATTGCGGGCTTCGGTGCGCTTCATGCGGGTTCACCTCCTTTCATGGTGGCGATCGCTCCGTTCTCGACGTGCATCAGGCAGTGTCCGCCGCCATGGCGGGCCACAATCTCGTCGAGGTGGGTGCGGTTGGTGTCGGTGATGAAAATCTGGCCGAAGCGGTTGCTCGACACCACGTCGACGATGCGTTCCACACGGCTGGCATCGAGCTTGTCAAAGATGTCGTCGAGCAGCAGGATGGGAACCGCAGGGTTGTTGGCCTTGAGGAAGTCAAACTGGGCAAACCTCAGTGCGATGGTATAGGTCTTGCACTGACCCTGGCTCCCGGTGCGGCGCATGGGATAACTGTCCAGCATGAGTTCGATATCATCGCGGTGGATGCCACGTGTGGTATAGCCCAGGATCATATCGCGCTCGCGGGTGGCTGCCAGGTGGTCGGCCATGGTGCCGTCGTTAAGGTGGCTCTTGTAGTGCAGGCTGACGGTCTCACCATCGCCAGCCACAGCATTGTAGTAATGCATGAAGATGGGCAGGAACTGTTCCACCCACTGGCTGCGGCGCTGGTGTATCAATGCGGCATGCAGGGCCATTGCCTGCTCGACGGTCTCATAGAGCAACGGGTCGCGCATCTCTTTCTTGATCATGGCATTGCGCTGCTCGACGGCCTTGTTATAGCGGATGAGGGCATCGAGATACTCTCCATCGTTCTGAGAAATGATCAAGTCCATGAAGCGGCGGCGTTCCTCGCCACTGCCACGCACCAGGTCCCAGTCCATGGGCGATACCATGACAACGGGCAGCAGCCCGATGTGCTGACTCAAGCGCTGGTATTCCTTGCCGTCACGTCGCACTACCTTGCGCTTGCCGCGTTGCAGGGCGACGCTGATTTCCAGCGGAGTGTCATTGCGGGTGTAGCTGCCCTGGAGCATCATGTAAGGCTCGCCATGGCGGATGACAGCGCTGTTATCGCTGGTCTGGGCATAGGAGCGGCACATGCTCAGGTAATAGATTGCGTCAAGCACGTTGGTCTTGCCCTGGCCGTTGTTGCCGATGAGGCAATTCAGCTTGGGCGAGAACTCCAATCGCGCTTCGGCAATATTCTTGTAATTTAGTATGGTGGCAGTGTTCAGTATCATGATGTGCAAAGGTACTCAGTTTTCTCCGATTTATGACGATGGAAAGGGAATAAAATGTTACCTTTGTCACATGATGGAATTAGAGAAATTGGATTTCGGGAAGCCTGTCGAGGAGGTGGTGGCCTTCTCGACGACGCGTGGCGAGGTGGTAGCACATAAGCCCTATTCGCAGGTGAACTTGTGTGACTACGTGGGAGATGATGCATTGCGTGTGCTGGATGCTAGGATTATGTTGGCGATGCAGTTGGGCGTTGACCTAGACGACCTGGTCATGCCGCGGCAGACCCATTCATGCCGAGTGGCGGTTATCGACGAGTGTTTCCGTTCTATGGACATTGATAAGCAGGAAGCCGCCCTTGAGGGTGTTGATGCGCTGGTGACTACACTGCACGGCATCATCATCGGTGTGAATACGGCTGATTGTGTACCCATTGTGCTCGTTGACGATCAAGCCTGTGTCATTGCTGTGGCTCATGCCGGATGGCGGGGGACAGTGGGGCTCATTCTCAAGCATGTTGTGGAAGAGATGTGCCGTCAAGGGGCAAGTGCCGGGCGCATCCAGGCTGCTATGGGACCCAGTATCTGTCAAGAGTGCTTCGAAGTGGGTGACGAGGTGGTAGAGGCTTTCGGCCAGGCAAAATTCCGTCTAGAGGACATCGTCGAGCGCAATACCGCTACTGGCAAAGCCCATATCGACCTGCGGGCCGCTAATCGTGCCGTTCTTGTCGCGGCAGGCGTTCCCGAGGATCAGATCACTCTGTCGTGCCATTGTCCCCGGTGTGAACACGACCGTTTCTTCTCGGCCCGCCGCCTAGGCATTAACAGTGGCCGCACCTTTACCGGTATCTATCTTCGATAAGAAGTGGGACACGGGGACGGTTCTTTTGTCCCACTTTTTGGGACAAAAGAACCGTCCCCGTGTCCCACCTGGTGAGTGAATTACAGGGTGGCGTCGCTCTCCTGGAAGGTGGTGGCGCGGCGCAAGTCGCCAGTCTGGTAACCCAGCTTGAACCACTTCATGCGCTGGGCGCTGGTGCCGTGGGTGAAGCTCTCGGGTGAAACGCGACCCTGGGCACGCTTCTGCAGGTAGTCGTCACCGATCTTCTGTGCACAATCGATGGCTTCAAGCAGATCCTGGTCGTTGATGGAATTGAAGTACTGCTTCTCGTAGTGAGCCCAGACGCCGGCATAGAAGTCGGCCATCAGCTCCAACCTGACGCTGTACTTGTTGGCTGTGGTCGAGCTGGTAGCCTGCATGCGCTCGTGTGCCTGCTGCAGGGTACCGGTCAGGTACTCGATGTGGTGACCCACCTCATGGGCGATTACATAGGCCTTGGCAAGGCTTGAATTGTCACCTTTCACACCCAGTTGCTGATCCATGGTCTCAAAGAATGAGAGGTCGAGATAAACATTCTGGTCTCCAGAGCAATAGAACGGGCCTACCGCGGCATTACCTTGACCGCAGGCAGTGCTGGTGGTACCCGTGTAGAGTACCAGCGTGGGGGCAGGGTAATCACCTATGCCATACTGCTCAAAAATCTGTGACCAGATATCCTCGGTGCTGGCTACAACCTGCTTGGCAAAGGTGGCCAGTTCCTGTTCCTCTTGTGTGAACTGCCCTTGTTCTACGGGTTCGTTCTGGAACCCCATGTTGCCGGCCTGTTGCAGCACGTCGCCGATGTTGCCGCCCATCAACAGGGTGATTAATCCAGCAATAATCAGTCCGCCAATACCGCCCAGGCCCACCTTGGTCCCGGTGCCCATACCGCGGCGATCTTCCACATTGGTGCTTTCGCGTCTTCCTTCAAGTCTCATAGTGATAAATCTATTTTTAAGTTGTTAATATTCTCTACAAAGTGTGCAAATATAATGAATTTTTTAATATCTCGTCATTTATCGGGCATTTTTTCTTAGAAATTGCCGTTGATTTGCAATCGATTTCGGATGCTGGATTGTAAAATCTGGAAGAAATGTCTGCATGAATGGCGGTAAAATAGTACCTTTGTGCTCATCACCAATCAAGAGTTGTGCGATTATGAGGAAGAAAAAGAATCTCGCCATTATCAATGACGCGGGGGTTTGACAGTTAAATAAGGTTAAGCCGCTTGCACAGGCGGTTTTTTTGTTATATCTTTGTAGCTATATTTTGCTATATAACGATATGAACTACAAATTGACCATCACGAAGTCGCGCAATGCGCGTTGTTTTTACA
>JAFTEU010000121.1 GCA_017453505.1 Muribaculaceae bacterium
AAGATATACAATTTTTATATACATCTGATTTACAATCAATTGTTTTTCTTGTACTTCTTGTTTTCCCTTTACAGACCGCCAGCGTTGAGTTAACAACAAGAAATAGAAGATATACAATTTTTATATACATCTGATTTGCAATCAATTGTTTTTCTTGTACTTCTTGTTGTTTTGATATTATAATAAAACGATAGTGGTTGTCGTTTCTTGATTATGGCTGACAACGATTTTGCATACCGCCAGGAGGACGCCGAGAAGCGCCGTCACCGCCGTGAACAGGAGCGGCAGCGCCGACTGCGCCATGCCCGCGAGGAATATATCAAGAAGAAACAACAACATCAAGAAGACGAATAATGAAGATCAAGGACATACTTGGCAAGGCCTACAATGCATTGGAATTTGTGGTGGTTATCGCCACCATGATCTACATCGTGGCGATGCGTTTTGGCGATGTGACTCATGACCGCATCGAGTATCTGGACCGATGGGAATATGCGATCATCGGGTTGGCATGGCTGTTTTTCATTGGTCTGCCCATCATCCTTATCTATCTCATTTCGTTTGCCCGTGCCATACCCCTGCGCAGCATTCGGCAAAAGACCATGATGGCGTTGCATGTACTGAATGTGGCCCTGTGGGTCATTTTTTACCTGGCACTGCCCAAGTCAGAACCTTGCACCGCCGCACAGATGGAGGCACATTACCTGTCCCATCACAACGAAATCCACGACCTGATCGCTTACACCAAGAGTTGCCTCGACGACTCCACCACCATCGACTATCAGGCCGAGGGCGAAACGATTGACCGGCTGATGGTGTGTTGCCCCCGTGGATGTTGGCATGACATGATGTATAATCAGAGCATGAGAGATTTAACGCTGTCTAGTGTGGGGATTACACCCGCTCAGTTCGACACCATCAATGCCAAGATGAGGCTGGCAGGCGTGATTGGCTTCGAGATCAACCGCAACGGCAGGGAGCATCAGTCCTATGTCAAGTTCCGCCGTTATGGCACCACCCTCTACCAGTACGTCATTATCCACGACCCCAGCCAGTACATCGACACCCACGGTGCCCCACTAGACGTCCAGTACGACATCCCCTATAACGACAGCATCCTGTTCCAGAGTTCTGGCAACCTCGTCTGGCACCGATTCCCCGACCGCGACCAATACCTCAAGAAGAAAACCCCATCAAAATAACACAGCCTATACATTTTTTCTTCAATATTCTTGTTTTTATTTCCGAAACAATGTATTTTTGCATCGTTTTAGAAACAAAATGATGAAGTATATTGACTTTTATAGGGCTTTTTCGGGTCTTGGTTGCTTTGATGTCAACCAAGTGAGGATGGTGCAGCCAGACTTTGACCGTAGTGCATTAACCCGTTGGGTGGCAAGTGGGTATATTGCCCAACTCAAGAAAGGTCTATATGCTTTCAAGCAATGGATGGCATTGCCAGATACCGACCAGATTGCTGCCAACCTCATCTATCGGCCTTCTTACATCAGTCTGTACACGGCTCTTGCTTATTATGGGATGATTCCTGAATTTATTGCCCGTACCACCAGCGTGACGACACTCAAGACGGCTGCGTTCAGCAATGAGATGGGTACCTTTGATTATCGTCACATCAAGCCTGATTTATTCTGGGGATTCCACATGATTGATTCCATACACCAGCGTAAGATTCTTATCGCCTTGCCCGAAAAGGCTTTGCTTGATTTGTTGTATCTCACTCCGAGTCTCAAGACCGAGGACGACATGTTGCAATTGAGGCTTGACGAGGATTATATGACCGACGAGTTTGACTGGGAACAAACTCGACAGCTTCTTGAGCGCTTTGACAGCCAAGCGTTGAGCCATCGTTACAACCTATTACAAAAAGTTTATCACAATGATTGACCTGCAATACATTCGCAATTTCTATCCAGCCAGTATTAGCGGAAATCCAAGGTTTGACCGGCTGATGTTGAAGGAGTACCTGCAATTGCTTATCCTCGACTTCATCCAGACCTCAAAGTATGCTCCGCAATTGACATTTATTGGGGGTACCTGTCTGCGCCATGTCTATGGCATTGACCGTTTCTCCGAGGATCTTGACTTTGACTGCAAGCAGTTGACTCAAGAAGATTTCCTGGCGATGACCGATGACGTGATTACTCACTTGCAGCGCAATGGCATCAATGCCGTGGCGCGCGACAAGGATAATCCGCACCTGACAGCTTTCCGTCGCAATATCTATTTCCCGCAATTGCTGTTCGATTTAAATCTCTCGGGGCATCGTGAAGAGCGCCTGCTGGTGAAAATCGAGGCACAGGATCAAGGTATTGACTATGTGCCACAGGTTGTTACTATCAACAAGTTGGGCTTCACTTTCCTGCTGCGATGTGCTCCAGCCGACATCATTTGTTCCATGAAGGTGGCAGCACTGCTGGGTCGAGGCAAGGGACGCGATTTTTACGACTTAGTGTTCCTGTCCTCTATCACTCACCCCAATTTCAACTTCTTGCGTGAGAGATGCAGCATTGCCAATGGCGCAGAACTCAAGTCAGCGCTTGAGGATGTGCTCAGCCGCACTGATTTGCAACTCAAACGAAAAGACTTTGCCCATCTGGTTATTGACGACCGTCAAGCCGATAGGATTCTCCTCTTCCCAAATATCATCCCTGATCTGTGCCAATAACCGCACGAGCAGCCAAAGGGACTATAGTTTCAATGATTCAATGAATGTGGCTTCCATCGTCTTCATCTGGGCGCAAAAATCGGCATAGGACGATGCCATCTTGCTGATCTCAATGCCGTAGATGGATAGTGTTACCGATTTACCTTTCAGTCGCGATGTGGGCACCTTATCCTGGGGACTTTCCAATGGCGCAATAAAACCGCCTTTTTCCACATCAAGCCTTGTCATATATGCCATAACCTGGTAAATGTCAGCATTACCCACTTGAGCAACTTTATCATAGCCGCCCAATCTTTTATATTTAGCATCGAGAACCATTTTATTGTTGTAGAAGTCCGGATAAATTACACCGCTTCGATCATCAAAGATGTAGATGCGGCCCTTACCCAGGCGATTCTCTGGATGTGTAAAGCCAAGGTCGCTAAGGATGGTGTTGACGTATTCTTCCCAAAGCCACGCTCCATCAAAGAGAATACCGCAGATTTCATCATCGCTCTCGCCATATTTCATTTCTTCCATTCGAAGAATCTGGAGGCACAGCGCCTGCAACGGGCGGTACTCGGTATAGTAAAGGTGTGTCTTCATTCGCAGGTTCTTACTGATGATACTGCCCCGCTCGCTCTTGCTGTAAAGTGGCGTGTGCTCGATGATGGTTTTGACGTTCTCGACAGTCTCTCGGTCAATATTCAGGACGGACTGGCCATACTTCTTTGTTCTCATGAACTCAATAGTGTGGCGAATGAGTTCTGTCATGTTATTGTCGTGGCTGTATTCACGGGTCGAATAGGCGATGTTCCCGACGAAGGGCACATTCTTGGCAATGTGCCGACCAACATCAATCGTTCCTTTCAAGTTCGCATCGTTGTGCTTATAGTTCTGGTACTCACGATAAACACCCTGTCTTAATGCAGCTTTCAAGAAGTAAGGGAACATGAACATGATGAAGTCAAACACATCTTCCTGCTCGTTGTTGTGACTTAGATCAAAGAGGTTGAACGAGAGCACTTTCTGCAACATGTAATGCAGCAGATAGTCGTCTCGACCAACATCAAATCGGGACTTGATTTTGACTTGAAGGTTGCCCACGCCAATGAAGCCCATCACATTGCCAGTACCGACACAAACTTCGTCTTTATTATCGGTACTTTGAAGGGCCATGATGGATGAGTCTCCAATTTTGTCAATTGATGATTCGATGCTGTGTGGGAATATGAGAAGGTTCTCATTCTCCTGGCACAATTCAGCAATCGTTTTATCTGCGATTGGAAACAAATCAGCCACAACGTCTCTATGGAGTGGCTGGCTGGCACCATTATCTGTCAGGTTAATCCTCATCTTCTAACAATGAGTCGCTTGATGTGGTTTCGTCTTTCTTGCCATAAAAGGCCTTGTTGAATTTATCCAGAATATCTTCCGTCTTGCGGAATCCGCGCAGGTACTCCTTCAGCAAGGGCTGGATGTTCATTTTCCAGAGTTTATCAAAATCGCCTCCGTTATCACCAAGTTTCAAGAAATAAGCTGGCCCAATCATGTATGCGGAGCCTAGGCCATCAGTTTCAGCAATGGCATTGTTCAGACGGTGCATCCTTTCCTTGGCTTCATCAGCACAGAGCAAGTCGTCAAGCATGGACTCGGTATCATCGGGAGTGATTTCCTTCCACGTAAAGCGCCTGCGCATGGCAAAGTCCATACTCTCCACTGAGCGGTCAATATCGTTCATCGTGGCGAGGATGTACACATTCTCTGGAACATAGAAGCCCTTGGCGAACACATCCGTTTCGGGTACCAGATTCTGGTACTGAGTTTGCACCAGTATATCCGTTTCACCTCGATAACCTGGATCGATGGCAAAGAACAGCTCACCAAAAATTTTCGAAGCCTCACCGCGATTGATTTCGTCGATAATGAAAACAAACGGCTTCTGTTCTTTGTTGTAATGTCTTATCCGTATGACTTCAGGATCTAATATATCTGGGTGTGTTACTTCAATCAGTTTTTGTTCATCTTTTAAAGGCTTTGACCGATTGAGCATCTCTTGAAGTACCCAATTGTATTCAATATAATCAATGGTCTTAGTTGCACCATTGGTCAGTTCTGTGATTAGACTCCAATAGCCATCCTTATCAATATCTTTCAAATCATACTTGTTGTGCTTGACAAAGTAATCATATAGGAGTTTCATGTTGCTTACTTTCTCTGTTTTAGGATGGTTGCTATCCGCACGAAATACAATTCTACCATTGCTTGTAGAAAGTTTCTGTCTTTTATATGGTGTCGGATAAGACGTTAAACGACCAGATTCTATGTCTGCAACTATTGAATTGTAAATATCCCAAAAATCACTGCTTTTTATTGCCCCCGAGGGTGGAACTTTGGACACCACTTGTTTTGTCTGAATAATTTTGGCAGAGATTGCACTTTTACAGAAGGCCTTGAACACACCGTCTCTGCGTTCAAAACCCATTCGGCCGTCCTCTTTCTTAATGGGACGCAGACCTTCAACGAAGTCCGTATAATCGTATGATGGATGGAACTGGACGAAATTGATTTCTGCACCCATTTCTTTTGCAATGGCTTGAGCCATGTGGGTCTTACCTGTACCTGGAGCACCGGTGAGCACTAAGTTATGAGTTTCTTTGAGCAAATCGATGTACTCCTTATAATTATGCTGTGACATATCTTCTTCGTTTAACGAGTCATAGTTTTCTTCTTTTGGTGTGGATGTGTTATCCAAAACTTCTTTCATGTAGTCTTTCATGCACCAAAATATTGTTTGAAAGGCTAAGTTCATTGGCTTGTTTCTGAATTTGTCTATTTGTGGCATCATGATTTCTTGGACATTCTTTCCAAAATCTGCTACAAATTGATTGACTATATCCATAAAATGACCAAATTTCTTGCCCACCTCTTTTATGCCGAATCCAAAATAGCGGCAGACAATCTGATACACTTCATCTTTATATGTCGTGTATTTCTCTGGATATTTGCACATCAATAAGGCTGATGCGGTCCTTTCATCATTGGCACAATTATTCCAGTCACTTGGGCATATAGACCGCATTTCAGCTTTAAAAGTGGCTATACGATCATTGATGGACTTTGCCTCATCAAACAGATGCTCAACTACCGTTGTCAAAATATCTGGTTCGTTATCCGAGAGATATTTCATTACACCATTAAACTGTGCACTATAAACGAGGTTAATCTTCGGCTCTCGAAGGCTTTTGATGATATCCAAAATGGTTTTGCCCTCAGTCTCATCCAATAAAGCCCATTTGTATTCTTCATCATAGCCGTTGAATGGTTCGTTTTTTTGATAGAGGTTGATCAGATCTTCCATCAAAAAGTTTCGTAATGCCTCAACCAACTCGTCACGAAGTTGCCATACGAAGCCTTGCTTGGTTTTCCAGCCTTTCAGCATGGGAATGCTCCAGAAGGTTTCGCTGCCATCTGTTGCTATGACTTGAAAACGATTAAGTTTCTTCTGTACCCATTTGGCAAAGTTCGCCACTTTGGCATTGTAATGTTCATGCGTTTTCCCATACTTCTTTGCAATGGCGGTGCAGGTTCCCGCATGGTCGGGCTCGCGCAGGAAGCAACAAAGTGTGTCAAAGTAGGGTTTGGCATCGGGATGCTTTAGTAATTGAAACCATTCATCAGCCGAAATGCCTATGTCTCCGCAACTGTATTCACCTTTGTCGTTGACCGTTTTATATAAGGTTTGGATTGGCATTGTTGTTCGTGTTGTCTTATTGGTTGTTGTGGTTGTCTGAAAAGAGGGTGGTGGCGAGGGCTAGGACGCGGGCGGTGAAGTCGTCGGTCGAGAGGGTGCTGGAGAGCCAGTGGATGGGGGTGCCGCGTTTTTCCATGCCGCGGAACCAGGTCATCTGGCGCTTGGCAAACTGGTGGATGGCGATTTCCAGCTGTCGGAACATCTCTTCCTCGGTCAACTGGCCGATGACGTATTGGGTGACGAATTTGTATTCTAGACCGTAATAGATAAGGTCCTCGGGGTCAATGCCCTCGTCGTTGATGAGGCGGCGCACCTCGTCGATCATACCCTCGTCAAGACGGGCACGCAGGCGGCGGCTGATGCGTTCGCGGCGTGTGTCACGATCGACCTCCACGCCAATGACCAGCGCATTCTCCATGGGGTGAGGCTCGGTGAGGGCTTTGAGTTCGGGGTGCAACTCGTAGTAGCGGCAGATCTCGATGGCACGTGTGGCGCGTGCCACGGTGTCGATGTCGCTGTTGTTGCGCAGGGTCTTCATCGTCTTGAGCAGGGCGGTCAATTCTTCCAGCGACTTGCCAGCGAGTTCGGCACGCAACTGCTCGTTTCGAGGCACTGGCGGCAGTTTGATGCCCTTGACCACCGTCTCGACATACATGCCCGTGCCGCCGCACATGATGACAGGCTTGCCACGGCCACGGATGTCGTTATAGACCCGCTCGAAGTCCTCCAGGAACTCGTACAGGCTGTAGCGATACCCTGCGGGACGGATGTCGATGAGGTGATAAGGCACGTCGCCATATTCAGCCAGGTCCTTGCCCGTGCCGATGTCCATGCCACGGTAGATCTGGCGCGAGTCGGCACTGATGATCTCACCGTCAATCGCCTTGGCCAGGTGTACCGCTCGTGCCGTCTTTCCGGTCGCCGTGGGTCCCGTCACCACAAAAAACACATCTTTATACTCCATCTGCAACTTTAATTATGCGAATTGTTGAGAAGACAAGAATGAAAGACAAAACAAGTATTATTATATAAAAAATTGTCTTTGTTGTCTTTCTTGTCTTCTAATTAATTACTTGAGGTACTGGTTGTAGAACTCGAGGGCGCGCTGATAGACGACGTAGCGGGCCGAGCAGTCGCGGATGCTGTGGTTCATGTTGGGGAAGACCATCATGTCGCACGTGCGGTTCATATCGACCAGCTTGGAGACGTACTGCATTGAGTTGACGATGTGTACGTTGTCGTCGGCGCTGCCAAACATGATGAGCACGCGGCCATTCAGGTTCTCGGCGCGGTTGAGCGGGAAGTTGCTATAACCCTCGGGGTTCTCCTGGGGTGTGCGCATGTAGCGCTCGGTGTAGATGCTGTCGTAGAAGCGCCATGTGGTCACCGGGGCGATGCTCACGCCGCAAGCATAGTTGCTACCGGGCTCACTCATCGCCATCAACGTCTGGAAACCGCCGTAGCTCCAGCCCATGATGCCGATGTGGTCGGCATCGACCCACGGCTGGCTGGCCATGTAGTGGGCGGCGGCAACGGCGTCATCGGTCTCATATTTGCCCAGGTTGAGGTAGGTCATCGACTCGAAGGCCTTTCCCCTGAAGCCCGTGCCGCGGCTGTCCACCTCGCACACGATGTAGCCCTGGGTGGCAAAATACTGCTCCCATCCCATGCGCCACTTGTTAAGCACCTCCTGTGAGCCGGGGCCGTTGTAATGCTCCATGATGACGGGATATTTCTTGCTCGGGTCAAAATCGACGGGTTTGATCATGTAGCCGTTGAGCGTGTAGCCGTCATGTTCCATAGTGAAGAACTCCTTCTTGGGCACATCGACGGCGGTGTAGCGGCGGGCATACTCCTCGTTGAGCTGGAGGTCGCGAACGCGCTTGCCCTTGCGGTCATAGATGCGGTACTGGTTGGGCGTGTTGGCATCGCTATAGACACCCACGTAGTAGCTGAAGTCACCATTGAAAATGGCCGATGCTGTGCCCTGTCCATCGACCGTCGATGGGGCTAGACGGGTCACCTTGCCCTTGGCGTCAACACACTCGACCACGCGGTTCAACGGGCCGCAGGAGGCCTGATAGTAAAAGCGTTTGGTCGTCTTGTCGTAGCCATAGAACTGCGATATAATGCGGTTGTCATCGCTGGTGAGCTGGCGCATGAGGTTGCCATCCAGGTCATACTGGTAAAGCTGCATATAACCCGAGCGCTCGCTGGGAATGACGAAGAAATCCTTCTCGTACTGCACTTGCTGGCTGGTCTCGGCATCCACCCAGGTGTCGGAAGTCTCGTGATAAACCTGGTGGGCGTGATTGGTCCTGGGGTTGACGGCATAGATGCGCAGGTCGTTCTGGTGACGGTTCAGGCGCTGAACCATCAGCCTGTTGGGGTCGGGACTGAAGGTGATGTGGCACACGTAGTCCTCCTCGTCCAGCGGCACATTGAGCTTCTTGAACGAGCCATCGACCACATCATAGCAATGAACGCTCACCACCGAGTTCTTCTCGCCGGCAACGGGATACTTGAAGTCATAACGCCCGGGATAGAGGGCATACTCGTCCCGTGGGTTGCAGGTGCCCTGATAGATGACCATCGAGGCCATCTTGACCTGGCTCTCGTCCCAGCGCAAGAAGGCCAGCGAACGGCTGTCGCTCGACCAGTTGAGGGTGTTGAGCATGCCCAGTTCCTCCTGATAGACCCAGTCGGGGACACCATAGATGATGTTGTTCTTCTTGCCGTCGCGCGTTACCTGCACGGTGGTGCCGTCCAGGAGGTTGCGCACATACACGTTATTGTCCTTGACATAGGCCACACGCTTGCCGTCGGGCGAGAGGGTCGCGATTTCCTCGCCACCGCCATCGCTCAGGGCCTTCATTGTCTTGTTCTTGAGGTCATACACATAGTAGTCCGCACTGAAGCTGTAGCGGTAGATTTCTTTGGAATTGTTCCACAGCAGCACGTAGGCACCGTCGGCAGTCACCTCAAAGTCGTCCCAGCCAGTAGCCAGCTCGTTACTGGTATCCACCAGGACGCTCTCGTCACCCTTGGCATAGCTGATACGGTTGATGGCGTTGCCATTGTCACTCAAGCGGTAAAAGTAGCGTCCGTCGCTCTTGGACGGCTGCATGGCCCCAATGCCACGGGGCGAGTTGCCTTTCAGCACACACTCCTCAAGCGTCAATGCGCTTGCACCCATGGCCACAGCCACCATCGCGATAACAAATAATATCTTCTTCATAACAAAATCCATTCACCAATTAACTGTTAACTCCTAACTCCTAACTTCTAACTTCTAACTAACTCAAGTATCTGATTAGCGCTGTCCTTGGTTTTCACTTTATCGATGATGTGGGTGACGATGCCCTGCTCGTCGATGATGAAGGTGGTGCGCACGGTGCCCATGTAGGTGCGGCCCGCCATTTTCTTCTCGCGCCACACGCCGAAGGCCTGGTTCAGCGCCGTGTCCTCGTCGGCAATCAAGGGGAAAGGCAGGCTGTACTTCTCGGCAAACTTCTGGTGGCTCTTGGCGCTGTCCTTGCTCACACCCAGCAGGGCAAAGCCTGCACGCTTCAACGCGCCATAACCGTCGGCCAGACTGCAAGCCTCGGCGGTGCAGCCGGGAGTGTTGTCCTTAGGATAAAAATAAATAATGAGTTTCTTGCCGGCAAAATCACTGGCTTTCACTTCGTTGCCATTCATGTCAATGCCCAGGTTCTCGGGTATCTTGTCTCCAATTTTCATAGCGTATATTTGTTTTAGAGTTGATTTAACCCACAAATATACAACCTTTTCTTGAGAAACCCGCCCCAGCAAGCCGCTTTTTGCCTAATACGCTACAGAAAGAGGAGAAGCAGCACCTGAGCGATGATGACGCGCAGGAACATGCTCATCGGATAGACAGCTGCATAGGCAACCGACGGGCGGTCGCTCTGCAGCGTGTCGTTGGCATAGTTCATCGCCATCGGATTAGCCATAGCGCCACTGAGCATGCCACACACGGCGGCAAAATCAACATGGGCCATCCTCAAGGCCATCCAGCCGATAATCAGCACGGGTATCACCGTGAGCAAGAAGCCTGTTCCCACCCACAGCAGGCCCTCGGGCCGCACGACTGTTGCAAAGAAATCCGGGCCAGAGGCCAAGCCCAGGCAAGCCAGATAAAGTGCCAAGCCGATTGAGCGCAGCATCAGGTTAGCGCTCGATGTAGTATAGGCATTGACATGGATGCGGGGGCCAAAGGCTCCTATCAGAATACCAGCAATGATCGGGCCGCCAGCCAAACCAAGTTTCACAGGAGCTGATATGCCCGGCAGGGCAATAGGAATGGAGCCCAGAATGAGTCCCAGTGTCATGCCGATGAAGACAGTGATCAAGTTGGGCTCGTCGAGCATCTTGACGGCATTGCCCACCTCCTTCTCGACGTTCTTGAGCGCCTCGCGGTGCCCAACGACGATGATGCGGTCGCCCAGCAGCAGGCGCAGGTCGGGTGTGGCAAGCAACTGCAGTCCGCCACGGTTCACACGGCTGATGTTCACGCCATAGTGCTTGCGCAACCGCAGTGAGCCCAGTTTCCTGCCGTTGATTTCGGGCTTGGTGACGAGAATAGCTTGAGAAACCAAGTCGCTGTCGATGCTGTTCCAGTCGATGTCGCCCGTGTTCCAGTCGGTGGTCTCCTGCTTGCCGAAGAGCACCTCCATGGCCTCGGCGGCATCATGGTCGCGCATGATGACCAGCAGACGGTCATCCCGCATCAGTATCGTATCGGCCTCTGGAATGGTGACCTTGCCCTCGCGCCACAAGCGTGAAATGACGAACTTGCGCGGACTGATGCGCGCCAGGTCACCGACACGCTTGCCGATGATGCCCTCATTGCGCACCTGATAGGTGGCGATGAAGGTGTGGTCGGCTTCTTCCTCGCTGTCATCGACAAGGTGGTCGCTGGGACGAACCAGCACCTTGCGCATCAAGGCAAACGCCAGGATGACGCCCACCACGCCCAGGGGATAGGTCACGGCGCAGCCTAATGCGGCACCGCTCTCGGGCTGATGGAGTTGCGACAACGTCTGTTGGGCCGCAGCCAGGGCAGGAGTGTTGGTCGTCGCGCCACACATGATGCCTACAGCATCACTCAGGTCAATGCCCACGAGCTGGAGCATCAGGGTCATGACCGTCCCGATCAGCACAACGCCCAGCGCACACAGGTTGAGCGTGAGTCCCGACTTGTGGAATGAGCTGAAGAAGCCCGGCCCCACCTGCAAGCCCAACGCATAGACAAAGAGCACAAGGCCGAAGTTCTGGGCATATTGCAACATCTTAGCATCAATTGACACACCCAAATAGCCCGCCAGAATGCCCAGGAAAAACACGAAGGCCACGCCAAGCGAAACGCCCAGCACCTTGATTTTGCCCAATGCGAGGCCACAAGCACACAGCAGCGACAGCACGATAACGGCCTGCACTGCCGAGTGGGTCAGGAATATGTCACTCAACCACTCTATCATGATTTCTTATAGTTCATTACCACCTCATAGACAGCACGGGCCACGCGCATGAGGGTGGAATCGGTGTCCATCGCCTCATCGGCCGGCAGGCCGTCGCTCACAGCGATACCCTGCAGCAGCCCTGCCCTATCGGGGTCAAAATCCTTATCTATCGTGCCGCACACGGCAACCACGGGGATGCCGCGACCGCGGGCCATACCGATGACGCATCCAGGTCCTTTACCCATGAGCGTCTGCTCATCGAGGCGACCTTCGCCAGTGATCACGAGGTCAGCCCCATCAAGCGCCGTCTCAAATCCCGTCTGACCGAGCACATAGGGCGCACCTGGCAGCAGTTCACAGTCCAGCAGGTGCATCATCAGGGACGGTATGCCACCAGCGGCACCACAGCCTGCCTTGCAGGCGATGTCGTCACCCACCAGGGCCGCCACATGGGCCAATCCCTTCTCCAGAAGCTCTACCTGCTCGGGCGAGCCCCCCTTCTGAGGGCCGAACACACGTGCCGAACCATTCTCACCACACAGCGGATTTGTCACATCGGTCAGCAAGGAGAAACGGCACTCCTTCACCGTCGGCGGGATGCCTAATGTCTCGATACGTGCGATTTTTTCAAGCGACACACCGCTGGGATAAAGATGATGGCCCTCATCATCAAGGAACTCAGCGCCCAAGGCACACAGGATGCCCATGCCTGCGTCACACGTCGCCGTGCCTCCCAGGCCCAGTACGATGTGACGGGCACCATGCTCCATTGCGTCGCGCATCAGCATTCCGGTACCCAGCGAGGTCGTCCGCATCACGTCACGCCCCTCGGCAGGCAAGAGAGCCAAGCCACTGGCCGCAGCCACCTCAATCAGGGCAGTGCCGTCATCACACAGGTAGTAACTGGCCATGACGGGAGCCATCTGCAACAGGGGAGCCATCGTCGGCACGGTCATCCATTGACCTGGACGTGCCGCAGCCAGCACCTGGGTCGTGCCATCGCCACCGTCGGCAACAGCAGCCGTTACCACCGAAATATTATCAAGACCGCACAAGCATTGCTGTGCGGCCTCGTTAAGTTGTTGAGCCGTAGCCGAGCCTTTGAACTTATCAAACGCCAGGACAACCTTCATCAGTCAACCTTGACTACCAGGAAATTGGACTTCTCCCAGAACTTGGCAGCATTGAGGATGCGCAACGTCTTGACATTGCCATGATCCACAATCTCGTAGGAATCCTTCGGATGATTGGTCATGACCTCAGCCTTCTTGCTGTGCAAGGGTATCTCGCTGAGGGTGCGGCGGTCGGCCTTGGTGAAATAGGACATCTCATAGTCTCCCTGCAGGATCTTGGTCTTGCGCAGGAAACCGGTCTCAATGATCTTGTTGGCCTTGAGTTCCTTCTTGGAGCCGACGACATAGTAGCAGGTGTTGAGGTTGTCCACCTCTGCCGTCAATTGCTTTGACTCCTGCTGAGCAGCCTCTTTCTCCTTGGTGACAGCCTTGTTCACGGTGTTGAGCGAGTCCACGCTCTGGTTCAGGTTCTTGATCTGGATATGGGCAGCGGCCAGCTGTTCGGTCAGGCCGTTAATCGTCTTCTGCTGGTCCTCAAGCTGAGCTTTGAGGTTGGCGATTGACCGTTGCATCGACGCATTGTAGTTGGTGGACTGCTTGAGTCTCTTTTCCAGTTCATTGAGTCGATCCTTGTGCCTGTTGATGGACTGCTGGATCAGAACGATATCATCACGCAACTGCTTCTTGCGGTCGGGAGTCTCGCCACTCAGGTTGTTGACCGACACGATATCCTCCAGTTCCTTGATCTGGGCCATGCCGTCGGCGATATCGCCCATGAGTTCCATGAGGCTATCCTTCTCGGCATTGGCGGTTGCGATCGAGTCCTGCAAGGCTGCATTGATGGAGTCTTGCCTGGAGGCTTCATCTTGCAGCTGGTTGCTGCGTTGACATGCAGGCATCACTGCCACACCAATCAACAACAAGGCAAAATACAAAATCTTCTTCATAACTATCTCTTTTTATTGTTCTTTTCTATGCTTAATAATGTATATTACAGACTAAACTCTGGCTTGTTTCTGCTTGAAAGCGGCATATTTATCGACCTTGACCGCAGCCACTGGCGGGCATCCGGCAACGATAATGACGATCTCGCCGCGCGGCTCACTGGCCGTGAAATGTTCAACGAGTTCGGCCAGCGTGCCGTTATGGGTCGTGTTGTGCAACTTGCTGATCTCGCGCACCACGCTGGCTTCACGATCGGCCCCAAAGGTCTCGACAAACTGCTGCAGAGTCTTCAACAGACGCATCGGCGACTCATAGAAGACCATCGTCAGCGGCTGCGACTTGAGTTCCTCCAGGCGGGTGGCACGGCCCTTCTTGGGTGGCAGGAAGCCTTCAAAGACAAAGCGGTCACAGGGCAGGCCCGAGTTGACCAATGCCGGCACAAATGCCGTAGCTCCCGGCAGTGTCTCGACCTCGATGCCCTGGCGGCGGCACTCGCGTGAGAGCAGGAAACCAGGATCGCTGATGCCGGGTGTGCCCGCGTCACTGATGAGCGCCATCACAGCCCCACCCTTCAAGCGCTCCACGACCGCAGCAACGGCCTCATGCTCGTTGAACTTGTGGTGGCTGCGCATGGGTGTGCCGATACCGAAGTGCTTGAGCAGCGTCCCGCTGGTGCGGGTATCCTCGGCCAGGACGGTGTCAACACTCTTGAGCACCTCGATTGCACGGGGTGTCATGTCACCAAGGTTGCCAACTGGCGTGGGCACTATGTACAGTTTGCCTGGCATGAATGATCGTGATTAATCTCACTTCTGGAAATGGTTGCGCACGATGGCCATGAAGTCCTGTACGGTCTCGTTCTCGCGGTCCCAATTCAACTGGCTGAAGAAATAAAGTTCGGCATTGCCATAGCTGTTCATCATCTCGATGTGCTCGATAGCGGTGTTCATCGCATTGGCGCTACCGGCAAAGAGCTCACGCTGGAAGCGGAAGCGGTCATTGATGGAAAATGCCTTGCGGATGTCCTTAGACAGGCTGCGCTGCAGTTTCTCGTCCACGCGCAAGGGGGCAGACGGTTCCTCGGGCTCGGGGAAGTCGGTGGGTGTCGGGGGAACAGGCATCTCGTCCTCGGGTTCGGGCAGACGCTCATCCTGGGCCTCAATGAACTCTACCGTGATGTCGGGCTCATCCTCGGCCTCGGGCAGTACCTCGGGATCGGGCTCGGGAACGGGTTCGTCACTGGTATCTTCGGGCATACGGAAAACAGGGGGCTGAACCACGGCAGCCGATTGAGGCTCTACAGGGGCTTCGACGGGTTCCTCGGCCTCTATGAATTCGACAGTGATGTCTTCATCGGGCTCTCGGTCGGCGACGGGCACCTGTTCGGGTTCAACTGCTGTGTGTTTCGGCTCTTGATAGTCCAAGGTGAATACCTCCTTGAACTCCTCGCCATTGTCATGCTGCCAGGTTTCGTCGGCATCATAGTCGTCCTCGGGCAAGTGCTCCTCAGGAACGGCCTCAGGTTCGGATTGTGCAGCGGTCGGCACAGCGGCATCAGGCACGTTCTGGGCGGGCTCTTGTGTCAAGTCAATGCCGCACATCTCGGCCAGTTCACGCACCTTGCGGTGAATCTTATTGGTAATGACATCAGGCGTGTTCTCCTCACCCAATCGGCGGGTGACAAGCATCAGTCCTTCTATCTCATACACATGAGACAGCATTTTCTCTATCGACATATTCATAATCATCTGTTATCTTGTTGCTTAGCACTGCTATGCAAAGAATTTGCTTTACTTTTAACCTGCAAGTATAGGCATTTTTTTTGAAACACCAACTATTTTCCTTCAAAAAGATTGCAGAGGAACACTCCGATCTGCTCGCGGATGCTGGCCTGGGAACAAGTGAAATTGTTGACCAGCACAGCGAAGGCATAGCGCGGTTTCTCGGCTGGATAATAGCCCACGAAGCACTGCACATGGCGCATGCTGCCCGACTTGAGCACGATGCGGTCACTCAGCGGATTCTCCTTCAAGGTGTTGCCGGCACGACCGGCGGCCTTGGGCATGAGGTCGCACAGGCGCACCCCGTCAAAACGGCGGTCGGCCATCATCGTCAACATGTCACCGAAGAAACTCACTGGTGCCTTGTTAGCCCTGGCAAGACCGCTGCCGTCGCGCATGAAGAGCGGATCGGTATCGATTCCTTGCAGTTCCAGCCAGCGCTTGACGGCACCCACACCGATGACATCGAGATCAGACGGCATGCTGCTCTGTCCTCTCAATTCCCACTCGCGTGCTCCGATGGCCCGCAGCAGCGCGTGGGCAAACATATTGTCGCTGCGGTCCAGCAGCGAGGTGATGATCTCGGTCAATTCGGGCGACTTGTGCAGCACGAGCAGCGATCGCTCCACATCGGCCTCACCGATTGTCGTGTCCTGGTACTCTATTCCCCAGGTGCGCAATGCACGCATCACGCTGTCGGCAAGCATCGGGGCGGGGGTCGGGTTGGCATAGGTGTTGCGGTAGCTCTTGGCTGTCGTCTCGCCGGTGAGCACCATCCCCGGCATGCTGTAATTCATGTAGGGGGTGATGGCATTGCGGCTGCGGCTGGGGCGGCAACGGCTGACGACCTTCAAGCCGGGTACAGGCGGATTGGCCGATGAGCGGGAGACTCGACCACGGCCATCGAGCGTGTAGGACAACGTCACCAGGTTGTCGTGGAAGCACAGGCCATGCACTGCGGCACCGTAGTCATAGGCCAGGTCGCCCACATCCCAGTCCTCGTCGAAGTAAGGATAGGCATAGTAGCTGTCGTCACAATAGATCTGTCCGACAATCCGCTTGATGCCCCGTGCCCGCAAGGCGCTGGTGATCTCGTCAACGATGTTGGCCTGGCATGGCAGGAAGACAGACCCCAGCGTGGGGTCACCCAAGCCGCGCACAACCAGCGTTCCCGTGAAGGTGTCGCCATCGACCTTGCCATCAAGATAAACGGGTGTCTCGAAGCGGAAGTGCGGGCCCAGCAGGCCTAAAGCGGCCGAGGACACGACGGTCTTCATTGTCGAGGCCGTGATGTTGGCCTGTTCGGGACGGTAGCTGGCAATCGACTTGGCAGAATCCAGATCGATGACCTGCACACCCACCGAGGCATACCGCAACGAGCTGTGGGCAACAAAACGGTTCACGGCCTCTTGGGGCTCAAGGGCGACAAGCCGCAGGGCTGTTGCCAGCATCACTAATATGATAATGTAAGATTTCTTGTTCATCATCTTGTCGAGGTTACGGGTTTCAGTCTTGTGCGCCGCATGTAGTGCCGCCAGGCAAACAAGCGACGCGATTTCAGATAATTCAGATTACGCTGGTTGGCATAGGCTTCCCGCTCGAAGGAGATATTGCGGTAGGCGTTGCCGCGCATGGGCAGCCTGACCAGCCACTCGGTGACATAGGCGAGGTAGAAGAAGACGAAGAGCATCTCACGCTGCTGCGCCGTGTGGATGCGCTCGTGGTTCATCATCTCGTTGCTGAGGTACACACCAGGATGCACAAACAAGACTCCCAGCAAGTTGATTGCCGAGAATCCATGAAACGGTAATATCGAGGTGCGAATGATCTTCACCGCGGCAAAGTTACAACTTTTCCACTAGTTCCGATTGCCCGTCAAGCCTTATTTTGATAAAAAAAACAGACGAATGTCACAATTTATCACAATCAACATTTGCATAATTGACATTTTAAAGTACCTTTGCGCCAACATTAACACTGTTTTTCCCTAATTGGCAACCGATATGGAACGTGCAATAAAAGTGATAGGACTGGCGCTGCTCTATGTAGTAGCGGTTTCGTTGTTTGAACTGGTAGGATTCTTCCACCCCTTCTTCTGGACCTACAGCGCAGTGTTTGCCGCTGTTGTCGCTGCGTGGCCCTACTTCAAGCTGAATCAGCGTTACCCCATGCCCGGCATTGCCATCCTGTGTGCCGTGCTGCTGTTGTTGCTCAACTTCATCTTCGGTCAGGGACACGAGTATTTCGCCCTGGGTTGCGTGCTGCTGGGCTGCATCGCCGAGGGCCTGCGCAAGTTCCTGGGCAACTACCGTCAGAGCAGGGGAGTCATCGCCAGCTATGCCGTGATGTCCCTCATCCCCTTCTCCAAGAGCATCGTCCTGTGGATTGACTATGACACAGCCATGGAGTTGATCATCAGCCAGATGGGTGACATCTATGCCGCCGTGATGGGACGCATGCTCTCCAAGTACATGCTGCTGGCCATGATCATCCTGACGCTCATCCTGGCAGTGCTCACCATGTGGCTGCTCACCCGCCACTGGCACCCCCGCGAGGAGTACCACATTGTTATCGAGAAATAACGGCACTGACATCCCACAAGCGCCATCAACAATATCATGCGGGCCCCATCATGAGATGGAGCCCGTTATTTTACTCTATCCCCGCAGTTGGGGGATGTGTCACTGTTGTGATTTTACTCGGCGGTCGGCTGCAAGGTGTCGGGGTTGGATTGAGGTGCCTCTCCCTCGATTTCCTTGTCGATTGACTCAAAGCGGCTGTGCTGGCTCTTGTACTCGGGCACAAACTCCTTCATCGCATAGATCATGTCATGCACGTTGCCGGCGGCTGCCAGCTGGATGATGTTGTCGATATTCTTGCACACGTCGTTGTAGTCGTAGGTTCTCACCTTGGCAATCATGATCTTCCTGTTGACGGTCGCTGTGGTGCGCTCCTTGTCATTGAGCAGTTCCTCGTAGAGCTTCTCTCCTGGACGAAGGCCGATTTCCTCAATCTTGATGTCAATATCGGGTTTCAAGCCAGCCAGCGAGATCATGCGGCGGGCCAGGTCATAGATCTTGACAGGCTCACCCATGTCAAAGATGTAAATCTCGCCGCCACTGCCCATGCAGCCAGCCTCCAGCACCAGCGAGCAGGCCTCGGGAATGGTCATGAAATAGCGGATGATGTCCTTGTGGGTGACGGTGACAGGGCCACCGGCGGCAATCTGCTTGCGGAACAGCGGAATCACCGAGCCGTTGCTGCCCAGCACATTGCCAAAGCGGGTGGTGATGAACTGCGTCTTCTTGCCCTGGCGCTGGGCGTCAAAGAAGAGTGACTGACAGTAAATCTCGGCCAGACGCTTGGTGCAACCCATCACGTTGGTGGGGTTGACGGCCTTGTCGGTCGAGATCATCACAAACTTATAGACATCATACTTGAGGGCCATGTCGGCGACATTGCGCGTGCCCTTGACATTGGCCAGGATGGCCTCGGTCGGGTTGATTTCCATCATGGGCACATGCTTGTAGGCCGCGGCGTGGAAGACATAGCGGGGACGGAACTTGCCGAAGGCCTCATCCAGGCGTTCACGGTTGCGCACGTCGCCCATGAACAGCTCGATATTGGCCTTGGGACAGTTCTTCTTCATCTCGAGGGCGATGTCGTGCATCGGTGTCTCGGCCTGGTCAAACAGGACGATCTTGCTGGCGCCGTAGTTGGCCACCTGGCGCACGATCTCACTGCCGATGGAGCCGCAGGCACCCGTGATGAGCACACAAGACCCATTGATGTGCTGGCTCACCAGCGGATTGTTCAGCACGATGGGGTCACGGCCCAGCAGATCCTCGATCTGCACCTCTTTAATAAAGGTGGAGATATTCTTGTCACCCGACTCCTTGTCCTGCTCAAACTCAGCCACCTTGTTCATGGCCAGCAGCAGGATATCGTTCTTGATAAAGTAGTCGGCAAAGCCGCTGCTCATCAGGTTATTGCTCTTGGCATCGAAGATGAGTCCCTCGATATTCTCGCGGGCAAAGCGCTCGGTCATCGTCGTGGGATCAAAGCGATAGACCTTGAAACCGTTGATCTCGGAGCTCTCGGAGCCCGACTTGATACTCAACAGGCCGACGGGCAGATACTTGCCACCAATCTCACCCTTGAGCGCATTGGCAAGGAATACCGAACCGAAGGACGTGCCCAGCACCAGCACGCGCTTGCGGCCCGTGGTGGCACTGTTCATGCGCATATACAGGTACTTGATGCACAGGCGCTCAATCATCATCATTGAGAATGACAGCGCACCGATGATCAGGATATTCCAGTACTTCATGAACGGTGACCCGGTGAAGAGCGTCTTGAACACATTGAGGACACACAACAATATCGTGGAGAAGGCTATCGCCATGAAGATGCGGTACAAGTCTTCAATCACCGACAGGCGGATGACACAGGTATAACTCTTTGAAACATAGGTAACCGCAAAATAAACCGCAAGGACAACAAAGGCATTGACGAGGATAGTCGTGGAGGGAATCACCACATGCTGGGAATACATCCCGGCAATCTCGGTAGCAACATAGCTCACCAGTACAATGAGCATATCAAGGAGCAGAACAATCCATCGTGGGGTCGTCTTGACCCTGAACGCCCTGAACATCCTCAAGTCCAGTAGTTTATCTAGAAGTCTTTCCATCAATAAGTGTCTCTTTTTAGGTCATGTGTGCCATGGGCAAGGCGGTATTGTCAATGCCCATACTGGTGCAATCATGCATCTCTGCACCATGAATCGTGACCACAAAAGTAATGCATTTATTTTAAAAACAAGCAACAAGACCCAAAAATTAATGTTTTCATGCGCGTTCAACGGCCAACGAGGCTCATGGACGCACACTTGAGACACACTTGAGATTAATTAAGAAAACTAAAAATAGCCGTATATGTTTCGGTATTATTTGAATTATGAGTAACTTTGCATGTTTTAAAGTCTAAGAAATACATCACATGACCATCATGAGATACAGATTTATTAATGCGGCAATAATAATGGGACTGGCTGTGATGATGACGGTGACCAACACCTCCTGCTTCGGCAGCGAGCCTGATGGTTGCGAGGCCGACATCGAGACAGCGACCCTGCACGTTGACAACCCTGGAGAGTTCTTCTTCCAGCTCACCGACTCGCTGCAAGCGGTATTCTCGACCGACAGCATCATCACCTTTGCTGTGCGGGGCGATGCCGACGTGCATGAGCTCGCGCCCACGTTCACCCTGTCGCCAGGTGCCACTGTGACACCCGCCAGCGGCAGTGTACATGACTTCTCACAGGGACCCGTCACCTATACTGTCACCTCCCAGGACGGCCATTGGCAGCGCCGCTACCGCGTGCTTGTGGTTCCCACGCTCATCACCGTGGCTGACACGCTCTTTTATAACTTTGAGCACTATGAGCTGGATCCGGTGTTCAACCGTTACTACATCTGGTACAACACCTTGCCCGACGGCTCGCTGGGCAACGACTGGGCGACGGCCAACGACGGCTACCGCATCTCGATGGGTAGTGCTACCGCAATGGACTACCCCACCACCCCACTCCTTAATGGATATGAGGGTGCCGGCGTGTGCCTGACCACGCGCGACACGGGTCCCTTCGGCAGGATGGCCAACAAGCGCCTGGCTGCCGGCAACATGTATCTGGGCACCTTCGACATGAAGATAGCCATGAGCGACCACCTGCATGCCACGCGCTTCGGCATACCGTTCACGAGCCGTCCCGACTCGTTCACGGGCTATTACACCTTTGAGCCCGGAGCGACAGTGCAGGACTTCTACGGCAATCCCATCGCCGGGCGCACCGACTCGGCATCAATCTACGCTGTGTTCTACCGCAACCACGATGCAGCCGGCAACGAGGTGGTGCTCTACGGCGACAATGTGCTCTCCAGCGACCTGCTGGTGGCTGTCGCCGATCTGGGCTATGTAGCCCCCACCCAGCAGTGGACACAGTGGAACGTGAAGTTTGAATACCGTGAGGAGGTCGATGAGCAACTGCTGGCCAACCGTGGCTACAGCATGGCCATCGTGTTCTCGTCGAGCACCAGCGGCGGCAGCTTCACCGGAGCCATCGGCAGCCGCCTGTGCATCGACAAGGTGCGCCTCATCTGCTCCCACAACGAGTAACCCGTCAACCAGAACAGGACATCAAGCAATGAATATCAACAGAATCATCACCACCACCCTACTCACCGCCGCCGCTGTGCTGGGCATGAGCGCCATGCCGCTGCTCGACAGCCTCAAGGTGGACATCAGGGCTGGATATGAGGTAGGAGGCACCTTGCCGACCCATCTCGACAACAAGATACGCCACATCAACAACTTCGACCCGGGCCTTAACTACACACTGGGAGTCGAGGCGACACTGCCGCTCAAGGGGCGCTGGTTCCTGCACTCGGGACTGCGCTACGAGCTGGGCAGCATGGACGTGGACAGCCGTGTCAAGAACTATGACATCGAGGTCGTCAGGGGTGACGAGTCGCTCGACGGCATCTTCAACGGCAACGTGCGCATCAGGAGCGCCCAGCGGCGTTTCACCCTGCCCGTTCAGGCGGGATTTGCCCCGAGCGACAAGGTGGCCCTGCGTGGCGGCCTGTTCGTCGGCCTGCTCACCCACAAGCGTTTCTGGGGATGGGCCTACGACGGCTACCTGCGCGAGGGCTCTCCCGTCGGCCCCAAGATTGAGATGGGCAGCGAGCCTGGCGAACGCGGCGACTTTGACTTCGGCGGCGACATGCGTCGCTGGCAATGGGGGGTCGATGCCGGCCTTGACTGGCAATTCCACCACCGCTGGGGACTGTTTGCCGAGTTGACCTACAGTCTGAACGGCCTGTTCCGCAGCAATTTCCACTCCGTCCAGCCCCTGCATCCCATGTACGGCTCGCTGGGTATCTCTTATCGCATCAAATAATAGACATTTTTAATAATCAACAATGAAGAAATCGTTTTTATCAATTTGCTTGGCAGCGACGGCCGCGTTGGCCCTCAATGCCACCGACTACCAGGGCAACATCGTTGTCAATCGTAATGGACAGACCTACAACTCGAATGTAACGGTCAAAGTCACCGAGCAGGGCAATGGGCTCAACACACTCGTGCTGCAAGTGCCCCTCTTCGGCACCATGACCATGCAGGACGTACCCGCCTCGACCCAGAACGGCATCACCGTCTATAGCGCCGAGCGCGACGTGCAGACCACCTTCGGCATGATGCGCACAACCGTGTTTGCCCGCACCGTGGACGGCATGATGGCTGCCAATGTCGCCATTCCCGTCCAGAACGCCACCATGTGGTTCAACACCGTGGGTGACCACTTCCAGCTGCCCAACAGCGACATGGAGGACTGGAACAGCAGCTATGAGAATGAGCCCAACCGCTGGCACGGCTTCAAGAGCGCCGGAGGTACATTCGCTTCCACCTCGGCCGGCATTGCCAAACTCGGCTCCAGCGACGACGTCCGCCCGGGCGCAACAGGCCACAGCGCAGCGCTGACGGCCGGTTCCTTCTTCGGCATCGTTGCCAATGGCACCATGACCAACGGCAAGCTCATGGCAGGTTCATACAGTGCTACCAGCTATGACAACCACG
Organism: Muribaculaceae bacterium; assembly: GCA_017453505.1. Lineage (GTDB taxonomy): Bacteria > Bacteroidota > Bacteroidia > Bacteroidales > Muribaculaceae > Sodaliphilus. The sequence continues at coordinate 23,340 of JAFTEU010000121.1, forward strand.
CCGAGATGAACAAGGCCAACGGCACCGAGGACTTCTACATGCCCCTGTATGCCAAGCCCGACAAGTTCAACGTGTGGTTGAAATACGTGCAAGGCAAAGACAATGCCAACTACAAGGCCAACGTGAGCGTCAAGACCTTTGACGGCACCTACTACCAGGAGCCCGACGGCAAGGTATATACCAACCTCTCGGGGAGCATCGTCGGTGGCCAGATTGCAGCATGCGACTGGACCCACTTCTCGTTCCCCTTCGACTACGACAGCTATGCTGCCAACGGTGCCGCCACCGAGGCCATCTTCGTCACCTTCTCGACCAACGGCAATCCCGGACAGGGCAATGCAGACGATGCCGTCTATGTCGATGACATGGAGCTGGTGTATCTGGGCAACATGACCGACCTGCGCTATCAGGGCCAGACCATCAACGGCTGGGATCCCGCCGTCACCACCTACAGCATGGAAATTGCCGGTGAACCCAGTCTGGACGACTTCACCGCCACCATCGAGGGTGTGAGTGCCGTTGTCACCAAGTCGATGGAGCAGAACCAGGACGGCAGCTACCGCATCGCCATCAGCGTCGTGTCGGCCGACCTGCAGAACGCCTCCTGCTACATCATCAATGCGACCGCGCCTGCCGCACAGGTAATGCGTGGCGACGTGGACGGCAACGGCTACGTGAGCATCGACGACGTGACGGCACTGATCGATTATCTGCTCAGCGGCAATGGCTCGAGCATCAACCTGCTCAATGCCGATTGCGACCAGTCGGGCAACATCACCATCGACGATGTCACCACACTGATCGACATGCTGCTCAGTGGCAATTATTAATCATTGAAGTATTATTACATCAATCACATAGCATTAAAGAGAAAAATGAAGAAAGTCTTTGCTTTTATGGTCGCAGCTTGCTGCGCAATGGCGCTCAGCGCCACCACCTACACCTGCCACCTCAAGGTCACCATCAACGGTGAGAGCGCCGAGCAGGATCAGGTGCAAGTCGATGTCAACAAGGCCAACGGCCTCTACAGCCTCAGCCTCAAGAACTTCTGCCTCACTATCGGTGAGGCCGTGATGCCCGTCGGCAACATCGAGGTCACCGATGTCGAGGGTGTGGACGCATTTGGCTACACCACCATTAACTACAATGCACCCATTACCATCACTCCCGGCAACGATGGCGTTCATCAAGCCGAGGAATGGGTAGGCCCCTTCCTGGGCGAGGTGCCCATTGAGCTCACTGCACGCTTCATCGACGATGCCCTGAGCGCCAACATCGACATTGAGCTGGCTCTCATGGGCCAGACCATCGGCGTGTCGCTCTTCGGTGTCGCTCCCGTGCTCGAGGGTGACGTGAACCACGACGGTGAGGTCAACAACAGCGACATCAACGCCCTCGTTGACATCATCCTGTCCGAGTAAGAAACAATTTTCCGTCTAACGAGTAACACAAGAGAGAGAAAGAGAAATGAAGAAGTTTTTCTGCATGGCCGCCTTGATGATCGTGGCAGCGCTTGCACTCAATTCCTGCGGCAGCGACGAGCCCAAGAGCAAGGTCACAGCTACGGCTACCTACAACATGACCTTCTCGCAGGATCTGCTCGACGCATGCAACGTGTTCATCACCTACAAGGCCGAGAACGGACGCAACGTCATGGAAGCTGTGGACAAGACATGGTGGACCAAGACCGTCACCAGCGACAAGTTCCCCGCCGAGTTCGGTGTGATGTACAAGTTCAGCACCAAGAGTGAGGCTGAGCTCGTCAAGGAGAAGTATGACCTGACGTGTGAGTTCAACTTCATGTGCAACACGTCCAAGGGGGCTTCCTACTCCAACAAGTTCACCATCATCAACGCTACTGGCGTGGCCAACAACAAGGTCATCAGCACGCTTGATAAAATCAGCGGCAAGTCCACTGGCTTCAAGGTGACCAAGGACGGTATCGTCTCCCTGGCCAATAACTTGAACTACGACATTTAAGTCCAAATCAAACCAAGAGAACGGGTTCTTCACGTCGAAGGACCCTTTTTTTTCATCTGGTCGAAGAACCGATTTCAATTATTGATGTCCGGTAAAAATTCGCCAAGATTGCATAAACACCTCGTTATCAATACCATCATGGCGACATGGCATGAAGGGGCTTGATTTTTCAGGCAAGCAGGTCGAAGGCCTGCACAAGGCCAGCAGGCCTTGACTTAACGCAACCCCAGGGCGCACTGGCCGTAGGTCAGTGTGGCCT
>JAFTEU010000122.1 GCA_017453505.1 Muribaculaceae bacterium
AGCTGAACGGTGAGAAGGCTGTTGCCGGTGTACGCTACTTCAACATGGCTGGTCAGGAGATGCAGGAGGCTAACGGCATGACCATCGTCGTTACCACCTACACCGACGGTACCACCAGCGCCGTTAAGGTGATGAAGTAATCACTCTCTAGTTGAGTACTAAAAAAGGCGGTCCCCTCGCGGGGCCGCTTTTTTTGGTACTCAGTTTTCAGTTGTCAGTTGTCAGCGGCATCCGCATCCTTATGGCCTCACGCAAAGCCGCGAAGCCGCTAAGTTTTTTTTCTCAGACAACTTAGACAACTTGTTGACAACTATGACAACTTTTTATTAGTGTTTTCCTTATGCGTCTTTGCGTCTTTGCGGCTTGGCGTGAGCTTTAGTCGTCGGCGGGCATCGGAGATGCAGAGCGGCTCGAAGAGCCGATTTTTAAGGGAAAGACCATGCAAGACCGTCGGAGACGGTCGCAGCTTGGTCCTTGATCGAGCCGGGGACAGTGCGTCGAAGACGAACTTCCACTCGCCCTCACTTGCAGATGATCGTGAGAAATACTACCTTTGCGATCGATTCACCAAACCTTCGTTATTTATGAGTGCAGTCAGTTCGATATTCCATGTAGTGATTAACACCTATCGCCGCCAGATGACCATCCCAGACGAGACCAGCGAGCACCTGTACCGCTATATCTGGTCGATTGTCAAGAGCCGTGGTTGCCGGCTCTATCGCATCAATGGCACGGGCAACCATGTCCACATGCTCATTGAGCTGTCTCCAACCATAGCCCTGAGCGACCTTGTGCGTGACATCAAGCAGGGCAGCAGCAAGTGGGCCAAGCAGCAGGTCTATTTCCCCCAATTCAGTGGATGGGGGAAAGAATATGGCGCATTTTCCTGTAGTCAGCGGGACAAGCCAGCTATCATCAATTATATCATCAATCAGCGCGAGCACCACAGGACAAGGACGTTTGAAGCTGAATACCGAAGCATGATTGAGGACTATGGGCTTGAATGGAGCGATTTCAGGCTCACTTGATGTTGTGCTGCCGCAGTAGAAGTTCGTCTTCGACGCACGGGCCTCTTCTCGTTGTGGGACCAAGCTGCGAACCTCTGCGAGGTTCTTGCATGGTCTTTCTCCTTGAAATCGGCTCTTCGAGCCGCTCTGCGTCTTCGACGCCCGCTGACGACTGAAACTCACGCAAAGGCGCAAAGACGCTAAGCAAGATTGACATAAACGTCAAGAAATCAGTGGTATATACAAATGTATATATAGAAAGCTATAAAAGGAAAAGTTGTTCTAGTTGTCAATAAGTTGTTTGAGTTGTCTGAGAAAAAACTTGGGGGCTTGGGGGCTTGGCGTGGGAATCAAGGTGGCGGATGCCAATAATAAAAAGTTGTTCCAGTTGTCAACAAGTTGTCTAAGTTGTCTGAGAGAATAGCTTTGCGGCTTTGCGGCTTTGCGTGAGTTTCGGTCGTTGGCGTGGGCTTGGCGTGGGGCATTATTCGCTGAATAGATAGGAAAAAGGTCGGAATAATGAAAAAAAAGCAGTACCTTTGTCGGTTAATTGGTTTTAAATGAAAAAAGACGTGGAAACAAGATACATCTTTGTCACCGGCGGCGTCGTCTCGTCGCTGGGTAAAGGCATTATCGCTTCGAGCATCGCACGCCTGCTGCTCTCGCGCGGCTACAGGGTGACGTGCCAGAAGTTTGACCCCTACATCAACATCGACCCGGGCACGTTGAACCCCTATGAGCACGGCGAGTGCTACGTCACCGTCGATGGCCACGAGGCCGACCTGGACCTGGGCCACTATGAGCGCTTCACCAACATCAAGACCACCCGTGCCAACAACGTGACCACGGGCCGCGTCTATCAGAGCGTCATCGACAAGGAGCGCCGCGGCGACTACCTGGGGAAGACGGTGCAGATCATCCCGCACATCACCGACGAGATCAAGCGCGACGTGAAGCTGCTGGGCACCACGGGCAAGTATGACTTTGTCATCACCGAGATCGGCGGCACCGTGGGCGACATCGAGGCGCTGCCCTTTATCGAGGCCATCCGCCAGCTGCGCTGGGAGCTGGGCCGCAGGTGCATCTGCGTGCACTTGACCTATGTCCCCTACATCAGCGCCGCCAAGGAGCTCAAGACCAAGCCCACGCAGCACAGCGTCAAGCTGCTGCAGCAGGAGGGTATCCAGCCCGACATCCTGGTGCTGCGCACCGAGCACCAGCTGCCGCCGACGATGCTGAAGAAGGTGGCCCAGTTCTGCAACGTGAGCGCCGACGCGGTGGTTCAGTCGCTGGACGTGCCGACGATCTATGAGGTGCCGTTGAAGATGCACGAGCAGCGCCTGGACAACATCATCATCGAGAAAACCGGCCTGGAGGTCAAGGGCGAGCCCGACCTCAGGAAGTGGAACGAGTTCCTGGCCAAGCTCAAGGGTGCCACTCAGGAGGTGCGCATCGGCCTGGTGGGCAAGTATGTCTCGCTGCAGGATGCCTACAAGAGCATCGACGAGAGCCTGCTGCACGCCTGTGCCTATCATGACCGCCGCCTGAAGCTGGACTACATCAACAGCGAGCACATCACCGACGGCAACGTGGAGCAGCTGCTGGCAGGCCATGACGGCATCGTCGTGGCACCGGGATTCGGCCAGCGCGGCATCGAGGGCAAGTATGTGGCCCTGAAGTGGTGCCGCGAGCACGATGTGCCCACGTTCGGCATCTGCCTGGGCATGCAGTGCATGGTCATCGAGTTTGCCCGCAACGTGCTGGGCCTGACCGATGCCAACAGCGCCGAGATGGACGCGAACACGCCGCACAACGTCATCGACCTGATGGAGGACCAGAAGACGGTGACCAACCTGGGCGGCACGATGCGCCTGGGCGCCTATGCCTGCCGCGTGATGCCTGGCACGAAAGTTGCCGAGGCCTATGGCAAGACGGACATCGAGGAGCGCCACCGCCACCGCTTCGAGTTCAACGACGAGTACCGCGAGCGCTTTGAGGCAGCGGGCATGACGATCGCCGGCGTGAACCCCGAGAGCAACCTGGCCGAGGTCATCGAGCTCACGGGCAAGCGCTGGTACATCGGCACGCAGTACCACCCGGAGTACTCGAGCACTGTCCTGAACCCTCACCCGCTGTTCATGTCCTTCATCGAGGCCGCAATAGCCGCCTCGACCTCGACCTCACGCTAAGCCGCTAAGCCGCTAAGATTTTTTATAATTTAATTTGTTATAATAATGAGTGATAGGGCGATGGCTTGGGGTGACGATGGAACCAAGATAATTCTTGACAGCATCTATGAGGTGTACAAGAATCTTGGCCCGGGATTGTTGGAGCTGGTCTATGAGCGTGCTCTGATGCAGGAACTTGTGGCACGGGGCTTGAAGGCGCGCAGCCAGGTCCCTGTGCGGGCCTTCTATAAGGGAAATGATCTGGGAATTGACTATAGGATAGACATCCTCGTGGAGGAGACGATTGTTATCGAGCTGAAATCTGTGGAACAGTTGCTGCCTGTTCATGAGAAGCAACTGCTCACCTATCTCAAGTTGGCCCACAAACAATTAGGCTTCCTGGTCAATTTCAACGAGAGTTACTTGAAGAAAGGGATTAAACGGGTGGTAAATGGCTTTCAAGAGCCGCCTGTTGATTTATTGAATAAGAACGAGAAATAAATATTAAAAACTTAGCGGCTTAGCGGCTTAGCGTGATATGATTTCCGCTGTCGCCCCGCGATAACTGAATAATTCCACGATAGCAGAAAATTATGGATAAGAATACATTGATTGGAATGTTGCTGATGGGACTCGTGATATTCGGGTTCATGTGGCTGCAGCGGCCCAGCGAGGCCGAACTGGCCGAGCGTCAGCGACAGCTTGACTCGATCGCCGCCGTGCAGCAGGACCAGGAACGCCGCGACATCGCCGCCGGTAACGTGGACACCCTGTCTGCCGCCGAGCTGGCCCACCTGCAGAGTGTGCTGGAGAATATGCCCGCCGAACATGCCGCCATCAACAACGAGGGTGTGATCCTGTCGTTGAAGGACGGCAACATCGCCGGAACGGTCACCGTGGGTGACACTACCGTGCAATGGGACGAGGTGACGGCTCATACCAGCCAGAACCCCGCCGCCCACAACCTGGCGGTGCAGGCCGTGCAGAAGGCGCTCGACGTGTATGCCAAGAACGGCTCCTTTGCCGCCTCGCTGACGGGAACCGAGCAGATGGTGACCCTCGAGAACGACTCCCTCAAGGTGGAGCTCTCGACCAAGGGCGGCATCATCGCCCGCGCGACGTTGAAGGGCTACAAGACCTACAAGACGCCGCAGCTGGTGCTGTTTGACAAGGGTGACAACGACTACAGCTTCACCCTGAGCAACAACACGCAGCGCTTCGAGACCAAGAACTTCTACTTCACGCCCCAGAAGCTCAACGACAGCACCGTGCTGATGAACCTGCAGCTCGACGGCGGCGCGCAGTGGGGCCTGCGTTACACGCTCGTGCCGGGAAGCTACATGGTGCGCATGGAGATGGTGCAGAAGGGCATGACCCAGGTCATCCCCTTGAACATCAACCTGGTGGACCTCGACTGGCACCAGAAGATCTCGCGCCACGAGTTCGGCAAGACCTTCGAGGAGCGCAACAGCGGCATCTACTACAAGTTTGCCGGCAAGGGTGGGGAAGTGAAGAACACCCGCGAGAGCGGCAACGACGAGAAGGAAATCAAGGAGAAACTCAAGTGGGTGAGCGCCAAGAACCAGTTCTTCTCGACCGTGCTCATTACCGACAGTGTCTTCTCGACCGCACAGCTCACCAGCCGTGCCACCGAGAGCGGCCAGGCCGACTATGAGGACTACCTGAAGGACATCAACATCCACACGATGGTGCCCTACTCGAGCGACAAGCCGGTGCCCGCGTCGTTCTACTTCTACCTGGGTCCGAACCGCTACCACATGCTCTCGAGCTATGACAAGTTCTCGCCCAAGGAGGACTTGAAGCTCACCCACCTCATCCCGCTGGGGTGGAAGCTCTTCCGCTGGATCAACACGGGTATCATCATCCCGGTATTTGACTGGCTGGGTAAGTTCATGACCAACTATGGCCTCATCATCCTGGTGCTGACCATCATCCTGAAGGTGGTGCTCTCGCCGCTGACCTACAAGACCTATATCTCGCAGGCCAAGATGCGCATCCTGGCTCCTGACATCGCCGCCATCAACGAGAAGTATCCCAAGCAGGAAGATGCCCTGAAGAAGCAGCAGAAGACGATGGAGCTCTACCGTCAAGCCGGAGCGTCGCCCTTCAGCGGCTGTATGCCCATGTTGCTGCAGATGCCCATCCTGATCGCGATGTTCACCTTCTTCCCCTCGAGTATCGAGTTGAGAGGTCAGTCCTTCTTGTGGGCCAACGACTTGAGCGCGCCCGACAAGATTGTCGAGTGGAGCACCCACATTCCTTTCATCTCGAGCACCTTCGGTAACCACATCAGCCTGTTCTGCCTGTTGATGACGATTACCAACATCGCCTATACCTACATCACCACCAAGTCTCAGGCCCAGTCGCAGTCGATGCCGGGCATGAAGTGGATGATGTACCTGATGCCGTTGATGTTCCTCGTGTTCTTCAACAACTATGCGTCGGGTCTGAGCTACTACTACTTCATCTCGCTGCTGATCACCATCCTGCAGACCTACAGCTGCCGTCTGTTTGTCACCGAGGACAAGGTGCGTGCCACCATGGCCGCCAACGCCGCCAAGCCCAAGAAGAAGTCCAAGTGGATGCAGCGTCTGGAGGAGGCACAGAAGCAGCAGCAAGCGATGCAGAAGCAGCAGGCCAAGCGCCGCAGGTGATGTCCTCATGGAGGCCATGGGTTATCCTGCATGTGGCTCATCTTGTCTGAAAAAAATGGTACGATAATTGCAACCTTTAGGGGTGTATGATGCGTCTAATGGGTGTAATTAATAACTATTAAAACATTAAGAGAATATGTATATCCATCATTGTCCAGAGTGCGGAAAGCAGTATAGCACTCAAGATCAAGTGAGCCGTGTGAAGTGCCCCTATTGCGGCGCTGAGACCAGTGTGGCCTATTCGGAGCAGCCCAATCAGCAGCAGCCCCCGCAGTTTGGCTATCAGCAGCCCAATCAGGCATCGACGGGTAACATCTTTGACGAGGGTCCCTCGGGCAAGAGCCGTGGTCTGGCCGGCCTGCTGGCCATCCTGCTCGGCAGCCTGGGTGTGCACTACTTCTACATGGGTAAGAACACAGGTGGTATTGTCTTCCTGCTGGTATCCATCTTGTCATGCGGATGCCTGGCTCCGGTCACTGGCATCATCGCGTTGATTCAGGGCATCATGTTCTTCACCACTTCGCAGCAAGAGTTTGAGCGCAAGTGGGTCAACTGCGTGAGCGACATTCCTCTATTCTAACTGATTGATTGCATGTGAGTAAACGTAACGCACCGACAAGTCCCGACTACATCAAGTGGCTGCTCCTGATAGGGGCGGCTGCACTTGCTGTGCTCGGTGGCGTCTATATCGTGTGGCGTTATGTTCTGCCTCACTCGGTCACTGTGGACCGTTACCGCTATCCCGTGGCGGGCATCGACGTGTCCAAGCACAACGGCATCATCGACTTTGACAAGGTGGCCGCCGATAACTATCAGTTTGTCATCATCAAGGCGAGCGAGGGCAAGACCTACAAGGACGAGGCCTTCGGCCGCAACTACGAGGGTGCCCGTGATGCCGGACTGGTGGTGGGTGCCTATCACTTCTTCCGCAAGAACCGCACTGGCCGTGAGCAGGCCGAGAACCTGCTCGGGGTCATCAGGGGCAAGAAACTGGACCTGCCTGTCGTCATCGACCTCGAGGACGACTGGGGCAACGGAGCCACCATCAGCCGTGATACCGCCGTCCAGCGCGTGCTGGAGATGATCAGCATCCTGCGTGAAGCAGGCTATGACGTGATGATCTATACCAACCTCGACGGCTACGAGAAGTACTACAAGGGCATGCTGGGCGACTGTGACCTGTGGCTCTGCTCGTTCACCAGCCCCGACTTGCTGACAGACCTGCCGCACTGCATCCAGCAGTTCAGCCACGAGGGTACTGTGGCGGGTGTCAAGGGCGATGTGGACCTGAACGTGTGGCGCGGTTCAAAGAAGGAATGGAACCATTACCTTGACCAAGTAAAACAACCCAAACCATAATATTTCCCTGCTATGATGAACAGAATCAAACGCATAATGCCACTGGCAACCACCCTGGTCTTGCTCCTGCTCTTCACGGGAGTGGATGCTGCGGCAACAGTCTATAACTGGAGCCGCTATGACCTGTCATTTGAGACTCCCGAGGGTGGATTTGTCACCTTCAACAGCCCCACGAGATTTGAGGTGCAGTGGGAGGATATGGTCATGGTCGTGCAGCTCTATAGCAAGAGTGAGGGCAACGAGAAGAAACTGCTCAAGGAGAACTTGCAACGCAAAGCGTTGGGTTACAGTATGTATGACCTCAACGAGGGTAAAATCAAGGTCAAGGGATTCAAGAAGACCTACAGCATCTATGGCACCATGCCCGATGGCTCGCGGGCCATCATCGCCGACATTGTCTCCAAGGGTCAAGACCTCATCATCGAGGTGACGGTCAACTACCTGTATGGTAACCGGGAACAAGTAGAGGACATGATCAAGAGCTTTGCCGAGAACAAGTCCCTCCAGCCCAACCATGAGCGCAAGCACCAGAAGGTGCAGCCCAAGCAGAAGGCTGAGCAGCAGGAACGTCAAGACAAGAAAAAACAGGAGCGGGAGCCCGCCAAGCCTGTCCGCGACGAAGATTTGCACGAAATCTGATAGTTCATCAGGAATCTGATAGATGTAAACATATAATATTCACCTCCAATAACATGAACCCAATGAAACATTTCACTACCCAAGCCTGCTTGACACTCGCCGTGATGACGGCGATGGCCCTGCCGCTGCTTGCCAGTGACAACGGTCAGCAGCCCGATGTAGAGCCCAGTATGCTCTATGTGCCTCTAGTGTATGACCATTATGACAATGCAGCACACGCATCGACCACTCCTGCCAGCAATGCGCTTTATAGCCTCGATGCCGGTGACGAGTGGCTGCAAGAAGCGATCGACAATTCCAACCGCGCGCGCCAGGTGCGTCAGCGTGCCATGATCGACAATCCCCAGCTGGTGGCCTATAATGCCAACCGCCTTCCCGAGGCACCTCCCGAGGGCGTCATTCCCGGTGATCCCCGCCAGGGTATGCTCACCATCGCCCCTGCTCAGGTCGTTGTCGAGGATGTCACACCTCCCGATGCACCGGTGCTCCCCATCCACAACTGGCTGCACGTGTTCAATGCGTCGTTGCAGTTCACCCAGGCCTACATCAGCGGCAACTGGTACCAGGGAGGAGAAAACAACCTGGCCCTGCTGGGTAGCGTCAATTGGAATTGCAACCTGAACCAGGACCTGCATCCCAATTGGTTGTTCAACAATGCCTTGTCCTATAAGCTGGGTGTCGCTACAACCCATGGTGACAGCATCCGCAAGTACCTCATCAACGAGGATAACTTCCTGTTTACTTCACAGCTCGGTTACAAGGCCGTGAAGAATTGGTACTACAGTGCCATGCTCCAGTTCACGACCCAGTTCCTTAACAATTACAAGGTCAACACCCGCACGATGACCGCTGCATTCCTTTCACCGGCAGAGCTCAACATCGGTCTGGGTATGACCTATAACTACAAGAAGGCCGATGACCGCATGTTCACCCTGGCCATCGCACCGATTTCCTATAACCTGAAGTATTGCCGCAACATCACCGATATCGACCCGACACGCTTCGGCATCGATGCTGGTCACCACAGCAAGAGCACCGTCGGTAGCAACTTCGAGGCCAAGTGGCTGTGGCGCTTCACGCCCAACGTCATGTTGACCTCCCGTCTCTACATGTTCACCAACTATGAGTATGTGCAGGGTGACTGGGAGAACACGCTCGACCTGTCCATCGGCAAGTACTTGACGACGCAACTCTACACCCACCTGCGCTTTGACCGTTCTCGTGCCCGTGACGATGACTGGAACTACTGGCAGTTCAAGGAGATACTCAGTCTGGGAGTGGTTTACCGTTTTGCCACGGTTAACTGATTTACAGCATGAAATGCCTCCACTGGTACATATTTCTCATGTCGGCCCTGTTGCCCCTGATGTCAATTGCGGGTAACGGCGTGCCCAAGAAGTCGGTTATTCTCGACGGCCTTGACGTGGACTCGATGCGCGTGCGTCTTGACGAGCTGGACATGCAGCCGCTGGAGGGCATCTGGTATTATCCCAACGAGGAGATGACCCTGGGCATCGAGCGTTATCGTGGCCAGCACAACATCGGCTATCGCATCATCCTGCTCGACAGTCCCGACATCAACCTGGTGCCAGGCACTGTTATTGGCTATATCGCCTCAAGTGCCGTTGATAACAAGTACCAGTTGTGGCTCTATAGCCAGCGCGACCGTGTCACCTTGATCAAGCCGCTCGAGTGTGTGGCAACCTTGAATGCCCAGGCTACGACATTCACTTTTGACCCGCCGCGCTGGAAGGTCAAGGTGCGTGTCAATCTCGCCCGATTCCTGCCCTCGCTATTTAGAGGCGTGAGCATTGTCCCCGAGGTTACCGGCGAGAGGTTGCCCATCGGTTTCCGCAAGATTTATCCTGAGGGGGGTGACGGCGCCCCGTTTAACCGCATTCGTTATCTGTGATGAAGAGAAGGCATACACATATTGTAACACTTCCGGCCCTGCTGTTCCTGTCTGTGTTGCTATTGAGCATCAATACGTTAGATGCCCGTACACGCACAACTCGCAAGAACCTGCGCACCGTCGAGATTCCCGTTATGGCGCTTGAGGCCGATGATGCTCTCTTGCCCGACAGTCTGGTTGCTGTTGATCCTGATGCAGTCACGCTCAAGGGTTACAGCAAGCGTGCCAGTGACAGCAAGGAATCTTTCTTCATCACCAACAACACAACCCATCGCATGAGCGCGGTGAGGTTGTTGTTGCGCTACACCACCATGAACGGCGAGATGCTCACCCAGCGCTCGGTTACAGTGCCGGTGAGCCTCAAGCCAGGTGAGACCAAGCTGGTGAGCATCAAGTCCTTTGACGTGCAACGGCTGTTCTATTATTATGCTGGCCCACAGCCTCGCAAGCAGGCTACTCCATTCAAGGTGGCCTTCAGGCTCACGGGTTATGACGTTCCTGTGGGAAATTGATCCTCTTGACAATAACAATACTCAATAAAAACCTAATAATATTAAACATCAAGAAAAATGAAACATCTGTCAATCAAATTCTTATCGGTCGCTCTGCTGGCTCTTGCCGGCTGGACCGCCGCCGATGCCTGCACCAACCTGCTGGTGGGCAAGAATGCCAGTGCCGATGGCTCGACCATCATCACCTATGCCGCCGACAGCCATACCCTGTTCGGTGACCTGCAGTATCTTCCCGCCGCCGACCATGCACCTGGCTCGATGCGAGAAATCGTAGATTGGGACAGTGGCAAGCGGCTGGGTGCCATCCCCGAGGTGGCTCACACCTATGCTGTCGTGGGCAATATGAACGAGCACCAGGTGACCATCGCCGAGAGCACCTGGGGTGGACATGAGCAGCTCTGGGATACCAGCGGCAAGTCCATTATCGACTATGGTAGCCTGATGTATATCGCGCTGCAGCGCTCACGCACGGCACGCGAGGCCATCAAGTGCATGACCGACCTGGTGGCTAAGTACGGCTATGCCAGTGAGGGCGAGTCCTTCTCGATTGGTGATCCCAATGAGATCTGGATCATGGACATGATCGGCAAGGGTCCCGATGAACTCGGTGCCGTTTGGGTCGCTATCCGCATTCCTGATGACTGCATCGCCGGCCATGCCAACAATCCCCGCATCTGGAAGTTTGACATGAAGGACAAGAAGAACGTCATGTACAGCAAGGATGTCATCTCCTTCGCCAAGAAGAAAGGTCTCTATAGCGGCAAGGATGCCGACTTTGCCTTTGCTCCTGTCTATCAGAACATCGATGCTGGTGCCCTGCGCGGCTGTGATGCCCGTGTGTGGAGCTACTTCAACCGCTTCCACCAGGGTATGGATGCTTATCTGCCCTTCATCTATGGCAAGAAGGGAGCCGAGGTGATGCCACTCTACCTGAAGCCCGACCGCAAAATCAGCGTGCGTGACATGCAGGAGATGATGCGTGACCACTACGAGGGTACTCCGTTTGACATGACTGTGGATCCCGGTGCAACCACCGCCTATGGTGTGCCTTACCGCTGGCGTCCCATGGACTTTGAGGTGGACGGTGTGAAGTATAGCCAGGAACGTGCCATCGCTACCCAGCAGACCGGTTGGGTCTTTGCTGCGCAGATGCGTTCGTGGATGCCCGATGAGGTGGGTGGCTGCTTCTGGTTCGGTGTCGATGATGCCAACACGGCCGTGTTCGTGCCCATGTACTGCAGCATCACTCAGGTGCCTGAGAGCTATCGCCAGGGCAAGGCCGACATGTACACCCTGGACTGGGATTGCGCCTTCTGGGTTAACAACTGGGTGGCCAACCAGGCCTATGCACGTTATTCCCAGATGATTGGTGACATCCGCAAGGTGCAGGGCGCTCTCGAGGACGGTTTCGCAAAGCAGCAGTCGGTCATCGAGGCGCAGGCTACCTCGTTGCTGACCACCGACCGTGATGCCGCTATCCGCTTGTTGACCAACTACTCGGTCAATGCCGGCCAGGATGCAACCGCCCGCTACAAGAAGCTGGGTGAGTACCTGTTCGTGAAGTACCTCGACGGTAACATCAAGAAGGAGAAGGACGGGAAGTTTGAGCGCAACGAGTATGGCACTCCCGCATCGCCCACCTTCGGTGGATATACCCAGGAGTACTACGACATGCTCATTAAGGGTCCCAACGGTGGTGACCGCCTCAAGGTTGTCGAGCCTGAGAAATGATTTCTCGGAGAAGTGACGATAAAAAATCCGCATCGATATCTCATCGATGCGGTATTTTTATCTGTTTACTTACTATTTATTGACTTGATGTATCAACTAATAACTAATTCACTTTCTCACGATGCAAAATTACAACCGCCAGCTGGGTCCGGCAATCACAAGAATCGGCCATTTTGAGCTCAAAATTCTCATCATTATAGGGGATTTTGTAAAAAATAAGCCTAGGATAACCGTTTTTAAGCAGATTCTTGTTAATTTTGTGACAGCAATAAAATGTAACGACTATGAAAAGATTATCTCTGTTTCTCGTTGTGGCGATTGTCGCCATCGCATCTCAAGCACAACTCTTGTGGAAAGTGAGTGGTAACGGCTTGGGCCGCCCCAGTTACATCATGGGCACCCATCACATGGCTCCCGCGTCGATGATTGACAATATCAAGGGACTTGATGAGGCTATTGCTGGATGTGATATTGTTGTCGGCGAGATAGAGAAAGACAGCCTGACCAGTCCCGAGGTACAGGCCCGCATGGCTCAGTACATGATAGCTCCTGCCGATAGCACGCTTGACAAACTGCTCACGCCAGAGGAGTATGCCATTGTGGAGAAGGTTTTTGACAAGTACTTCGGCACGATGGGAGTGAAACTCAGCCAGATGAAGACATTGAAACCCAGTGCCATCAGCACCCAGATGCAGGCCATACAGGCTATCAAGCATTTTCCCAATTTTAATGCCAACGACCTGATTGATGTCGCAGTCCAGACTAGAGCCAACGATGCAGGGCGCCCTTCGCTGGGTCTTGAGAGCGTACAGGAGCAGATAGACTTGCTGTTCAACGGCCCGTTGACCGAGCAGGCTCAAGGCTTGCTTGAGGTCTGCAAGCAGGACGAGTTCTTCCAGGTGCAGTCGGTGGCGCTGGCCGAGGCCTATATGAGCCAGGATCTGGACAAACTGTTCACGGTGATGACCGATGCCACCATGGGCGGTGACAGCGAAGAAATGATGGACATGCTCATTTATAGCCGCAATCGCGATTGGGTCGAGAAGCTCAAGGTCATCATGCCCGAGCGTGCTGCGCTGGTGTGCGTCGGTGCAGGGCATCTTCCGGGCGAGCAGGGACTGTTGCAATTGCTGCGCAATGTAGGCTATACTGTTGAGCCAGTGCAGTAATTTTTGCTTACTTGTTGCGCACATGATAAAAAAGGTGTATCTTTGTCGCATTATTCAACAAAACGATTATCATTTTGGACCCTGACCCGTTATCGTGCCTCTTATCGGTACTCTGCACAGCAAGCGCACAGCCGCTTGTGACTCTACACACGCCCACCTCGGGCAGCATTATTGCTATCATTGTCGCCATTCTGGGGCTATTCCTCTCGGCATTTAACTCAGGCAGCGAGATCGCTTATTTCTCGTTGCGGCCAAGCGATGTTGACGATATTGAGGATAATCATCGCCGTGAGCGCGTGCGCGAACTGCTGGCCACTCCCGAGAAACTGTTGGCAACCATCCTGGTGGGTAACAACTTGGTCAACATCATGATTGCTATCGTGTTGAACTACGCGATGAATCAGATTTTTGATTTCAACAACAACACCGTGCTCGACTTTATTGTCCAGACGGTGATACTGACATTCTTGATCTTGCTGTTTGGTGAAGTGATTCCCAAACTCTATGCCACCAATTTCAATCTCAAGTTTGCCGCAATGGCATCTGCTCCGCTCAAGGCAGCCATCAAGTTGTTCTCGCCCTTAACAGCCTTGCTGGTGCGCAGTACCAGTCTTGTCAATAAGGTCGTTCCAGCTCAGACCGAGGAGCTCTCGGTCGACGACTTGACGCGTGCCCTAGAGGTGAGTGAGGTGAAGAATCCCGATGAAAAGGAGCTTCTCGAGGGAATTCTCTCCTTTGGCGACAAGACCGTGAGCGACATCATGCGTCCACGAGTCGATGTGGTGGATATCGACCAGGAAGACACCTTCGACGAGGTAGTGCGCAAGGTGATAGACACAGGTTACTCTCGCATGCCGGTTTATGAGGATACGCCCGATAACATCAAGGGCATCCTCTATGCCAAGGACTTGCTGCCCTACATCGGCACCCGAGACAATACCTTCAAGTGGCAGGCCCTCATGCGTCCAGCCTACTTTGTGCCCGAGACACGCATGCTTGATGACCTATTGGAAGACTTTCGCCAGAAGAAGATGCACATGGCCATCATCGTCGATGAGTATGGCTGCACTCAGGGTATCGCGACCCTTGAAGATGTGCTTGAAGAGATCGTCGGTGATATTAACGACGAGTATGATACCGAGGAGAAATTCTACAACCGCATCAACAAGAACACATGGATGTTTGATGGCAAGACGCTGTTGAGCGACTTTGCACGTGTCCTTGATATCGATGAAGAGGAACTAGGAGAGCATGCCGAGGATGCCGAGACTATTGCCGGCTTCCTGCTTGACCTCAAGGGCGAGTTCCTGCAGGAGAAGGAAGTTGTCGAGCATGGCCGCTTCACCTTCACTGTCATCAAGGTCGTGAAGTACCGCATTGCCAAGGTTAAAGTCACCGTCAACACCGACGAGGAGACATCCGATTCCTAACCAAAGATTCCTGGTTCGTCCTGTTTGGCACAAGAATTGCTGCAATACCTGTTGCAGTATTCACCCTTTTTTATCTTAATGAAGGATGTCAGTTAATAAGAATCTTAATCTCGACGATTACGCACAGTACTTCAACGACAGCAAGTTGTGGAAGAAACTGAGTAAAGTGGCCAGGAAGGCAGGCCGCAAGGCCGTCTATTATGTGCTCGTGCTCTACTATCTCTCGCGTGACCCTGCAGTGCCTACCAAATTGAAGATCAGGGTGCTGGGTGCCTTGGGCTATTTCATCCTGCCCTTGGATTTCATCCCCGATGCCCTTCTGGGTCTCGGTTTCACCGATGACCTGGCTGCGCTGGCCTGGGCATTGTTCACGATGAAGAAGCACATCACTCCCGAGATCGAGGAGAAGGCCCGCGCCCGCCTGCGGGTATGGTTTGGTCCCGAGGAGGGGGAGGAGGCCGACTTGGCTATCCCCCACATTGATTCCGATGACCCTCGTATTATTGACGTTGAGGCCGAGGAATATTAAACCGTTAAAAACAACTCGGGTGGGCTCCACGATGTGGCGTCCACCCGAATCACTTAGGGTTGGGATTTTTTGTTCCTTGTTTAGTTCTGTTCCTCTTGGGGAGCCTGGATCACGTTGATGTAGGTGTGACCAGCGCGGTGCTGGAACTCTACAGTACCGTCAACCAGAGCATACAGAGTGTGGTCCTTGCCCATGCCAACATTAACGCCGGGACGATGCTGGGTACCGCGCTGACGGCGGATGATGTTACCGGCCTTGGCAAACTGACCACCAAAAATCTTCACGCCGAGGCGTTTGCTTTCGCTCTCGCGGCCGTTCTTTGAACTGCCGACACCTTTTTTATGTGCCATAATCTAGAGTTGTGATTTTTAAATGGTTAATTAAGCAACGACTTCTTTAATCTCAAGCTGAGTGAACTGCTGGCGATGACCGTTGAGACGGCGATAGCCTTTGCGACGTTTCTTCTTGAAGACGATCACGTGTTCACCTTTCACGAGGGGAGCCTTTACCTCGCAAACAACCTTTGCACCTTCGACGGTAGGTGCGCCAACCTTAACGGCACCGTCGGCATCCACGAGCAGAACGCGGTCGAACTCTACAGAGTCACCTTCCTTGCGCTCGTCGCCGAGATAGTGGACATACAACTTCTTGCCCTGCTCGGCGCGGAACTGTTGTCCCTGAATTTCTACAATTGCGTACATTTGTTAATTTTGTAGTTTAAATATTTGTCCCTGAGGCGGCTGGACATATCCGAACAGCACTTCGCTAAGCCCCGCGGGCACTAATGCGGGTGCAAAGGTAATACATTTTCTTGAACCAGCAAGACCTTTGCATGAAATTTTTTCTTTCAGTTCGCACAGTCTGTGATTACATGTTCTCGCAACCCTCATGCTCCTCAGCCTCAACGGTCTCGCCGTCCTTGAGCACGCGGGCACTGTACTTGAACTTCTCGAACCCCTTGAGCAGCTGCTCGACGGTCGTCTTGTCGGCATCATAGGTGATGGTGACGGTCTGCTGTTCGATATTGGTCTCGATTTTCTTGACACCTTTCTCAAAACGCAGGTTGTTCTTGATGCGGTTCTCGCAGTTCTCGCAGTGCATCTGCGGGGTTGTGGTGACGACTACGGTCTGGATGTCCTTGGCCATAGCACTCAAGGCGAAAATTGCCATGATGAGTAATGATAAAACCTTTTTCATTATTAGATGTATAATTGGTTGATAAATTCATTGTTGGTTACAGGGTGCGCCCGATGTTGATGCGGATTCCGGCATATCCCATCGCTCCGCCCACAGGTCCCCACACCAGCGTGGGGTCAAACCTCTCGCTCCATGGCTGTTCGGCGGCGATGATGGGATGATGCTGCCGGCGTCCTGTGAGGTTTTCCCCTCCCACATAGATTGAGAAGTGCCTGAACCACCTGGTGACCTGTACGTTAAGTTGCTCAAAGGCATGGAAGCGCTCGGGCCATGATAGTGTGCCATCGTCGGTGACGTAGGGTGTGGGCATTCGGCCTCCGCCATTGAGTTGAAGAGTTACATCCACCTGCCAGATGCCTAGCGGTGTGCGGTAGGATGCTGTGAGAAGCCCCTTGTATCGACTGGTGAGTGGTTTTTCTAGCAGTCTGCCGTTGTAGGTGGTGCGCACGTCATTCAGTCGATAGGCTGCTGTCAATTCCAGGCCTTGCAGGATGGGATAAGAGACATCTACCTGGAACGTGTGGGAATAGGACTTTCCACTCAGGTTGGTGATGTGAATGACATCGGGTGACGTGTCATAGTCCACTACCGTCTGATTGATAAAATGGGTATAATAGTACTCCAGGTTGACCTTGAGCAGACGGCCATGGACGGGTTGGGTGAGTGACAGGCTCATGCCGCTGTTCCAAGCCGCTTCCTGCTTGAGGTCATCGATAATGAGCCGGCGACCACTGGCAAGCAGGTTGTTGAACTGTGCCAGGGCTTGCGTCGTGCGGTATCCCTTGCCTGTCGATATGCGCCACGACAAGTTGCTGGTGGGTGAATACTTGAAGTGGAGCCTCGGTGTGAAGAAAGTGCCATGCAGGGAACTATGGTCAACCCTCATTCCGGCCATCACAATCACACGGTCGGTGGAATTGAACGTGTACTGGGCATACATTCCTGATGTTGTCTCGCGCCTGTCCCGGTAGCCGATGCCTGCATCCTGTTGCTGAAGGGTCACATGTCCGTCGGGATTATCATGGTTGATGCTCAATCCTGCCGAGAGGTTGTGCATGGGCGAGAAGTTGGTCTCAAACATCAACTGGGCATAGGCGATTTTCTCATCCACGTTGTATCGCTTGTGGCCATAGTGGGCATCGAGTTTGTGCAGGGACGCTGATGCCATGAGGGCGATGTTGGTGCCCCGCTGCTGGTTCAGGAAAAAAGCATGCTTCATGTAACCCTCATAGCGGTGTGTCCTGAGCCCGATTTCGTAGCGGTGCCCGGCCATGCCGCCATCCATGGCCGTCTGTCCACTCTGGCGATCCTCGTCGAGCAGGGAAATGCCGCCGTGAAAGATGTAGCGGTCGCCCAGCCAGTCCCAGCGGTTGTGGGCATTGAACTGCTTCACTCGAGGCTTGTCCATGAACCCATCATGGTTCTTGTCCATGTCGCTGAAACTGTGCTCGTAATGAGCCAGTAGTTCGGTGTTGAGCCGACTGTTGAGGTGAAGGTTGGCATCAGCATTGGCCTCTACCTTGCCGTCGGAATTGCCATAGAGATTGATGGTCGCACCTTGCTCGTCCTCGGGCTTGAGAAACTCCACATCGATTTGTCCCGTGATGCTCTCATAGCCATTGCGCACCGAAGATGCCCCCTTCGACACCATGATGCTCTTCATCCATGGTCCTGGAACATATCCCAGGGCATAGGGTATTGCGGTGACGCGCCAGTTGGGGATGTTCTCGGCAAGCATCTGAACGTAGGTTCCGCTCAATCCCAGCAGTTTGATTTGCCGTGCTCCGGTTGCGGCATCGCTATAGTTCACGTCCACCGAGGGATTGGTCGTGAAACTCTCGCCCAGGTTGCAACAGGCCGCCTTGAACAGTTCCTGCCTGTTGATGCGGGTAGCGTCCACGGGACCACCCATGCGGTTGGTGCTCGCACTGCGATGGGTGACAACGACCTCAACCAGGCCTATGGAGTCCAGCGATGATGTTGTGGGTTCCTGCCCATGCAGGATAAGGGCTGCACAGATGGCCATCATAGTCAATGCGACTCTGATAGACAGCATCCGGATGTTACTTGTCGTGGTCATCTGGTAGGGTAGGGATAAGTGATGTCCCACAGGAAGAGGGCGTGGCCGGGCATGGAGGTGCCGGCGGCGCAGCGGTCCTTGCGCTCTATGATCTGGCAGAACTGCTCGACGGTGATCTTGTGGCGGCCCACCTCGACGAGGGTGCCGACGATAGCGCGCACCATGTTGCGCAAGAAGCGGTCGGCGGTAATGGTGAACACCCACTGATCGCCTTCACGTGTCCACTGGGCGTGAGTGACGCGGCAATTGTTGGTCTTGACATCGGTGTGCAATTTAGAAAACGATGTGAAGTCGGTGTAATCCAGCAGTCGGGCTGCGGCCTCGTTCATTAGGCTGAAATCAAGGTCTGCGGGGCACTTCCAGCTCAATGGATACAAGAATGGATCCTTGCGTGTGACGGCAAAGTACTTATAGGTGCGGCTGGTGGCATCAAAGCGTGCATGCGCGTCGTCATGGACAGGCGCAATGCTGTGGATGGCGATGTCGGGCGGAAGCAGGGCATTCAGCCCATGAATCAGGCGGTCAACATCCTTGATGGGCTGGCTGGTGTCAAAATGGGCCACCATCAGTCGGGCATTCACCCCGGCATCGGTACGTCCCGCCCCCGTGATGGGTATGGTGGCACGTAATAGCGTAGCCATGGCCTCCTCGATGGTCTGTTGCACCGAGGCATCTTGGGGTTGCACCTGCCATCCGTGGTAGGCTGCCCCCCCGTAACCCAATCTCATGAAGTAGCGCATTTTGGTTCTAGATATTCTAGAATTTCTAGATTTTCTAGAAATTATTTCTCGAGGTAGGTGTAGCCGTAGAGGCCACTGCGGAAGTTGCGGACAAACTCGTTGCCCTCCTCGCTGGTGATCTTACCCGAGCGGATGGATTCGCTCACCCATGTCTCGACGTTGCGCACCAACTGCTTGGGATTGAACTCGACATAGTCGAGCACCTCGGCAACGGTCTCGCCGTCAATGACCTGATCGATCTCATAGTGATCCTTGAAGACGTTGATGTGGACAGCGTTGGTGTCGCCGAACAGGTTGTGCATGTCGCCCAGGATTTCCTGGTAGGCTCCCACAAGGAAGATGCCCAGGTAGTAGTGCTGACCGGCCTTGAGCTTGTGGACGGGCAGGGAGTGGGCGATGCCCTGTGATGAGATGAAGTTGTTCAACTTGCCGTCGCTGTCGCAGGTCATGTCCTGGAGGGTGGCAAAGTGGGTGGGACGCTCGCTCAGGCGGTCGATAGGCATCACGGGGAAGACTTGGTCGATGGCCCAAGCGTCGGGCAGGGACTGGAACAAGGAGAAATTGCAGAAGTATTTGTCGGGCAACATGCGGCTGACCGAGCGCAGCTCATCGGGCGCATGCTTCATGTTGCGGACGATGCCGTCCACATCGCGGGCAATGGACCAGAATAGTTTCTCGACCATCGCACGTGTGCGCAGGTCAATCAGTCCCAGCGAGAAGCGGTCGAGCGCCTCGTCACGGATCTGCAAAGCGTCGTGCCAGTCCTCGAGCAGTCGAGCCTGGTTGATCTTATCCCAGATTTCATACATGTCGCGCACCAGTTCGTCATCGGTCTCGCTCACGTTATCCACCTTGTCGTCCCACTCGGGCAGCGAGGTCGTCTCAAGAACGTCGACAACGAGTACCGAGTGGTGTGCTGTCAGCGAGCGTCCGCTCTCGGTAATGATGTTGGGGTGCTTCAGACCATTCTTGTTGCTGGCATCGACAAGCGTGTAAACGGCGTCATTCACATATTCCTGGATACTGTAGTTCATGGAGTGGCTGCTGCCGCTGGAGCGTGTTCCGTCATAGTCCACACCAAGGCCGCCGCCGATGTCAACATACTCCACATTGAAGCCTAACTTGGCCAGTTGCACGTAGAATTGGGCCGCTTCGCGCAGGGCGTTCTTGATGCGGCGTATCTTGGTGATCTGGCTACCGATATGGAAGTGGATGAGCTTGAGGCAATCCTCAAGTTTGTGCTCACGCAGGTAGTCAATGGCGCTGAACAGCTCGCTGGTATTCAGTCCAAACTTGCTGCTGTCGCCGCCACTTTCTTCCCACTTGCCGCTGCCGCTGCTCGAGAGCTTGATGCGGAATCCGATGTTAGGGCGGATGTGCAATCGCCTTGCAACGCGGTCGATGAGTTCCAGCTCGCTGAGCTTCTCAACGACAACAAAGATGCGGCGCCCCATCTTCTGGGCCAGCAAGGCCAACTCGACATAGCCCTCGTCCTTGTAGCCGTTGCAGATGATCACGGGATTGGCGTTCAGGTCGGTCATGTTGCTGGCCAGGACGGCATGCAGCTCGGGCTTGCTGCCGGCCTCCAGGCCGATGTTGAACTTCTTGCCGTGTCCGATGATTTCCTCCACGACTTGCCTCATCTGATTGACCTTGATGGGATAGACGATGAAGTTGGAGCCCTGATACTCATACTCCTTGGCTGCCTTCTTGAAGCAGCTCGATATCTTGTCGATACGGTTGTCCAGAATGTCAGGGAAACGCAGCAGCACGGGCGCGGTCACCTTGCGGGAATGCAACTCGTCCATCACGTCGGCCAGATCCACAGGCACGCAGTTACTCTTGGGAGTGACTGAGATGTGTCCGTTCTCATTGATTGAGAAGTACTTGAGGCCCCAGCCTCCGATATTGTAGAGTTCGGCGCCATCCTCAATGCGCCATTTGTTGATTGCTGACACGGCTTAGTGATTTTAAGTCAGTTAAACAATGTGGTTTTTTATTGTGAGTGCAAAGTTAACCATATTTATTGGTTATAGCAATATTCATGGCCGAAAAACCTTTTTATGCCGCTTTTTCCTTCCAGAAGCGGCTTGTTAACAAAAATAATACCCATGAGCGTTGCGGGACAAAAAAAATACTTATCTTTGCAGAAAATATAGATAAATGTTTTTCCAATATTATTAAAAAAACAATTATGGTAAATTACAAGGATTTAGGTCTCGTGAACACCCGCGAGATGTTTGCTAAGGCTGTTGATGGCGGCTATGCCATCCCCGCATTCAACTTCAACAACATGGAGCAGTTACAGGCTATCATCAAGGCTTGCGCCGAGACGAAGTCGCCTGTTATCCTGCAAGTTTCGAGCGGTGCCCGCAAGTATGCCAACCAGACGCTGCTGCGTTACATGGCTGAGGGTGCCGTAGAGTATGCTAAAGAGTTGGGTTGGGAGCATCCGCAGATTTGCCTCCATCTGGACCATGGTGACACCTTTGAACTGTGCAAGTCTTGTGTGGACTTTGGATTCTCGTCGGTCATGATTGACGGCTCATCGCTCCCCTATGAGGAGAACATCGCTCTGACCAAGAAGGTCGTAGAATATGCACATCAGTTTGATGTGACCGTTGAGGCTGAACTTGGCGTGCTTGCCGGCGTTGAGGATGATGTCGTAGCCGAGGAGTCCCACTACACCAAGCCCGAAGAGGTAATCGACTTTGCCACCCGCAGTGGTTGTGACTCGCTGGCCATCAGCATCGGCACCAGCCATGGCGCTTACAAGTTCAAACCCGAACAGTGCACCCGTGACCCGCAGACCGGTCGCCTCGTGCCTCCTCCCCTGGCATTTGATGTGCTTGAGGAAATTGAGAAGAAACTTCCCGGATTTCCCATCGTGTTGCATGGCTCGTCGAGCGTGCCTCAGGAGTATGTTGACATCATCAACACCCATGGCGGCAATATGCCCGATGCAGTAGGCGTGCCCGAGGATCAGCTGCGCAAGGCTTCCAAGAGCGCTGTCTGCAAGATCAACATCGACAGTGACAGCCGTCTGGCCTTCACTGCCGCTGTCCGCAAGGTCCTGGCCGAGAAGCCTGGAGAGTTTGACCCCCGCAAGTACTGCGGTCCCGCCCGTGACGAGATGGTTAAGCTCTACAAGCACAAGATCATTGAGGTGCTGGGTAGCGACGGCAAGGCCGAGTAAACGACAAACCCGCTAACTGAATCCTGCAAGGTCTCTTTCGCCTCAACATGGGCGATAGGAGGCCTTGCTTATTTTTGCCCACAGGCCACTCGTGGCATTGGCAACAGGCCTCTTGGGCGATTTGTTAAATCCTCTGAAAATCAGTAATAAACTTGACCCGTGAAAAATATTTTTTTAAAAAAGTCCTCGAAAAATTTGGCCAGTTCCAAAATCGGCATTACCTTTGCACCGCTTTACGAAACAAATGCGTTTCGGCAAGTGCGTTCGGGGTGTAGCTCAGTCCGGTTAGAGTACGCGTCTGGGGGGCGTGGGGTCGCTTGTTCGAATCAAGTCACCCCGACAACGCAAAGAGTGCTGATGATCATTGATTGTCGGCACTTTTTTAATTGTAATTATAAAAACGGGACAAAGGGACGGTTCTTTTGTCCCAAAAATCCAGATGAGATGATGAAACGTGTACTCATAATGATGATGTTGGCGGTGGCATTGCCTTCGCTGGCCCACACATGGCTGGGTGGGGATATCTCGATGATGACATCCAATGCTCGCCAGGGTGTGATTTATAAGGACTCGTGTGGCGTGACGGTGGATCCCTACGAGCTGTTCAAGCAGCAGGGCTGGAACATGATGCGTGTGCGACTGTTTGTCGATCCGCAGAATGCCCCGGGCCGTCATCACGACGAGGGCGTCTGCCAGGATCTGGACTATGTGGTTGACTTGTGCAGGGCCATACGGGCCAGGGGATTTGAAGTGATGCTCGATTTCCATTACAGTGACACGTGGGCCGACCCTGCCAAGCAGTTCACCCCCAGGCGTTGGGTGGGATTGGACGGCAAGGTGTTGGCCGACAGCATCTATCGTTATACCCGCAACTGCCTGTTGGCATTGAAGGCGGCAGGTGTCGTTCCCGCCATGATCCAAGTTGGTAACGAAATCACCTTTGGTATGGACTGGCCTGTGGGCCGCATTGATCCCATGAGTGCAGATAATTGGGACGTGTTCACGCGATTGCTCAAGGCTGGCTGCATGGCTTGTCGTGAGGTATGCCCGTCGGCCGGTATTATCATTCACACCGAGAAGGCCGGCCAGTGGGAAATGACGCGCAACTACTATGACCGCTTGCAGCAGGCAAAGGTGGACTATGACATCATCGGGTTGAGCTATTATCCCATGTGGCATGGCACTATCCCTAATCTTGGCGCCACACTCGACTCGCTCGCAGCCCGTTTCGCTGATAAACCCGTGATGATAGTCGAGGCGGCCTATTACTACTTACACGATGGGGTGAACCGTGGGGAAGAGGACTTCACCAATTGCCCTGCTGGCACGATTGAGGGGCAACGCCAATTCACAGCCGATCTCGTTGCTGAATTGAACCGCCATGACAACGTGACGGGCCTCTTCTGGTGGTATCCTGAGGAAAACCGTTACGGCACACGCCATGAAAAGAGTGATTGGGGGCTGAATCGCGGACTGTTTAATAGTGCCAACGGCCGTGCGTTGCCAGCCCTCTACGAGATGAGCGGATTCAAGCACTAACCTGTCATTAGCATCCACACACCCACGATTATGACAAATAAATCCAAGTACATCGGCATCCTGTGTGCCGTCCTTTCGGCAGTGTGCTACGGCACTAACCCCTTCGGTGCGCTCCCGCTCTACGATGAGGGCGTGAACACAGCTACAGTCCTGGCCCACCGCTTCGGTCTGGCCGTCATTCTGCTGGCCGTTATCATGTTGATTAAGCGTATCGATTTCAGGGTAACACGTCACGAGTTCAAAGTGCTGTTCTCGCTCGGCATCCTCTTTGCCGCTTCAAGCATTACCTATTACCAGAGTTTCCACTTCATGGACGCGGGTATCGCCTCAACAATCCTGTTTGTATATCCTGTAATGGTGGCGGTGATTATGGCCCTGTTCTTTAAGGAACGTGTCACAGCGATGACGGTTATTGCCATAGTGCTGTCGCTGGTGGGCATCGGCTTGCTCTACAAGGGCGGGGCAGGGGTGTCATTGAGCGTGATTGGTATCATCTTGTGTATCCTCTCCTCGTTGGCCTATGCCATCTATATCATCGTGGTCAACCAGTCAAATATCAAGATGTCATCGTTCAAGGTTACCTTCTATGCCATGCTGGTGTGTGAAATCACGTTGATTCTCTACTCATTCACTTCACCTGAACTCTATCTTCGTCCCTTGCCCTCGCCTCGCGCATGGATGTTTGCCATCTGGTTGAGCATTGTGCCTACTATCCTCTCGTTGGTGTTCATGACCGTCGCAGTCCTGCATGTGGGTGCGACACCCACAGCTATCTTGGGCGCGCTGGAGCCCATGACAGCCGTTGCTATCGGGGTGCTGGTATTCGGTGAGAGTTTGACACCTCGCCTCCTCGTCGGAATCCTTTTTATCCTCACCGCTGTGATGCTGGTCGTCCTGGGCAAGGATCTGCACCTGCGCACCATCACCCACGCCGTTTCCCGACTATGGCATTGGCGATAATGTGGGACACGGGGACGGTTCTCTTGTCCCACTTTTTTCGCGACGAGAGCAAAAATGGGACAAAAGAACCGTCCCCGTGTCCCATTAATCGTCGTTGTCAAGTGAGAATATCTCGTTGACTGGCTTGTTGAAGACGGCCGACATCTTTAAGGCTAACACAGTTGAGGGCACATACTTACCGCTCTCGATAGCATTAATGGTCTGGCGGCTCACACCGATGCGCTCGGCAAGTTGAGCCTGCGTCATGCGGTGGATCGCACGCTCCACCCGGACGTTATTCTTCATGAAGTGCCTCCTTCCTGAGCTTTGCTAGCTCGTAATTAAACTTGATGATGAAAAGGAAAAACACAAGATAAACCGAAAGCATAATGACATAGAGCCAATTAGGGCCATAGATAAACAATGTGGCGGCAATGATGATCAAGCCGTAACCCTTGACGGCCCATGCCATTGACTTCATGCGCAGGTTGATGGTGTACTCGTCTTCCTGCTTGAGACGGGCAAATGTGATAAATAGCAGTGAGACGATCATGCCGACAATGCAGATTTCATCGGTCCAGTCGTCGTTTGTCAAGATGAAACTCCCCTCGTCGGGCCAGATGCTGAAGACTTTGCAAGCAGGTAATAATCCCTCGATATCACCTGTCATCCACAATACGTTCAATATTGCGAAGATTACAAATAAAACCCAACCGACCTTCTTGAACACAGAGGGAAACAAATAACTGTAATTCATAATAGTAGCCTCTTTAAATCGTTGAACAATGTTGTCTGTGTAATCGATTACGGCAGCAAAGGTAAAGCAAACTTTTCAATATGACAAGTAAACTTTACAAAAAGTTGTGTATAATTTACAAAATGTGACTCATGTGGAATAATCGGGGGCTTGGTTATACCCCTAGTATGTCGCGCAGGATGTCGAGTGCTGCGGTCACGTCATCAGGGGTGACGGTCTGATGAATGCGATAGTC
The DNA here is from genome assembly GCA_017453505.1 of Muribaculaceae bacterium. GTDB lineage: Bacteria > Bacteroidota > Bacteroidia > Bacteroidales > Muribaculaceae > Sodaliphilus. The sequence continues at coordinate 25,815 of JAFTEU010000122.1, forward strand.
GCCAATGGCGGTGAGTAGGGTGCAGGTGATTTCGCCGTCACGGCTTTTCTTGTCGTGGCGCATCAGGGCCAGCAACTCGTTGTAGTCGTCGCAGGTAAAGGGGAAATTACGGTAGTTGCCTCGGATGAAGGTACCCAGCAGGTGTACGTCCTCGCTTGGAAATTTCAGGATCAGATGCGAGAGGATGGCTTCGGTGACCAGGCCCCAGGCCACGGCATAGCCGTGCGGGACAGGCTTACCATGTCGCATCGCCAAACTCTCCAGCGCATGCCCGATGGTGTGCCCCAGGTTGAGGGCTTTGCGCTCGCCTTGTTCATTGGGGTCACGGGCGACGATATCCACCTTGACCTGCACCGAGCGGCGCAGTCTTTCCAGCAAGTTGTCGTGGTCGATGGGCGCATTGAAATCGTGTTCCAGCAGGCGCAGGAATTCCTTGCGGTCGCTCAGCATCGCATGTTTAATCACCTCGGCATAGCCCGATTTCATCTCCTGGACGGGCAGGGTGTCGAAGTACCGTGTTGATATAATCACGTCGCTGGCGGGAGCAAATGCGCCGATCTCATTTTTCAGCCCATTATAATTGAATCCTGTCTTGCCGCCAACGGCTGCATCGACGGCACCAAGTAGTGTGGTGGGCACATTGATGAACCTCATGCCCCGCTTGAAAGTTGCGGCGGCAAATCCTCCCAGGTCGGTCACCATGCCGCCTCCCAGGTTGATGACGAGGGAGTGGCGAGTGGCACCATGTCGCTCGAGTCCATCCCACACGCGGGTGACCGTTTCAAGCGTTTTCCTCTCGTCCCCGTCGTCAATGGTGATGATGTGTGCATCTGCAGGCGCATATCGGGCGGTATTGACATCGGTAATCCACACCGTCAGATTATGGTCAATGCTATTGACTAGCCTGTTGATGGCTGTCGTGACATCGTTGGTGAAAATGAGGCTCTGCATCTACTGTGAAGAAGTTGTTGAGGGCAAGCCCTATGTTTGCACCGTCAAAGTCAAACATAGGGCTTGTTGACTATTCTTGTTTTCAAAAAGAGTGGGCATTTAGCTTTTGTTTGTATCTTTGTAAACAAAGAAAAATAACTCGATCACAAACAATTAAAACAAAAT
>JAFTEU010000123.1 GCA_017453505.1 Muribaculaceae bacterium
CTATGTTTTCACCGACATGACTGGAAACATCACTAGTCTAGTATTGCCGAGTACCATTACCCACATCAACGACGATGCCTTTATTAACTGCTATGAATTAGAGACAATAATCTGCTGGGCACAGACACCGCCAAGCATTTCCCGTATCATTGGCGAGCCCTACAACATTACGCTCTATGTGCCTTCCGATGCCATTAACGCTTACCGGTCACATGAAATCTGGAGCCAATACCGACAAATCTCTCCCATACCCAATTACGTTCCTCTGGTCATTTTTGATGAGTCACAGGAAGAGCTGACAATTAAAGCCTATGCTCAAGGTTACCTCGAGATGACCGTCAACGGAATATGGGCTGGCACGGGAGACAATCAATTAACCTACAAGATGCCGCGACGCAGCAGCGATGACTTCCATGTGAGTGTCAATATCTCCTACCGCAACAACGCGTATTATTTCGGATATGATTCCCGCTATGATAATTTCACCTCACTACCAATGCTATATGCAAGCGAGTCAGAGCAAGGCAAGGGGCTGAAAATCAATGTCGGTGCTGATGTCACAAATTACTATACATTGTTCTTCTGGACCGACGGTTTTGAGTACCTGTGGCCCGAAGCATGCGACTACCGTATTAACGGTGCCAGCGATTGGACCAGATGTGAAATGGGAGGTTCCTTCTACCTGCCGCGATACGGGGACTACACTATCGAAGCCCGCGGTGTTGCTGGTGATGATCGTTGCGGCAACAGCTCGACGATAATGGTCGATGTACATTATGGGGCTGACGGATTCTATAGCCGCAGCAACCAGTATATCGTCTATAATGGCTTGTACTACTCAACTGATAACGACGATAACAACAATGTCACGATACATCTGAGACAAGATGAGTCATACGACGAGGCCCATTTCTCCCTGCCCACGCTGAGCGACATCGTGATTCCCTCCTCATTTATCATTGCCGGGGATGAATATATTGTAACCTATGTCGACCGTAATAATTGTACCGATGCTAACAGTATCACCTGCCTGTCGGCCACGCCGATTGACGCATATTTCGATAATAATGAGAACGACCCCTTCTTTGAGCAAGTGACGCTCTTTGTCCCTCAAGAGGGCCTAGAGGCTTACAAGGCCCATTCTGAATGGGGAAAGTTTGCACACATCGCGCCCTTTATCGGAGCTGGCCCTGGTGACGTGGACGGTGATGGCCACATCAACATCGATGACGTGACTGGCCTCATTGACATGCTGCTGACTGGCGACACGCCCGAATGGGCCGATGTCAATGGTGATGGAAAGGTTAACATCGATGACATCACCGACCTCATCGACATCCTCCTGGGCAAGAAGTGACAACCCTAGGTCATGTGTCAGCACTGATGTGCCGTCACATGATGAAATAAGCCCCAGTAGTTGCCCATCCAACTACTGGGGCTCATCATTATGCATCATCCTCCATGAGGATTATTTCTTCTCGAGCAGTGCGACGTTCTCGACGTGGTGGGTATGCGGGAACATATCCACGGGTTGGATTTCCACGACGCGGTACTTCTCGTCGAGCAGGGCGATGTCGCGGGCCTGGGTGGCAGGGTTGCAGCTCACATAGACTAGGCGCTGGGGCTCCGCATTGAGGATGACCCTAACGACATCCTCGTGCATGCCCGCGCGGGGCGGGTCGATGATCATCACCTCGGGGCGACCGTGTTCGGCAATAAACCCGTCGGTAAGCACATCCTTCATGTCGCCGGCATAGAACAGCGTATTCTCGATGACGTTGACGCGCGAGTTCAACCTGGCATCCTCGATGGCCTCGGGCACATACTCTATGCCGATGACCTGGCGGGCCTGACGGGCCACAAAGTTGGCGATGGTGCCCGTCCCGGTATAGAGGTCATACACCAGTTCGTCACCCGTGAGGGCTGCCATACGCCGGGCAACCTTGTAGAGTTCATAGGCTTGGCGCGAGTTGGTCTGGTAAAACGACTTGGGTCCCACACGGAACTTCAGCCCCTCCATCTCTTCCTCGATGTAGTCGCGACCGCTATAGGTGATGAATTCCTGATCGGCCAGTGAGTCGTTGACCTTGAGGTTCACGACATAGAGCAACGAGGTGATTTGCAGGAAACGGTCACGCACGGCACTCATCACGTCCTCGATGGCGGCGCGGTCGTCCTGGCCAAACACGATCACCTCCATCACCTCGCCCGTGCTGGCAGTGCGCGTCATAGTCATGCGGATGAAGCCCTGCTGCCCGCGGATGTCGTAGAAGCTATAGCCCTTCTCGACGCAGTACTTGCGGATGAACAGACGCAGTTCATTGCTGATGTCGTCCTGCAGCCAGCAACGCTTGATGTCCAGCACCTTGTCAAAGGCACCTGGGATGTGGAAACCAGCCGCATTGCGGTCTGGGAACTCTTCCCCACTCTCCAGTTGCTCACGGGTGAGCCAGCACTTGTTGCTGAAGGTGAATTCCAATTTATTGCGGTAATGGCTCGTCTCTGCCGACCCCAAGATGGGATTGATGGCAGGGATGGGCACCTTGGCGATGCGCTCCATCGCATCCACCACCTGCTGCTGTTTGCACTGCAGCTGGTACTCGTAGGGCAGGTGCTGCCACTTGCAGCCACCGCACAGCCCAAAGTGCTCACACATCGGCTCCACGCGCAACTCACTGGGCTTGACCAGGCGCTCGATATGCCCCTCGGCAAAGCTGTGCTTCTTGCGGTCGATCTTCAAGTCGATCACATCGCCAGGAGCGCCAAACGGCACAAACACCACCAGGTCGTTCCAGCGCCCCAGGCTCTTGCCCTCGGCAGCCACGCCCGTAATCTCAAAATTCTCAATTACCGGAATATCTTTCTTTTTTCTCATCGTGGGTGCAAAGGTACAAAGGAATTAGGAGTTTCGGGTCAGGAATCAGGATTTTTTTTGGAATCGGTATCGCAATGCAACCCACCATGAAAAGGCTATTGTTGTTATTTTAAAATATTATGTTTAACTTTGCGGCAAGAACAAATATCTATCACGATTATGAAGGCATTATTTATTAACGGGAGTCCCCGCAAGAACAAGAATACCGCCCTGCTGCTCGAGCAGGCGATGGGAGGCGCACGCGAGGCGGGCGCCGAGGTTGAGATGATTAACTTGTATGACCGCGGCCTGAATTACAAGGGTTGCATGAGTTGCTTTGCCTGCAAGGTCAAGGGCGGGCGCAAGGGCGTGTGCTCGTTCAAGGATGACCTGCAGGCCATTCTCGAGAAAGCAGTTGAGGCCGATGTGCTCGTGTGCGGTTCACCCGTCTATTGCAGTTACCCCAGCGCCAACCTTCGCGCTTTCATGGAGCGGCTCATTTTCCCGGCCGTCAACTACAACGACTACAGCCATCCTGTGGTCAATAAGGTCATCCACTCGGCCACCATCTACACGATGAACTGCCCCAACGAGCAGGTCTATAAGCAGATTGGGTATGACGTACTGCTGGAGCAGAGCGCACGCCAACTGGGCATGTTCGGCCCCACCGAGGTACTCTTGTCAATGGACACCTACCAGTTCAACGACTATAGCCGTTACGACGCCGGACGCTTCGACCCTGTCGCCAAGCAGCAGCACCACGACGAGCAGTTCCCCAAGGATCTCGCCGCCGCGCGTGCCCTGGGCCGCCGCCTGGTCGAGCAAGCCGCTCAGTGACCGTTCCGCCATTTTGCAGGAAATAAAGTTATCGAAACAAGTATTAATATTCACCCACAATTATACACATACTATGAAGTACTATATGAAACCATTACTGACTCTTGGTCTGCTAGTGGTCATGCTCACCGCATTCCCCATCTGCCAGGCCCAGCAGATAGCAGGCAACAACAATGACTTTGCCTGTAATCTGCTTCGCGCCATCAATGAGCGGAACGAAGGCAGTTTTGTCGCTTCACCCCTCAGCGTCACCTTCATGCTGGGTATGCTCAACGAGGGCGCCGATGGCGAGACGCGGCAACAGATCACCGACGTCATGAGGCTGGACGGTTCGGTTCAGGAGATCAACGAGTATTGCCGCAAGATGATGGTCAAGGCACCACGCTTTGACCCCACTGTGACCGTTAAGATGGTCAACTACATCACCGCCAACTCGGCCTTGGACATCAGTCTCTTCCCTCAGTACGTTGCCGACATGCAGCAATACTACAAAGCCAGGGTCGAAGCATTCGACTTCGAGAACAACAGCGCCCTATTCAAGATCAACAACTGGTGCAAAACCAACACCGACGGCATGATTCCCACGATTCTGGACAGAATCGACCCCACGGCTGCCATGTACCTGCTGAATGCGATCTACTTCAAAGCCAACTGGACCCAGAAATTCACCCCCAGTGCTACCCGTCAGATGGAATTCACAATGCCCGACGGCTCTAGGGAAAACCGCATGATGATGCACAACAACATCAAGGCGTTATATTGCAGCAACGATACCTACCAGATGCTGTATCTGCCCTATGGCAATGGCTCCTATGGCATGTACATCCTGTTGCCTATTGGGAACGCGACCACCGGCGACATCATCGAGTATCTCACAGCCCAGGAACTCGAGGAGATGATTGGTGCCATGCAGACTTTTCAGGTGGATATCCTGTTGCCACGATTCACAACGAGCAGCCTGTGCTTGCTCAATGACCCACTCTCGGCAATGGGCATGCCGCTGGCATTCAGTGAGGGACTGGCCGAATTCCCCAATATGGCTCAGAAAAGGGAACTCTACATTTATAAGATGTTGCAGAAAGCCCGTATCGAGGTCAACGAGCAAGGCACCAAGGCAGCGGCTGTCACGGTGACGGAAATGCGCAACCGATCGGCCAGCGCGTGGTCCCGTAACGTCGTTTTCCACGCCACGCGGCCCTTTGTCTATTTCATCGTCGAGCGAAGCACCCATTCCATCTTCTTTATGGGCACCTATCGCGGTGAGGAATAGCAAGTGACGAAAAAAAGGGTTACTCGTTGAGGGATTGGTTGATATAGTCGCGGCTTAGGCCCAGGGAGACGGCACGGTCGATGTCGCGGTTCATGTCGTCGCGCTGGAAACGCTGCTTGTTCAACTTAGCACGCAGGACGTAGAGATAAGGGTCGTCGGGGGTCATCTCGAGGGCGGTGCGGATGTCGTCTTCGGCATCGTTCAGGCGCTTGAGAATCAGGTAGCAGTCGGCACGGTTGCCCAGCAATTGTGCGTTGGGCTGCACCTTGATAATCTGGGTAAACAGTTCAGCGGCACGGCTATAATTGCCTCTGCGCTTGTGCAGCAAGGCCATCCCCTCATAATACAGGCCCGAATTGGAGTTGATACGCTTGATCTCGTTAAACAGGTCTTCGGCCCGTTTCTCATCTCCCTGCTCCATGGCCAGCACACCCAGCGAGTAACGCGCCTCGGTGTTGTACATGTCTAGTTCGCACACGCGCAGGTAGTCATCCTCGGCACGTTGTATACTGTCCATCTCGACATATAGTGCCGCACGGTTCAGCAGCAAGGTCACGGCATGAGGAGTCATGTCCAGGGCGAGCGAATAGTTCTTCACCGCATCGGCCAGCCGGCCCTGATAGCGCTGCAACGTGGCGATATTGCTCAGCACCATCGAGTTGCCAGGGTTATCTGGGTCGGTCTTGAAAGCCTTCATCAGCCACTGCTCGGCCTGTGCCCAGTCGTGGCTGTAAATATAGTTCTGAGCCGAGTCAACATACTGGAAATAAGGTGTCTCCGCATCCAGGTCGGCGATAAAGGGGCTTTCAGCCTTCTTCTGCTGCGGCTTCAATCCCTGTTCCACTTTCATATTTTCCTCTCCAATCGAGTTGATGACCTGTGCCCCCACCCATGGCCAGAACAACAACATGACAGCCACAACCGTCAACGACCGTGCCGTTCTAATGAATCCAACCCTATATTTATTCTTAAAATTCCTCAAAACCAATAACTTAAAAATCAATAAACTCCTAACTCCTAACTTCTAACTCCTAACTAACTATTAACGTGCACGTCAACCTGTGGGAACGGGAAGTGGATACCATGCTGTGGCAGCTGCTTATAGATCTTCTCGTTCACATCGTAGAGGACTCCCCAATAATTGGCGATTTCGGTCCAAGCCCTCACGATGAGCGTCACCTGGCTATCGTCCAGGCTCTCGACATTGACACTGGGCATGTAGTTGGGTTTAGGTACTAGGGCTGCTAGTTGTGCCTCTTGCGTCTCGTTCCACTGCTCAATGCGTTTGCGGTGCCAATGGAAGATGCGCCGCCACCAGGATAGTTTCTCCTCTTGCTCGGGCTGTTGGGATGTCTCCTGCGGCTTCTCGGTCTCCTTGATGTCGGCATCAGTGTGGACAATGCGCTCGTCAGCAGCAAGAATGTCCAGCACTGTCTTGCGGGCAACATCCACATCATCACCATAGCTGATGCCCACGCGCCACTCCACACGATGATAAGGCTCGGCACTGACGTTCTTCAGCGAACTCGTGGCCAGGCCGCCATTGGGAATGACAATGCGGTCATTGTTATAGGTATTGATAATGGTATGGAAAATCTGGATTTCCTTAACCGTACCCTTGAATTCTCCGAACTCGATATACTCGCCCACCTTGTAAGGCTTGAGCAGCAGGATGAGCACACCGCCGGCAAAGTTCTGCAACGTGCCGCTCAGGGCCATACCGATGGCCACACCGGCACTGGCAAAGATGGCGATGAACGAGCTTGTCTCGATGCCCAGCACACCGATGACAGTGATGATCAGCAGGAACAACAGCGTCATCTTGATGAATGACAGCAGGAACGATGTCAACGAGCGCTCAAAGCCCTTCCGCACCATGACGGCTCGTGCTAAGCTGTAAACCTTGTTAATGATGAACTTGCCGATGTAGAAAATCAGGATAGCGGCAAGAATGCGCAACGCCAGCGAAATGACCTGGTTAGACAGCGAGGTCACCAGGCTACCCACGTCCAGATACTTGAACTTATCAACCAGTTTGCCAGGTGTCATCGCCGCAATCGAGTCAGGATGCAGCTGGCTCGCCAGCGAGTCCACTTGAGCCGTCACCACATTGGTCGCCTCCTTAATCTTGTTGGCCGCCACCGTGTCTGGTGCCGCCATCGGCATCTGCAATAATATCTTGTCCAATAACATAATGCTCCGTTTTTAAACCGCAAAGATAATAACAACACATCTAAAAATCCCTTAATTACCCACTAAATAACGTGAAACTGGGACACAGGGACGGTTCTTTTGTCCCATTTTTTATTTTTAGGACAAAAGTGGAACAACAGAACCGTCCCCGTGTCCCAGTAATCAATTTTTCATGCTCGAGAAGCGGGGTGTTGTTTTTTGTAGTACTTTTGCAGCATCAAATATTAAGTTGTTTTTATAACCAATTATCTTCATTTTTCATGAAAAAGAATTTTGTAATTGCTCTGGTCGCCATTGTGGCCGCCATGACGCTGAATGCACAGAATGAAGTGCAACCCTATCTCCCTGTTGATCAACTTCCTGACCTCATCAAGTGCCTGCCCGCTCCCCCAGCGTTTGACAGTCCCGAGTTTGCCAACGACATGATGCGCTTCTCGTGGGGCAAGCAGCAGCGACTCGACCCCGAGCGTGCAGCCATCGCCAAGCGCGATGCCGTTTGGTCCTACGAGGCCCTGCTGGCCGAGTTTGACGTGCCCTTTGGTCTGCACATCAGCCCCGAAGGCACTCCCGAAATCTGGAAGCTGATGGTCACCAGCCTCACCACGACCGATGCCATGCGCGTCGCCCCCAAGGCCTACTACAAGCGCCAGCGCCCCTTTGAGCGCTTTGAGGACAAGATGCTCACCGACGAGGAAGACGAGCTGCGCGGCGAGGGTTCCTACCCCTCGGGCCACACCATGCGCGGCTGGACCGCAGCCCTGCTGCTGGCCGAGGTCAATCCTGCTGCCGCCGACACCATCTTCGCCCGCGGCTGGATGTATGGCGAGAGCCGAGTGATCGTGGGTGCCCACTGGCAGAGCGATGTGGATGCCAGCCGTGTAGCTGCCAGCATCGGTGTCTGCGCCCTGCACGGCAGTGCCGAGTTCCGTGAGCAGATGGCCAAAGCTCAAGCCGAGTATCTCGAGAAGACGGGGCAGACTATGGGTGTTGCCGAGGTAGCGCCAGCCGTCCCAGCCACCGATGGCCAGTCCTACCGCATCGATGGGATCAAGGCCACCGACGACACCCGCGGCATCATCATAAGGAACGGCAAGAAAATCCTCCGCAACTAATCGAGATTCCGCATACTGATTATCACAAGCGGCAGCACCGGACAACAAATAGAGAATTGTCCAGTGTTGCCGTTTTAGCTGTTGATGAAGGAACAGGACTGGCAGCTACGCGTCGGCAAACACCTTACCGTCGTCGAGGATGATCTGCAGCTTGGCGTACTCGCTGTGGAAGTCGTGCTGCAGACGGTCCAGGTAGCGCGCACTCTCCCACTTGCACATGGGCAAGTCGTGAAGCAGATAATTGCCGCAGGCCTCTGGGCGCGTAGCAGGCACCTCGGTCTGGGTGAGAATCCACTGGAGGCACTCGATGGTGAGCCGGCGCATATCCTCGACGGTATAGTTCCCCGTCATGATGATGTACATGCCCGTGAGGCAACCCATCGGTCCCACATAGACCACATCGTCCTTGGCCTCGCTGTTACGGAACCATGTGGCCATCAGGTGTTCCAGGCTGTGCATAGCGGCAGGATCGACAGCGGGCTCCTTGTTGGGTTCGGTGATGCGCAGATCAAACGTGGTGAAACCCTTATCCTCGCGTGACACATAGATACCCGGCTTCAGTCGGGTGTGGTCGATAGTAAAACTCTGTATGACTTCCATATTTTTATATAGTTAAATTCTCGCCAGCAAAGGTAATCAATTTCCCCCATTCCCCCAAAAAGGGTAAAATAGGGACGGTTCTTTTGATGTAATTTTCCACGGAAAGCGATTTTGTGTTCTCTACAATATAATAATGCTTTGAGTTTTGTTTTTTCATCAGAATTGGCTAACTTTGCAGCTCAACACTTATCACATTCCCAACTATGCCACGCATTAGCCGACAACATAGCGACACAGGCGTTTACCACGTGATGCTGCGCGGTATCGACCGCCAGGACATCTTTGCCGACGACCAGGACCGCGGCAAGTTCCTCAAGATCCTGCGCGCCGTCACTTCACCCGAGGATCGTGAGGGCAAACCCCTGCCACCCTTCTGCCACATCCATGCCTATTGCCTGATGGACAACCACGTCCACCTGCTCATTGCTGAGGGCGCCGAGGACATCGGCGCCGTGATGAAGCGCATCGGCGTGTCCTACGTGAGTTACTTCAACAAGCGGCATGAGCGACTGGGGCCGCTCTTCCATGACCGATTCCGTAGCGAACCTGTGGGTGACACGGGGTACTTCATCACGCTCCTGCGCTACATCCATCAGAATCCTGTCCAGGCCGAGATGGTCACTTCTCCCGGCCTGTATCGATGGAGCAGTTGGCGCGAATACACGTCCACACCGCCCGCACAGCCCATCTGTGCACATCAACTGCCCTTCGCTGCGCTGCCGTGGCACGAGTTGTGCGAAATGGTGCTCAACGTCAGCGGCGGGCACATCGAACCACACTCCCAGATCGAGCGGGGACGCATGACCGACAGTGAGGCCCGCAAACTCTTGGACCAACTTTGCGGGGGTGACATGGTGACCCTCAAAACGATGCCAAAAGACGACCGCAAACTCATCATCCGCAAAGCCATCGGCAACGGAATCAACATGAGGCAACTCGCCCGAATCACAGGCGTCGAATACAGGTCTATCTACCTCGTCATCAACCCAAAACAAAAAACCAAGAAATAACAAAAATTCTAAAATTCACTTCAAAACAACCTTCTTTTTTCCTTTCTAAAACGCCTAAAGTAATTACAATTATTCCTAAAGATTACAAAGTAAAATGACTTTTGAAATTATTGAAGAACATATTTACAAAGATTTAGCATGTGACTCCATTTTTGAAGATTCTCAAGATGCGTATAATCGTAAGTTTGGAATGATAACCGAGGGGACTATAATGGCAAAAATTGCATGGGCAAGTGATTTGATTATACCTCTTTTTATGGAAATCTTCTCAAAAATTTTTGCTGTAGGCATTGATCAGAATTTTGCCATTTATGATTTTAATACGAGCCGTAGAATTTTGTATATCAGTTTAGATTATCTATTCTTTGAAACAATAAAGTACAAACATTACTTATTTGTTGCGACAGAATTTGAGATTATTGTTATTGATACGCAACAATGGTGTGTGATTTATTCCATACCATTATTGGACACATATAAAAAGCTTGTGATTACTGGTAACAATATTGAAATTTACAGCTTGAACGGCACGCTTACACAATATGCGGGTAAAATAGGGACGGTTCTTTTGATGTAAAAATATTTTCTAATCATCATAGAATCAACGACATCGGATAATCCATGATCATAGTTGAGTACTCGATTGATTTGTTGATTAGAATTCTCTATCAGCCCAGGGCTCCGCAATATTAGCCTTGGGCTAACAGCTGTTACAAAGGGCAAAATCACATCAAAACCGTCCTTTTTTCATTCCTGTTTCATTCTCCACGAAGTCCACGGCGATGGCCAATACTACGGCGATGTAGATCAGGGCGAACCATACGGCGGTGTCGTGCAACGGGAGGGTTTGCTGTGTCTCGATGATTGTCTGCATTTTATAACTTCGTGATTAGTGATTTGTAAATTGTAAATACAAAATTACTTTACAACCAAGGGTCAGCAAAAGACAACATTTTTGCAAAAAAAATGGTGATCCTCTTTGTAGGCTCGATAAAATAATATACTTTTGCAAGTGTGGTATGGTGACATACCGCATGACATTGCTGAGTTAGAAAGCGTTATGCTAAGGTAAAAAAGGGACGGTTCTAGGCTGTTAAGTTAATGATAAGTTTTGTGCTGCCATTCGGCAGCCTATTTTTGCATTTTCTCTTCTAATTGCGGATATTTATTTGTATTTAACGTATTTTTATATAATAAAATTTGTTTAATTGGCTGGTTTTTAGTAA
>JAFTEU010000124.1 GCA_017453505.1 Muribaculaceae bacterium
TATCCCACGTTACTGGAATACTACGAGAAATTGCACCCACACTTATGAACCGCCGTATGCCGAACGGCACGTACGGTGGTGTGAGAGGAAAGGAAACGAAAGTAGGTCAGAAAACTTTCGTTTCCCGACCTACTCGATTTTAATGAATCACGATGAATGAGGATCTGCAGAAAGTTGACAACGCGCAGCATGGCCGTTTCAAGCGCTGGCTGGATGCTGTCAAGCGGTGGTTGAGCCGCCTGTCGTTTCGCACAGGCGTCATTGTACTGGCCCTGTGTGTGCCGTGCTATATCTTCTCGTTTGCCCAGATGGCCCTGCCCATCAGTGATGGGGCAAAGGCTGTGCTCTGGGTTATCTTCTTCGGCCTGGCGAAGACTTTTCAGTACGGTGGTCTCACCATCCTGGGAGTCGAGGGCTGGAAGCGTTTGAAGGGCCGCTTTGTCAAGAAATAATTTTGTAATCTAAAAAAGTGCCGGATAATCGTTGCGTATTAATAAATAATGTGTAACTTTGGGGGCACAGAGGAAGCCGAAACGCTTGAAAGGGAGTAGGCTATAGTATAAACCTAAATACAGGATTATCATGGATGAGGAAATGAAGAATGCCGAGCAGGCTGTTAACGAAGTAAAGAATGAGGGCGCAAGTATTCTTGACCAGTTGAAGGGTATGCTCAACGAGGCCACCAGTGGCGAGGGCAACGTGTTTGACAAGCTCAAGGGCGTGTTCGAGGGTAAGGATGGTGAGCCCAGCATCTTTGACCAGGCTAAGGAAATGTTTGACGGCAAGGATGGCGAGGCAGGCATGCTCGATCAGCTCAAGGAGATGTTCGATAAGGGCACGACTGCTGCCGGCGAGGTGGGTAACGACTTCCTGGAGAAAGCCAAGGAAATGTTTGAGACCAAGGAGGGTGAGCCCAGCCTGCTGGATAAGGCTAAAGAAATGTTCGGCGAGGGCGCTACCGCTGCCGGCGAGATGATGGACAAGGCCAAGGACTTTGTGGAGCAGGGCACTGCCGCCGCTACCGAGGTCGCTCAGGACTTGAGCCAGAAAGCCAAGGAAGCCTTTGACCCCAAGGATGGTGAGCCCAGTGTTCTCGACAAGGCCAAGGATGCCCTTGACGATGCTACCAAGGCTGCCGAGGGCGTGATGGATAAGGTGGAAGATTTCTTGAAGAATACTTTTGGTCCCAAGGACGAAGGCCAGGCTTGATTCATTCCCCGATAGAATAACTGCGGATGACGTGTCATGAACAAACGCAGTTGTATCACATAATTAATTATGTTCTGGCTCCTAATCGGCCAGCATAAATACATTGTCGTTTTGAAAAAATGAGGCATGTCATGATGACATAGCCTCATTTTCTTGAACGATGAACAAATATTATTCTGTCGCGTAATTATCAAAATATCCTGATATCCAGATGACTGGTGTCCCTTTGTCGCCAGAGCCGGATGTCAAGTCAGCAAGAGAACCAACCAGATCACAATATCTGCGAGGTGTTGTGCCCTGGGATAACATGTTTCCAACAAGATTGTCATCTTTCTGCTTGATGAATTCCTTCATTTCTTCGGTCGAGGCATTCTTATTATCCGCGATATACTTGATTTTTATCTCATTAGGTGTGCCTTTGAGTCCGTCGGTATAATAGGGTGAAACGACTGGATCGGCAAATTCCCAAATTCCGCCAACCGGATCCTTGAAGCAGCCGTCGCCATAGATCATAACCTCAACGGTCACATTATAGTTAGAATTGATGTGACTCTGGATTGAATCGCAGATTCTCTTACAAGCGTCCTGGCGAGGGAATAACTTCAATTTTTCTTCAGTTGCCTTATTAGATCCTAACAGGCCGAAATCCTCATTATAACCATGTTCACTGGAAGGCGTGGAGCAGATGTCGGTCAATGTATAAATCGGCATAACGGAACCTCCTGAAGTGGGGGCCTTGGTCAATTGACGTAACTCATTTTCATCAATATGGCATCTGCAATAGATTATATTCTCATAGGACTGTTGCTTATCGAAAACGACTTCACAGTTTTCAGACTCGATCACCTCCTTATAGAATTTCTCGATGTCAACGGCAGTAAAGGGATTGATTTTGTCGTTGCCCACTTCGTCCTTATCGTCGTCAAGCCGCAGATAAATAACCCTTGCCGCCCTTGCAATTCCTTTCAAGATAAGTGAAAACCTGTTTCTTGAATAGATGGGATACAGAACAGAGACAACCGGATTTTCACCAAATTTATCAACAATATCATGCGCAATATCGTCAACAGTTACATAATTCTCTTCAGATCTTGCGACTAATGCTTCAGTAACACAAATAATATCTTTATCCTTAAATGGTGTATGACATTCGCTGGATGCAGCGTCAAGACACCTGACAATAATTTCATCGAGATTCTTTTCGCCTGATTGAATAATCGGTAAACGAATTCCTCGACATGTTGTTCCAATAAATCTTCCCATTAAATAGCTGATATGTATAATTGTACTTTAATTTCTCTAGCGAAGTGCGATCGATGGTTACAGCAGCCCAAATTGCAGCGTCATCAGTCGAGGAAACGCTTGTCCAGTTCACTGTAGTGGTCGATGCGCCTGTCGCGCAGGAACGGCCACCAGCGGCGGACTTGCTCGCTGCGCTCCATGTTGATATCGATGACCTGGATGTCCTCACTGTCGTTGGGGGCGCGGTAGATAAGCTCGCCCTGCGGACCGGCGACAAAACTGCTGCCCCAGAACTGTATACCATTGGTCTGTCCTGACGGGTCAGGCTCATGTCCGACGCGGTTGACGGTGATCACGTGCAGGCCATTGGCCACGGCATGGCCCCGCTGGACGGTCGTCCATGCCTCGCGCTGCCGCTCCTGCTCGTCGGGGCTGTCGCTGCTCTCATAGCCGATGGCGGTGGGGTAGATCAACAGTTCAGCACCACGCATGGCCATCAGGCGGGCTCCCTCGGGATACCACTGATCCCAGCACACCATCACACCCAGCTTGCCCAGCGACGTCTGGATGGGGATGAAGCCTTGATCGCCGGGAGTGAAGTAGAATTTCTCGTAGTAGGCGGGGTCGTCGGGGATGTGCATCTTGCGGTATTGGCCGGCCACGCTGCCGTCAGTGTCATAGACGACGGCCGTGTTGTGATACAGCCCAGTTGCCCGTTTCTCGAACATCGAGGTCACGAGCACGATGCCACACTCGCGAGCCACTGCGGCATATTCCCTTGTCTCCTCGCCGGGAATCTCCACCGCGAGGTCAAAGTTGTCCACATTCTCTACCTGGCAGAAGTAGAGCGAGTCGTGCAACTCAGGCAGGACAATGAGTTGGGCACCCTGGCTGGCGAGTTGCTTGATTTTGCTGATGAGGGACTGGCGGTTGACCTTGATGTCACCGCTATTGCGTTGTTGTATGATTCCTACCTTCATGGTTTTAAGTATCAACGAATTATCTAATAACTGTTCACTATTATCTGTTCACTGTCAACGCGCCTTTGGGGAGCTGCATCGTTGCGCAGTGCAACGAGCCATGCTGGCAGATGAGCGGGCGGCAGTCGATGCCCACGATCTGGCGACCCGGGAAGGCCTGTCCGATGAGCTCGCATGCCTTGACATCGTTCTCGGGCTGGCCATAGATGGGTACAAGCACCTGGTGATTGGTGATCAGGAAGTTGGCATAGGTCGCCGGCAGGCGGGAAATCTCATCATAGCATGCATCGGGCAATGGCAGCTTGATGAGGTGATAATGGTTGCCGTCGGCATCGGTGAGCCCTTTCAGGTCTTGCTCCATCTGCATCAGCGGGGCGAAATGTTCGTCCTCTGGGTCGTCACAACCCGTATAGAGGATAACACCACCGGGGGCAAAACGGGCCAGCGTGTCGATGTGACCGTCGGTATCATCACCGGTGAGCTCACCGTGATCCACCCATACCATCTTGTCGCAGCCCAGTCGTTGCAATAGTTCGCTTTCGAGTTGATTGCGGTCAAGGGTGTCGTTACGGTTGGGGGCGGTGAGGCAGCAGGTGGTTGTCATCACCGTGCCGTTGCCGTCGGTCTCGATTGAGCCGCCCTCGAGCACGAGGTCGCGGCAGTTGAGCATGGGCAAGTGGAAGATTCCCTTCCCGTGGAGTCGGCTACTCACCAGATTGTCGCAGTCTGCGGCAAATTTCATGCCCCAGGCGTTGAAGGTGAAGTCGGCGAGTGCCATACCGCCATCATGGTAGACAGTGATGGGGCCATAGTCTCGCACCCAGGTGTCGTTGGTGGGTAGCTCGACAATCTCGATGCGCGACCAGTCCACGTCCTTGCCCAGGGCGTTGCGCACGTCCTCGGCATCGGGGGCGACGATGACCAGGCGCTCGTCATCCTCGAGGATGGCACGTGCCATTTCAACGTAACAAGCCGTCACCTCGTCGAGCATGTATGCCCAGTCGGTGCCGGCATGTGGCCAAGCGATGAGAACACCGTCCTGCGGGTCCCATTCGGCAGCATAGCTGCGGTTTCTTCTTGATGGTAACATCTGTATGCTTGTTCAGTTTAATACACGGTAAAAGCGGCGGTGATGGTGTGTCACCTCATTGTACTAAACGACTGATGTTGCCTAAATATTGTTGCCGAACTCTTGATAATTGTCCCAGTAGGAATCTTGTGATTCCACTATCTCGTTAATGAAGTCGCGGTAACCGTCCTTGACAGTGTAACCGTTCTCTTCACACCAGACGGCATACTCGTCTTCAAATCCCTCGATCTCCCGTCGCATCCTTTCAAATTCCTGATCAAGGTCGGGCGTGTTACTGTAGCGGTCCAGGAGTTCTCGCAGTGTCTCAGAAATATCGTTCATATTCTTATCCCGTTATTTGGTTGTTAATTCACCTTGTGGAGATATAATACACTTGTACCCTGTGGTCTCAATTTGAATGCTCAAATTTAGTGCTATTTTTTGAATTCCGCTATAAAGTTTAGTTAAAAAATATGTATGCTGTAAAATATAGTGGTTTAGGTAGTCGGTAGCCCCTTTTTCGCGTTGTCATGAAAAAGAAATGATTTTATGTGCTCCAAGTGCTAAACTTGTCGTAACTTTGTGCCACGGTTGCTGGCACAGCGCCTCCAGCCGAGTGTCACATGTTTAATGCATCAATTGACTTTTTAATGATGACCTCCAGGTGGTTGAAATACATGTCGGCGGCATTGCTGGTCCTCTTGTTGACCGGTTGTGCAGGCGATGATCTAGAGAAAATGATTCCTGCCGACGCGACAGGTGTAGTTAGCCTTGACGTGCCTCGCATTCTCAAGCAGGCGGGCATGCTCGACGACGGCAAGGTCGTCTTGCCCAAGTCCCTGCAGCAGGCTATCGATGACAATGACACGTCACCGCTGTGTATCCTGCTCAGCGACCTGCCGCAGATGGGCATTGACACCGACAGCAAGGCCTATGCATTCTTCACGGTCAAGACCTTCGGCCGCGTGATGCTGGCGCAGCTCGACGACCCTGACAAGGCCCGCAAGACATTGCAGATGCGCGTCGGGGGTGATTTCGCCAAGGTTGAGGGTCTGGACTGCATGTATGTCAAGGATAACCTCTATGCCATCGATGGCAATGTGCTCCTTGTAGGTACCGTCAACAAGGTGATGGAGGCCGCGCGCGCCGCCAAGGCCGCCAAGGGCATCCTCTCCAAGACGGCAACGAGCATCCTCGACAACAACGAGGTGAAAGAAGTGCTCAACAAGGATGCCGCCATCAATGCCTGGGTGCAAGGCAAGGCGGTCAAGATGATACTCAACAAGAGTGACGTCTATCGCGAACTCTCGCAGAAGATGCCTCTCATCGAAATCTTCACCGAGAGTGACATCGATGCCATCACATGCAATATCGACTTTAACCAAGAGCAGGTCGAGATGGACACCCACATCCTCGCCAGAGAGGACAGCGAGTATGCCCAGTTGCTCAATACCACCCTGGGTACTCCCAGCAACAGCGTGCTGCGCGCCATCCCCAACTCGATGGACTACATCTTCACCCTCTGCGTTAAGGGTGACGAGTTCGTCAAGCTCAAGCAGATTCAGCAGCTCTTGTCCATGTTTGGCAAGCTGCCTTACATCGGACGCATCGATCTGGCCAGTATATTGTCAACTGTCGACGGCCCGTTCACCATCGGTCTTGCCCGTGACCCGCATCTGGAGGGCGAGTGGAACATGGTGATCGCCACCCGTTCCACCAATCCCGACGGTGTCGTCAGCCAGATCAGCAACTTCGCCAATTCCATGGGACAGGCTCCCGAACTCTATGAGGGCGAGTATATCTACCAGTATGACAACAAGATGATACGCATCGGTGTCATCGACGGTATCCTGTACCTCAAGATGCTTGACTACGAGCAGACCGAGGGGTATGCCTATGACATGGTGCCTGTGCGCGACTTCTTTGATGGCGCGTTGATGGGCTTCTTTGCCCAGACACATAATGCTGATGGTGTCAATGGCTACTTCGACTTCGGCTTGAATGACATCTTCAACGGCAAGGGGCACTTCTACACCAGCGACGAGAAGGCTAACGCATCGCTCGAACTGCTGCGTGCCCTGTGCAGTATCAAGGCAGGGGACTCCTTCGGCAACGAGGATGAGGACGATGGTGACTTCTCTTCGTTTGTGACGGGTTCCATCGACAAGCTGCAGCCCATGCAGTAGGAGACACCTTAATATATATAGATACAACGAGGGCATGTCATGAGATGGTCACGACATGCCCTCGCCGTTGAAATGGGTGACTTAGAACTTGTAGTTGAGGCCGAGGCCGATGATGCCCTGGTCAACCTTGCGGATGATGGTGTGGCGGTACTCGAGATTAACGCCAAACTTGTCGTTGATTTCGTATTCCAGACCGATACCCAGATTCAGACCCAAGTGATTGTTCTCGCCCTTGTCATTATACTCGCCCTTGTAGTCGACAGCGGTGTAATTGAGACCAGCCAGCGGATAGATGTAGAACATGTTGTCCTTGAGGTTGACAAGATAGTGGGCGTTGAGGTTGATGTCCCACCACGACATGTGCTTGTGCTCAAAGAAGTAGTTAAAGCCTACCTCGCCACGCAGGTGGTCGATGATGCCATACTGGAAGCGTGCGCCTAGACCCATGCTCTCAATCTCGCTACCGTACACCAGATTAATGCCTGCAGCAGTCTGGCCTTGTTCGGCCTGTGCATGCGCCAGCCCCATGCCCATGATGAGCATGCAGGCCAAAGTCAAAATCTTCTTCATTTTTCTCTTCAGTTTTTGTTTATTGATATGAAATTTATTTTGCCGCTAATTTTCAATTTGTAAAAGTATAAACTTTTTTTCATTCTAGCAAATAATGTTGTGGCTTTCCGTGAATTATTGTGTGAAACAGACACTTTTCCCGACAATTATCATGAAAAAAGCTGCCCTTGTGAGGCAGCCCGAAGCTTTTGTGTCAGAATGTAATCGCGGGGTTTAGCCCAGGTAGGCCTTGAGCAACTTGCTCTTTTGCCCCTTGAGGCGGCGGATGGCTTTTTCCTTGATCTGGCGCACGCGTTCGCGGGTCAGGTCAAACTTGGCGCCAATCTCCTCAAGCGTCATCTCCTGGCAACCGATGCCGAAGAACATCTTCAAGATGTCCCTCTCGCGCGGACTGAGCTGATCCAGGGCACGGTTCACCTCCTTGGCCAGCGACTCCTGGTTCAGGGTCGAGTCAGCCATCGGCGAGTCGTTGTTGGGCAGCACGTCCAGCAGACTGTTGTCCTCGCCCTCGACAAAGGGGGCATCAACCGATACATGACGGCCCGACACCTTCATGGTGTCGCTGATTTTGTCCACAGGAATGTCCAGTCGCTCGGCGAGCTCTTCGGCTGACGGGCGACGCTCATGTTCCTGTTCAAAGCGTGATTGGGCCTTGCTGATCTTGTTGATTGATCCCACCTGGTTGAGGGGCAGCCTGACGATGCGGGACTGCTCGGCCAGCGCTTGAAGGATAGATTGACGAATCCACCACACGGCATAAGAGATAAACTTGAAGCCACGAGTCTCGTCGAACTTCTGCGCTGCCTTAATGAGGCCCAGATTGCCCTCGTCAATCAAGTCGGGAAGACTCAATCCTTGGTTCTGATACTGTTTTGCGACAGAAACGACAAAGCGCAAGTTGGCGCTGACAAGTTTGTCCAAAGCTGCTTGGTCACCTTGGCGAATGCGTTGAGCCAGCTCGACTTCCTCATCAACAGTAATGAGTTCCTTACGGCCGATTTCCTGAAGATACTTGTCGAGGGACGCACTCTCGCGATTAGTAATGGATTTTGTGATTTTAAGTTGTCTCATCTAACTTCTGTACAGTTTAAGCATGCAAAGGTACTGCAAATTTTTGATTACACCAAATAATTTATCGATTTTTTTTGAGATAAAAATGTTGAATGCCATTTTGAGGCATGATGAACCTGTTTATCTATCATCTCGGCCTGACTTCTTGGGGTTGTCAGGTGATGATTGACAGATAAATATGAATAGCAAATAACGTGCCAATAGCAGAAATGCCTTGTTCACGTCAATTGCTGCCACCACAATATAGTAACAACGGGTTAAAAATTCGTGAAGATGAACAGTTTTTTCTCCTCTGTTACATTCCTATCAAAACACTAGAGATTGGCTGCTATGTCGTGGACATTGTTGCTTGCCAGGGATGATGGGTTTGGCATTAGGGGGTGGATGCGTTGCCGTGGGCGGGTTTTTGGGCGCCCTTGCAATACTGTCACGACACAGACAGTCTCTCGTGTTCACTGTTGATCAACTGCTCCACAACAGCGGCTAGCGGCTTCTCTAATGTGGCGGCTAGCTCTTTGAGTCTCGTTTTAGTGTCCTCTGAAATAAGGATTGATAACTGCACTCGTTTTCCGTAAATTCTGGGTCTTCCGGCACCAGGTCTTGATCCTCCTCTCATAATATTACATGGGGTTGTGAGATTGTCTGTTTTTAATGGCCGGCAGCAAGGTGCTGGGTGGCCTCTAAAAATAAATCAATCTCTGGTGAATATTGTTCTGCTTTGCAAAGATATAGCTATTTTTTGTATTTTCGGTAATTTTTCTGCAAAAAAAATCATTTATTTTTCAAATTACATAACATATCATCATGATTTTGGGTCTCCCCTAAGAGGATGGTAACAATGATGGCAGCGGCTGGAATGCCACTGCCATCATGATGGGTCGTGTATGCTTTTTTCAGCTGATCAATCAGCGTCGTCGTCACTTAGGTCGACGGCATAGTATACCTTCTTGCCGGTGGGGTAGAAGCCGGTGATGAACATCACCTTGTCGCTGTCACTGCTGCGCATGATCTGGTTGTAGATGTTCTCTACGTCGTCACGGGAATCAACGGGGATGTTGTTGATGTCCGAGATGATGAAACCGTCACGGATGCCGGCACTCTTGAACTTGCCGGTCTTGATGCCGACAACCTTCAGGCCCTTTGAGATGCCGAGGTCTTCTTTTTCCTGCTCGCTGAGTTCGGTGAAGGCGCATCCCAGCGACATGACGTCGCTCTGCTTGGTCATCTTGGTGTTGCCCTGGTCGTTCTGGAAGGTGACGGTCGTCTTGTGCAGTTTGTTATCGCGATAGTACTCCACCTCGGCCTTGTCACCAGGACGCAGCTTGTTCATCTCTTCCTGCAAGCCGCCGCTGTCCTTGATGCGTGCACCGTTCAGTCTGACGATGACATCACCCTCGTGCAGGCCGGCGGCCTTGGCGGCACCACGGTCGGTGATCTTGGCGACATAGATGCCCTCGTTGGTGGCGGCAATGCCTTCCTCCTTGGCCTTCTCGGCGGTCAGCTCAGAGTACTGGATGCCCAGCACGGCGCGCTGTACGGTGCCATATTGCTTGATGTCGGTGATGACCTTCTTGACGGTGTTGCTGGGGACGGCAAATGAGCATCCGCTGTAGTTCCCCGTCTGGGAATAAATCATGGTGTTGATGCCGATGAGCTCGCCAGCGGTGTTGACCAGTGCGCCACCCGAGTTGCCGGGGTTGACGGCTGCGTCATGCTGGATGAATGCCTTAATGCCGGTGTTGTCGCTGGTGTTCATGCCGCGTGCCTTGGCACTGATGATGCCGGCGGTGACGGTCGAGTTGAATCCGAAGGGGTTACCCACGGCGACGCACCATTGCCCTACCTTGACATCATCACTGTTGCCGATGTTGATGGCAAACAGGTTCTTGGCGTTGATCTTGATCAGCGCGATGTCGGTTTGCTCGTCGGTGCCGATGACGGTAGCGTTGAACTGGCGGTTGTCATTGAGGGTGACCTCCAGCTTCTCGGCGCCATTGATGACGTGGTTGTTGGTCACGATGTAACCATCGGAGCTGATGATCACACCCGACCCCATTCCCGTGGGTTGAGGTTCGCTCTGCTGTTGCTTGCGTTGGCGCTGTCCCTGACCGTAACCGGGGCCGAAGAAGAACTCAAACGGGTCAATGAAGTCGTAGCTCCTTTGCTGGGTGAAGACCTTGATGCTGACGACACAGTTGATGGTGCTCTCGGCTACATCGGTGAAGTCACGGCTCAGGTCTACAGGCCTAGCAGATGATGTGGCCACATACCCGTCGGCCTGGGTAGTGGCTGCTTCCTTGCTCACCACATAGGTATCGGTAATGATGCCTTTCTTCTGCAATTCACTTGTTGCCATCATGGTGGCCGCCGATCCCAGGATTGACGCTCCCACGAGCATGATAGCCAATTTCAAATTCTGTTTCATGTTGTTTTATTGTTAATTTATTGTCGATTTTAATTGTTTGGATTGTTAATTTTAACTTTTCAAATTTTGTGCCAAATGTACAACTAAAAATGACATGTGCAATGCGAAATCTCACGTTTTTAAACTAAATTAATAGCATTGTAATCATTTTTATATAGTTTTACATTACAACTTTGGCAAATAACATAAAATGACAAATTGAATTGTGATAACAGAAAAGAGATGTCATGGGGTGACACCATGGCATGGGTCTCGTGTCAGTCTTTCTTCCAGAAGGATCGCGTGAAGATGACCAGAACCGTGAATAGTTCTAGACGGCCGATCATCATTTCAAAGGCCAGTACCCACTTAGCTCCGGCGTGGAGCGATACCCACGACCCGTTGGCTCCGGTGACACCGTGGCCGATTCCCACATTACTGATGGCCGACATCGATGTGTACATCGCGTCAAACACAGGCAGGCCGAAGAAGGTCAAGTACAGTGCCACCACCATAATAATAAGGATATAGACTGTAAAGAAGGTGTTCACCTTGTTCACGACGTGATTGGGGACGGGCTTTCCGTCAACATGGACAGCGCGCACCGAGTTGGTGTGCAGGACGCGGTAGAACTCGTTAGCTGTGTTTTTCAGTAGCACGATCAGGCGGTCCATCTTGGCACCGCCCGAAGTCGATCCGGCCATGCCTCCAAAGAACATCATCACCATGAGCACCACCGTCACAAACTCGCCGCTGTCCTCGTAGTCAAACGTGGAGAATCCAGTCGATGTGATGGCCGACAGCGTGTCAAACGCACTGTAGATGAAGCGGTCGCCGTGAGTGTCAAGAAAACCCTTGTAGGACATGTAGCCCATGATGGCGATTGTGGTGATGAGCGTCGTCATGCAATACCATCTCAAGGTGTTGTTCTTGGTCAGGCGCTTGAAGTTGCCACGTCCCACGGCAGCGATGAGAGAGAAACTGATGCCGCCGATGAACATGAAGATGATGACGACGATGAAGACATAGCTCGATTGCCAGTAATCGATGCCGATGTTCTTGGTAGAGTAGCCGCCGGTCGAGGTGGTTGTCATGGCGTGGCAGACGGCATCAAACCAGTCCATTGGACCAATGTAGAGCAGCGCTGTCAATAACGCAGTGAGTCCGATGTAGATGATCCACAAGTCCTTTGCCGTCTGGCTCACGCGGGGGCGCAACCGCTCGTGGGTAATGCCGGTTACCTCGGCGTTGAACAGGGCAATACCGCCCTTCTTGTTGAGCATGGGGATGACGGCAAGCGTGAACAGGATGATTCCCATGCCTCCAATCCACTGGGTCATGGCACGCCAGAAGAGTACACCCCGTGGGATTTCCTCGACATATCTTATCACGCTCGAGCCCGTGGTCGTGAAGCCTGCCATGGTCTCAAAGAAAGCGTCGGTCACATTATTGAATGTGTCGCTGAAGAGGTAGGGCAGCATGCCGAACAGTGAGAAGAACACCCAGATGATGGCGGTCAGCATCAATCCCTCGCGCTTGTGCATCGACGTGCTGTGGGGCCTGATGCCGAAGGCCATCGCGGCACCCACACCGGCGGTGATGGCAGCGCTGTAGATGAATGAACGCAATGCCGTGGGCTCATTGAACCACCATGAGACAGCCAGCGGCAACAGCATGAAGGCCGCCTCGATGAGCAACAGCCATCCCTGCATGCGCAGCACGATGGCAAAATTGATGTTCTGGTTCTTGAGTCTGGGCATAAATGATATTCTTGTTTCTGGTTGAGTCGTTTATGAGAAATACTTGTCGAGCTTGTGTATTGCCCCTTGCAGGCAGAAGACCACTACATGGTCCCCGGCCTGGATGCGGGTGCTGCCATTGACGAGTTGCCCCTTGCCGTCGCGCACGAGACCGGCTATCGTGAAGTCGCGGCTCAGCTTCAGATCCTTGACATCGGCCTTTGTCACGCGGTCGCCTTCCTCGACGATGACTTCGGCCACCTCGGCATCGGCCAGGGCCAGACAGCGGGCGTTATCCTCATCAGCGTCGATCATGATCTGGTAGATGCGGCTGGATGCCAACAGCTTCTTGTTGACGATAGTGCCGATGTTCAGGGCCTCGGCCTCATAGATGAACTGGATGTCCTCGACCTGGGCGATGGTTTTGGCCACGCTGTTGGTCTTGGCTATCATGCAGGCCATCATGTTGACGGCACTGTTCTCTCCCAGTGCGATAAAGGCGTCATAGTTGCTCACGCTCTCCTCCTCACTGATCTCGCTGTCGCGGAAGTTGCCTTGCACCAGCTTGCAGTTGGGATAGCGCTGAGACAGCTCATCACAACGTTGCATGTCCTCCTCGATGACCTTGATGTCAATATTCTTGCCCAGCTTCTTGATGAGTTGCTCGGCGATGTCGTTGCCGCCCACGATGAGCATGTTGTCAACAGGAGTTTGTATCTTGCCGCAGACCTCTCTCACCTCGTCAATGTGGTCGCGGGTAGTGGCAACATAGATGATATCATTCTCGAGCACACGGTCATCGCCTCGGGGGATGATGATCTCGCGGTCGCGTTTGATGGCCGACACGTGAAGGAAGTCGCTGATGTTAGACACATCCTTGAGCATCTGGCCGACGATGATAGCGTTGGAGCGCACCTTCACGCCCACGACAATGAGCTCGCCGTCGAACAGTTCAAACCAGTTACGGGCCCACGTGCGCTTGAGCGCACTTGCGATTTCCTTGGCGGCTAGCATCTCGGGGTAAATCAGGTGATCGATGCCCAGGTTGGTGATGTGTAACCGCCACTTGGGGTTGAAGAACTCGTCGTTGTCAACGCGCGCGACGGTCTTCTTGGCTCCCAGGCGCTTGGCCATCGAGCAGGCCAGGATGTTGCGGGCCTCGCTCTTGGTGACGGCGATGAACAGGTCACACAGGCCCGTCTTGATGGCGTTCAGGTCGCTGAAGGAGATGGCGCTACCCTGATGGGTGAGCAGGTTATAGTTCTCGAGGGGCTCGAGTTTCTTGTTATCAACGTCCATGACGATGATGTCCTGCTCCTCGACGCTGAGCATCTTGGCTAGATGGGTCCCGACTTCTCCTGCGCCGGCAATAACGATTCTCATATATCTGTTTTATTGTGGTTTCTTGTCAAGAAGTTCGATGATGGCTCTCTCCAGTGACTGGGCATCCATGCCGCATCGTTCATATAGCTCGGCTACGGTTCCCTGGTGCACAAATTCGTCCTGAACGCCCAGCATCTTAAGCCGTGTTGTGCAGCTGTGTTGCGTGATCCACTCGGACACTGCCGACCCCAGGCCGCCCACGACGGTGCCGTCCTCAATGGTGATGATGCTGTGGTAGTGGCTGGTGACCTCGGTGAGGATATCTTCGTCGATGGGCTTCAGGAATATCATGTCATAATGACCCACCTGGATGCCGCGCTCTTTCAGGCGACTGACGACATCAATGACCTCGTTGCCGATGTGGCCGATGCTCAACACGGCTACACCGTTGCCCTCGCTCATGCGGCGGCCTTTACCGATGGGCAGCGCCTGCATCTCGTTGTGCCAGTCGGCGATGATGCCTTTGCCGCGCGGGTAGCGGATGGCGAATGGGCCGACACCCTCTTGCTGAGCCGTGTACATCAGGTTGCGCAGGTCGTGTTCGTTGATGGGCGATGTGACGGTCATTCCGGGAATGCAGCGCAGATAGGCCAAGTCAAACAGGCCATGGTGCGTCACGCCGTCCTCGCCGACGATGCCGCCGCGGTCGATGCAGAAGGTCACTGGCAGCCCTTGGATGGCCACATCATGAATGATGGAGTCATAGCCGCGCTGCAGGAAGGTGCTGTAGATGGCGCAGTAGGGGTGCATGCCGTCCTTGGCCAGGCCGCCGGCAAAGGTCACCGCATGCCCCTCGCTGATGCCCACGTCAAAGGCGCGTCGTGGCATCTCCTCAAGCATCAACGACATTGAGGTGCCGCTGGGCATGGCTGCTGTGATGCCCACAATCTTGTCGTTCTCACGCGCCAACTCGACCAGCGTCTTGCCGAACACGTCCTGGTACTTGATCGGGCCGCCCTTGCCGCCCTTGATGCGTTCGCCCGTTTCCTCGTCAAACTTGCCCGGTGCATGCCAGGTGGCGGGATCGGCCTCGGCAGCGGCAAATCCCTTGCCCTTAACGGTGCGCACGTGGACCAGCTTGGGACCGGTCATGTCCTTGATCTCCCTGAATATCTTAACTAAGCGCTTCACGTCATGCCCGTCATAGAGGCCGAAGTAGCGGATGTTCAGTCCCTCAAAAATGTTCTGCTGGCCCGAGAACAGCGACTTCAACGCGTTGCTGAAGCGCATGATCAGCCCCTTGCGGTTGTCGTTGATGACATTGTGGCGGCGCAGGAACTGGTAAGTCTTGTAGCGTAGCTTATTGTAGCGGTGCGATGTGTGCAGGTCGCTCATGTAGGAACTCAGGGCACCCACGTTGGCATCGATGGCCATATCGTTGTCGTTGAGGACGATAATCAGGTTATTGGGGTTGGTCGTGGCGTTGTTGATGCCCTCAAAGGCAAGCCCGCCGCTGATGCTGGCATCGCCGATGACAGCGACCACCTTGCGCTCCTGGTTGTCTTGCAGCTCGGCGGCGATGGCCATGCCCAGTGCTGCCGAGATGGAGTTGGACGCGTGTCCTGCGGTGAAGGTGTCATATTCGCTCTCGGCAGGGTTGGGGAAGCCGCTCAAGCCGTCCAGCTTGCGGTTGTCGTCAAACTGATCCCGTCGGCCAGTCAATATCTTGTGGGCATAGGCCTGATGCCCCACGTCCCACACCAGCCGGTCATCGGGCGTGTTGAACACGTAGTGTAGTGCCACCACGATCTCGACGGCACCCATGCTTGAGGCAAAGTGGCCTGGATTGCTCGATAGCTCGTGTATCATGTATTGCCGCAGCTCGTGGCACACCTGTGGCAGCTTGTCGATGTCGAGTCTCCTCAGGTCGGCAGGTGTGTCGATGGTGGCCAGCAGCGGACAGTGTTCTTGTATATAGGGCTTTGTTGTCATGGTTACTTGTCAGGATTATTTCTCACATATTTCTTGTAGAGAGGCACAAACACGATGATGCCCGACGCGACAATAGTGAAAATCACCATGAAGTCTATCCTTGCCGCCCGGGTGAGCAACAGCCAGCACAATCCCACCCACAGGAGCAGGATGCATGCAAAGCGTATCATATTACCTGTTGTCATTGTTGTAGTAGTGTCGTGTTAATGTATGTAACCTGCAAAGGTAATCATTATTTGTGAAACTGAGGCTTCTTGTCAGGTTTTTCACGCTTTTTCGTGAAAAAGTGGAGGCGCGATGTCCTCGCGCCCCCACTGTGGGTTATCGGTTATTCAACCGTTTTATCAAATGTTGCCCTGGAGCAGCATGTCGATCAGCGTGGTCACGTCATCAATGTTGATGCGTCCGTCCTGATCCACGTCAGCCTCGGCGGGTGCAGTGTCGGTGTTGCCTTGGAGCAGTATGTCGATCAGCGTGGTCACGTCATCGATGTTGATGCGTCCGTCACCATCCACGTCGCCATATTTCACTTGGGGCTGAGGATCGTCGCCACTGGGGGCGTTGGGCGAGACATAACCCTCATAGGGGTACAGGTCAATGATCATGAAGAGGGCATCGTTGAACTCCATGTACTGACCTTGAACGGTCACGTTGAAGGCACCGTACTGGAACCAGCCGTCACCGCGGCCATACCAGCCCCAGTTCACGTGGAATAACCCATCGGCATCAATACCATCGACAACAAAGGCATGTCCGTCGCCGATATCCTCCATCGAGTAGGGGATGGGGTGGTAGGCCTCGATCTGGGCGGTCATGAGTTCAACCCATTCCTCATCGGTGTAGTCGGTTTTGTTCCATGTGTCGCGTGAAGGCCATGCCTCGATGCCGAGGAGCTTGGCGTTTTCGCTGTAGCCCAACTTGATGAAGCCATCGGTCTGCTTGCGCACATTGCTGCCGCTGCCGCTGGGCGAGAAGTTCATCTCACAGGATTGAGCTGCGTAGTAGCACAACCAGGCCACTTCATCCTTTTGCTCGTCAGTGATGCCGGGAACCCATGTCAGTGAGCCACTCTCGTTGAACATCGTGTATTGATCGACGATTATATCATAGTCAATCGTGCGTGCGGGCAGTGTGGGCTCTTGCACGTTCTGATAAGAGTTGCGGTAGCCAGGCAGGCTAGGCATGTTCTTGGGATATTCCCAGTAGTTAAGGATTTGCGCCATGGCGAGGCCTGCACATCCCACCGAGCTATAATCCACTTTATAACTATCGGGATCATAGTACTGGGGGCAATGGCGGTTGAAAGGATTACCTTGGGCCCAATTGCTCTTCATCAACGGGCCGATGGGAGTCCTGCGCTGGGCTGTCTTCATGGGCTGAGTCTCGCCCTTAAAGTTCTTGAGGACCTCGATCTGACGTTTGTACCTGCCCAGATAGGCCTTGGTGTTCTCGGGAAGGGCATTCATGTCGATGTTGCCTTGGTCGCCATAGGCGAGCACCTGCTTGGCACGGTCGTCACCGGCGATGATGACCCAGCCGCCGCCCTTGATGTTGAACACATAGTAGGCATTGCCCTCGACACTCGATTTCTCGGTGTAGACCAGCTTGATGTCGCTCATGGCGGGAGCATTGAGCATGCCGCGGGTGGCAAGATGTTGCTTGACGAACTGGTTGGCGGCCTGACGGGCGGCCTGTGCGTCGATGCCAGCGGCACTGGCGGTCATTACACCGGCAAGAGCCAGCACGCAGCTAAGACTTAGTTTCTTGAAGTTCATAGTTTTTAATTGATTCGGGTTTATAAATAATTTAAGAAATGTGTCGATCGCTTTGATTCGCCAAAATTATGAATTTTTTTTCAAATTCATCATTTTTTTCAAGAAAAATCGGTGCATGTCCCTGAAAACTTATCGAAACCTGCTATCCGCCCGTCACTGACCCTCACTATAGCGCCAGCCTCATACCGATGAGGTCGCCCCGCAATGTGGGCGCAAAGTGGAACCGCTCACTCGTCCGGCAATACCTGCTCTCTCCGCTCCAGCCTCCGCCGCGCAGCACCTTGCTCTTTCCCGTCGCTGGCCCGGATGGATTAACTTGTTCTTGGCTATCATAGGGGGCGAACCAGTCTTGGCACCATTCCCACACGTTGCCGCTCATGTCGAGAATGCCTAGTTCGTTGGGGGCAAGTGTGCCGACGGGATGCGTTGTGCAATCGCCGCCCTTGATGTTATATCCCCACCAGGCCACTCGGTCGATATCATCGCTGCCGGCATACGGGTAGTCCTTGCTCTTGCTTCCGCCACGGGCAGCGAATTCCCACTCGGCTTCGGAGGGCAGGCGGAACCGCTTGCCTGTCATGGCATTGAGCCTTGTGATAAACTGCTGGCAGTCGTTCCAGTTGACTCCTTCCACAGGACGCTTCAGGTTGCCGGTGAATCGGCTAGGATTGTTGCCCATCACGGCTTGCCACAGTTCTTGCGTCACCTCGGTTTCACCGATGGTGAAATCAGGCACAGTCACTTTGTGGACGGGGGTTTCCCATTGGGACGCATTGCCATCGGTGCTTCCCATCCAGTAGGTTCCTCCTGCTACACGCACCATCCTGACCTTCACAGTGGATGTTACGTCAACGATGACGATGTCATACTGCGGCCCTCGCAGCAGGATATCGATCAGCGATGCCAGGTCGTCGATGGTCACATGACCGTCATTGTCGATGTCTGCGGCAGCGACATTGACTTGGTTCGGCCTCTCGGTCAGCAGGTAATCGATGAGAACCGCCACATCATCAATACTCACGCTGCCATCATTGTTTACGTCACCTTGTTGGATTTGAGCCTGCATGCTCAGTGAGCCAAGCAGTAGCCACATCAGTAGTGTAGCAGTTCTCAATAAAAAATGAATATAATTCTTCATGTCCTTGCTTGATATAGAATTTCACACGCTAACTATTCTCATAGCCTGATGAGGGTCGATCCCGTAGTCGAGGCCTTGCCGGTCGTCACTTGCACTGCATAGATTCCTTGGGGCAGTTCCGAGAGGTCAACAACAGCGTGACTGCTGCCGATGGTGGCCGTCAGCACCTGTTCGCCGCTGGTCGAGAAGACGGTAACCGTGGCAGTTGATGCCTCGTCGCGCTCCACGGTGAGCTGTGTGCCAGTCAACGTGATTCTAGCAGCCTCGGGCTGATGGAGCGACAATTCAGTGATATTGGACATCTCCAGCACATAGAGCAACCCCTGGTAAACATCAATCTGGCCGTGGCCGTAGATGTTGTTGGGATAGCTCATGTCCTGTTCGGGATGGGTGCTGGTGTGGGCGATCACGTCAAGCACATCCTCGGGTGTAAGTGTCGGGTCGGCTTCCAGCCACAGTGCCACGGCTCCGGCTACCACAGGCGATGCCATGCTCGTGCCTGTCTGTGCCATGAAGTAGTAGTCCTTGCCGTTATAGGTTACCTTGTCGGTGATATTGGCGCGCTCGCTCTCAAAGTCGTCGTAGAAGCTGTTATAGGCGGCCTTGATGTTCATGCCGGGGGCCACCACATCGGGCTTGATGACACCGTCAAATGTGGGACCGCGCGACGAGAATTGCGTGATGTGGCCGTTCTGGTCGGGTGCAAAGCTCACCATGCTGGTGTTGGTGTTACCCTCAATATTGGTAAACGTGGTCTTGTAGCCCGTGGCACCCACGGCGATCACGCGGTCGAGCACGGCAGGCCAGCACACGGTATAGTCGCGGTCGGTGTGGCAATAGGCAGGAGCCCCGCTCACGTTGACAAACGGGCAATACATCAAGTCGGTATAGAGCCATGCGGGCTCGTCGCTGCTGAGGAGACAGACAGCGCCACACAGCAGCAGGTATCCGATGTTGGGCATGTCGCCCTTGATGTGATAAACCTTGCCTCTAGGGTCAGGATAGTCGTTGCGGTAGATGTGCAGAGCCACGGAACCCATCGACACGTTCACCGTCAGGTGGCATGTGTCGCCCTGCAGGCTGTCGATGCTGTCGGTGTCGAAGGTGATCGTCCCCTCGATGTTGCCGCCCATGAGCTTCATTCCCAGGAAGTCGAACCTCACCTGTTGGTTGCCAGGGGTGACGATGTCCATGTCGATGAGGCCGCCACCGCCCAGACCATTGATGATGCCCACACCTGCGGCGGGATCACTGGCCAGCTTATGCATGTGGGCAGCGTTGGTGCCGAAGTTGCCTGCCGCGGCCACAATGATGCGTCCCGGGCCGACGAGCTGCTCGAGAGCCTCGCCCTCGAGGATGCGTTGCCGCGTGAGCGTGATACTCTCACAGCTGCTCAGGTTGATCACGCAGGGCTTGTTGTCGAGCGCCGCGCGGTCAAAGATGTACTTGAAGCCCAGTACCGCCGTGGCCGATGTATGCTCATCGGGGTTCTCAAAGTCTCTCCTGTAGGAGTTGAAGTCGGCCAGATAGATGTCGCTCTCGGGTGCCATGCCCTGGAACTTGCCATCAACGGCACTGCCTGCCATGGTGCCCAGCACGTGTGTGCCGTGGGTGTGGCTGTTGGTGTGCTGCGAGTGGCCGTAAGCGGCGATTTCCTCGGCCGTTTCCAGTGCGTGGCCGAGTGTGCCGTCGTCATTGGGCCACAGGAAGTCGTAGTAATACTTGACACGCGTCTGGCCGTCGCCATCAAGGAACGACGGATGAGTGAAGTCAAAGCCGATGTCAAATACACCCGCAGCCACACCCTTGCCCGTGAAGGCTTGTGGCAGTCCAGTGCCTTGATAGACTCTGGTAGCATCAATCTGGCCAGGTGTAACGTCCATCGCAGGTTGTGGCATGCGTTCTGCCTCGATGCGCTCGATGCGCGAGTCCATCGATAAGGCAGCAACACTCGTCACAGGGATGTCGACGATGTAGATGCGGCCGACGCGGTCAATCACACGGCAGCCATAGGTCTCAAGCAGGGCAGGACTCTGACCACTGTCCTGAAACGTCAGCAACGCCATGAAGTGTTTCTCTTGACGGGAAGCCCCGTTGATGGAATTACCAGTTGCCCTGGCCCGGTTGCAGATGTCGATGACACCTGTCGAGACCCGGTGCGGATTAATTGTTTGCTGGGCCGCCAGTGGCAAGGCCAGCAGCAACAATAGCATGAGAATTGTTGTCTTTTTCATAATCTTCTTATTAAAGTGATGGTGGTTTACTGAATCATGTGTTGGGACCATGTAGCAGCTGGTCGATGAGTGCTGCCACATCGTCAATGCTGACATTGCCGTCGCCATCCACGTCGCTCCCAGGTGTGCTCTCGCCATTGCCCAACAGCAGGTCGATGAGGGCGGCCACATCGTCGATGCTTATAATCCCGTCGCCGTTCACATCGCCGGCGATGAATTGTTGCATGCCGGGTACAAAGCCCAGCACCATGTCTTGATAGGCATTGAACTGCAGGCCGCGCACGTCGAGTAGAGCGATGTCATAGTAGCCGTCATGGTTGCCGTACCATCCCCAATTCACGTGCACCAATCCCTGCTCGTCGTAGCCATCGATGATAAATGAGTGGCCAGCGACACCCAGTCCGCCCTGGTTGGGGTTGAAGTTCATGTGGACACCCTGGTAATACAGCGGATGGCCCTGGCTCAGTTCTTGATAGACCATGTCCATCCACGATGGTTCGTCATACTGGTTGCGCGCCACGATGTGGGCATCCTTGCTGTAGCCTAAAATCTGTTGTGCTCCGTATAGTGCAGAGATGTTGCTCGATCCCGACTCATCGGCACCGTAGGTCATCTGGCTGATGAGGCCGCAGTGGTAACTCAGCAAGGCAACGGCGCGTCCCTGAATCTCGGTATACTCGCCCTCATAGTCCTCCAGCATGTTGTCCCAGTCATAGGTGGCATCAAAGTTTGCCGTGGCACCCTGGTTGCCGATCATGAAATCGCAAGTCGCTGCCGCATGGGCCGGATAGCGGTAATAGTATGCGATTTGGGCCAATGCCGTCGCTACGCAGCCCACAGCGCAGTGGGCCTCGTCGGGGCGGTAGTCGCTGCAGATTTCGCCATCGGCAGTGGGACACCAGTTGGAAAACGGGGCATCCTGGCCCCACCGGGTCTTGATTAATGCCTCGACGTGGCTCGGGTACTTGGAGGGGTCGGGCAGGGTAGTGGTGAATGCTTTGTCCTGTTGCATGAGAAGGCGTGACACCTCCTCAATGCTGGCGCAATACCATTCAAAGCCAGGATTAGCGCCACGTCTGCTCTCAAGAGGGGTATCACTGACCGCCAGCACTGCAGGCAGACGGTCGTCGGCGGCGATCATGGCGAAGCCGCCACCCATGGGGTCGCCATAGATGCTGTAGGCAGCGCTTGACCGCAAGACTTGGATGCCGTTAGCCGCACTGAGCCTGTGGCCGTGAGTCATGAGTGCTCCGATGGCGGCTTTTCTCATGGCTCGCTTGTCACGTTGCCCGCTCCAAGCAGGCATCGCAACGGCTACAGCCATGAGAAGGATAGTTGTAATTCGTTGAATTCTATACATAGTTGTCAGGCTTACTTAAGTTTCGCAAGTAGATAACTTGCTCAATGTTTCATGTTTAAATGTTAAAGAGTTGTCTCTTAAAAAACTGAAAAAATCTGGCAAAAGCCATCATCTGGCATTTCAAAGTCCATCTTTAACCGTTAACCTTTATCCTCAAGTTTCTAAAGTCACTTTAGAAACTTGAAAATCCTTTAATCTGCATGGAGCAACAGGTCGATGAGCGAACTCACATCACCGATGGTTACCTCGCCGTCCTCGTCGACATCGGCGCTGGGGTGCCCTGTCGTTTCACCACGTAGCAGCAGGTCGATCAAGGCACTCGCGTCATTGATGCTGACCTCGCCGTCCTCGTCCACATCGCCTAGCAGCAGGGGCTTGTCAGGAATGACAAGCACACATTCCTGGTAATAGTCAAAGTCATATTCGCTCGGGTCGAGCGCGCTGCTCATGAAGTAACCGTCATACTTGCCAGCCCAGCCCCAGTTGACGTGGAAGCGTCCCTGGCTGTCATAGCCGTCGATGACAAAGGCGTGTCCACCTGCGTAGCCGTAGCCGCTATAAATGAGCGGATGACCGGCATCCAAGTCGGCCCGCAGAGCCGCATCCCAGTCACCCGCATACTCATCGCGTGAACGGTACTCGGTCCGGTAACCGAAGAATTCCTCCAGCGCCAGTTTGATATAGCCAGTGGCCGAGGCGCTGCCCTCGGCACCATAGCTCATCCTTACTGAGATGCCCACGTCGCTCATGAGCTTGGCAACCGCATTGCCGTAGATGCCATCAGGGTCGGGAATCGTGTCGCCATGGTCATCAATGATGTGAATCACGACATGCCCGTTCTCGTCCAGGTAGCCATGAGAATTCTTGTCGGCATAGAGGTAAATGTCCCTCATCAGGTCCCACTGATAGACTGACTGTGAGAAATCGGCGCTCAAGGTGACCTCGCGGCTGTCGGCGTAAGGCAGGTTTGGGTTATAAAATGTCACATAAGTTGTATAGCTGAAGCTCCCTGTGCCTTGCTTGGGCCACTCATAGTAGTTCATGACTTGGGCGGTGGAGGTGGCAGCACAGCCAGTACATGCATGACCACCATAGATCAGGTGCGGATCATCGCCGGATGGAGCCTCGGGGCACAAGTCATTGTATGGACGGCATTGGTGCCACCGCGTGGTGAGCAATGGAGCGACGCTCGTGCTCAACTGCCTTGCGGTCAATGGTTGTGCTTCAGGATGATTGCGCAGGAAATCGACTTGACGTTGCAGATCGGCCAGCCATGCTGTGAGTGCCTCGGGCATGTCGTCAGGATTAAAGGTGCCGCTCATGCTGTAGCCGCACACCGGTTCCAGACGGTCATCGCCACTGACGATGATGAAGCCGGCATCCTGCCTCTGGTTGAACACGTAATAGTCGGGCAGGCCATCGGGCGAAAGTCCTTGATGAGTCAGTGCCAGACTTGACGTGGCGGCTTTGTTGAATGTGCCGCTGGATTGACTGACAAAACGCTGTGCAATAGCTTGTGCCTCCCGCGGGGTGATGGGTGCTGCCAGCAGCATTGTTGCCGTCAGGGCAAGTGACATGAGTGAAGAAGTGAATCGTTTCATAGATAAAGAGACATTAATTTTAGTGAATAAACAAGATATTTGTGGTAGTTGTGTCCTGGTTACAGATTGAAACTGGCTGTTTGCCGCCTCAAGGTTCTGGAACCAGCTCGCTACAAATATAAAATTTAGAGTTGAGTTGTACAAATTTCTTGAGTGAAAATCTCGGGAAACGACCGTTTATTTATGTAAAAATAATAAATATAAGGTGTTTATTCACCATGCCCGTAGGGTAAGGGTTTGCATTACAGTTTGATTACGATTTGTAATAATTATTGAGGCGAAATGGTAAATCCCCATTCCGCCTCAATCATGTCAACTTGTTGTTGAGATATGTTCTTCTAATTATTCTCCGCTTAGCAACTTGTCGATGAGGGCCGTCACGTCATCAATCGAGATGTTGCCGCTACCATCCACGTCGGCGGCTGCGAGATCAACGCCAGTGGCATTCTGCGAGAGCAGATAATCGATCAGAGCCGTCACGTCATCGATGTTGACGTTGCCGTCCATGTTGACATCACCGATAAGAACAGTTACAGGGGGCTGCCAGCCCTCGGGCGGCTGGATGCCGATGAGCATCTCATGGCCTGAGTTGAAGCGCAGGTAGTCACCCTCGCGGTGGGTCATGTTCAGAGCAGTCGATACATACCAGCCGTCGCATGTGCCATACCAGCCGAAGTTGTAGTGGAACTTGCCCTCGGCATTGTAACCGTCGCAGATGAAGGCATGGCCGCCGCCACCAGCAACATCGTTGGCAGCGTAGAGGATAGGACGACCTGCGTCAAGTTCGGTCTTCATCATGGCTTCCCACTGGGCGGTGGTGTAACTGCTGCTGTACCAGCCGCTTTTCTGGACATACTGGGCGCTGCTGCGATAGCCGAAGGCCTTCATCGCAGCCAGCTGGTCGCTGGTGTAGGCACCACTGCCTTCAGGACTGTAGCCCATCTCGACAGCCTGACCGCAATAACGGCCCAACTTGGCTACCTCTTGGGCCTGGGCATCGGTATAGGTATCTTGAACGAGCTGGCTGTTGTCCCAGTCCCAGTGGCAATAGCTGGGAATCATCAGGCTGTAGTCAAATGTGGTGGCAGGCAAGGCCTGAACGGTCTTGCGGATGCTTGAGCAATAGTAGGATGAAACCCCGCTGCAGCTCTCGGGATACTGCCAGTACTTCATCACCTGGGCCATCGCGGTGGCCACACAGCCCACGACGCAATATTGATTGTTGTAGACGGGGCACTGCCAGTCGTAGGGGGCTTCCTGGCCCCAATTGGTCTTGATCAAAGGATCCACGCCTGTTGTCGCTTTGAACGACTGAGGGGCGGGAACCAGGTCATCACCCTCATAGGTCTGCAGGTATTCAATTTCGGCTTTAAAACCATTGAGCAAGCCTTGCAGGCCATAGGGCAAGCGGTTGAAGTCCAACTGGCCCTTGTCACTGTAGCCCAGTACCTGGGGTGCGCGGTCCTCGCCGGCGATGATGATAAAGCCGCCGCCTTTCAGGTTGAAGGCATAGTAGTCGTTGGCACCGGCAACCGTGCTCGAGGCCTCTGTGTGGATGAGCCGCAAGTCGGCAGTAGCAGGGGCTCGGAAAGTACCCTTGGCGGCTTGATTGTGGATGAAATTGCCTGCCGCGATGCGTGCGGCATTGGCATCAATGTTTCCGGCACTGGCCGTGAGTGTGGCCATCGCCAGTGATGCAAGCATCATTGAACTTAGGAGATTTTTCATTTTCATAGTTTGAAGTAGTTTTAAATGATTATTTTATGTTAATGGATGTGTTTACTTAATTGCCGAGCAGTACATCAATCAGCAGTGCTACATCGTCGATGGTGAGTGCGGGGTGCGAGCCTTCCAACAGATAGTCGATCACGGTCGCCACGTCATCGATGGTGAATGCAGAGTTATACTTGGCCATGTGACCCACTACATTCAGGCTGCCGCTGTCGCAGTTGACCTGGGAAGTGATGCGCTGCATGGAGCCCTGGTAGTAGTGGAATTGCATGCTATAGGAGCCGGCCTCGAGGGTTGCGGGCAGGGTGATGGTGCTGGACACGGTGCTGCCCTGTTCGAAGTCGGCGACAGCCACCTTAACGACGGTGCTCGTTGCCATGCGGCGGCCTGTAGCACTATTGATCGAGAACATCAGGTTAGCATTGTCATAGGTCGAGTGGATATTGACGTTTGAGGCCTCAATGCTTGCACTCTCACCCAGGATGAGAAGACCGTCCTGCACATTCAGTTCATCGGCCGAGATGACGCAATAGGTGGGAGGAACAACACCCAGGAGCATCTCATGGCCTGAATTGAAGTGCAGCGCATCACCGTCGCGGTGGGTCATGTTCAATGCTGTGGAGACATACCAGCCGTCACACGTGCCGTACCAGCCGAAGTTGAAGTGGAACAGCCCCTCTGCATTGTAACCGTCGCAGATAAAGGCATGGCCTCCAGCTGCTGGGTCGCTGGCCGAGTACAGGATGGGCTGGCGCTTGTCAAGCTCTTCCTTGATCATTGCTTCCCATTCCTCGGTCGAATAGTACTCCGAGCCCCACCAGCCGCTACGCTCCACGTCGCGGGCATCACTGCTGTAGCCGAAGGTGATCATGCCGCTCAACTGGCTGCTGGTGTAAGCGCCACTTCCTTCGGGGCTGTACCCCATGTGTACAACCTGGCCGCAATAACGGCCCAGCTTGGCTACCTCTTGGGCCTGGGCATCGGTATAGGTGTCCTGGATGAGCTCGCTACGGTTCCAATCCCAGTGGCAATAGGAGGGGAGCAACTTGTTATAATCAATGCTGGTTTCGGGCAAGGCGGGAATTGTCTGGCCGATATCATAGCAATAGTATGAGTTGATTTCAGGTAGAACCGTCGGGTAACGCCAGTAATTCATTACCTGGGCCATTGCTGTGGCAACGCAGCCCACGACACAGTACTCGCCATTATAGACGGGGCACTGCCAGTCGTAGGGATCTTCCTGACCCCAATAAGTCTTGATTAGGGGGGCGATACCGCCTCCGCTGGTAGCACGGAGAGCGGGTGTGGCATTCAAGTCAGGATGAGCCTGCAGGTACTCGATCTCCTCTTTGTATCCACGCATCAGCGCCTTGAAGTTGTCAGGCAGATTGTTGAAGTCCAGATGTCCCTGGTCACTATAGCCCAGCACCTGGCTGGCACGGTCTTCTCCGGCCATGATGATAAAACCGCCTCCCGTGATGTTGAAGGCGTAATACGCTTTGGCAGTCTGGTCGGCTTGCGAGGGCTCGCTGTAAGCCAGTTTCAGGTCGCTCATTGCGGGTGCCTTCAGTGAACCAGGACGGGCAGCCGCATGCTGTCTGATGAAATTACATGCCTTTGCTTGTGCCGTATTGGCATCAATGTTGGCGGCATTGAGGTTTGTAGTGGCAAGGACTACTAGAGCACATGCACTCAATAGATTCTTTATTCTCATGATTCTTGAAAGTTAGGTTAGTTACGCTGATTTTGATATTTTGCTGCCAAAAGTAGTAAGTTTTTGATAAAATGCCAAAGAAATATGAATATATTGTGTAATTTTCCTTGAAAAGAGTGGTCGCTCCATCATTTTACTTTTGTGGTCTTGTCAATTTATGAGTTAAGGCAACTTTATAAACTAGGGGAGGAAGAAACGATGACAATCAGCGTTTCTTCCTCCCCTCCTTGAAGGCGTTATCAGAGATAAACGATCAATTCTCGTTACATCTTGAGCAGAATATCAATCAGGCTGCTCACATCACCGATGCTTACCTCGCCATCCTGGTCAACGTCGGCTGCGGGATGTCCTGCCGTTTCACCCATGAGCAGCAGGTCGATGAGGGCACTCACGTCACTGATGCTTAACTCACCGTCCTGATCAACATCACCAATCAGAACCTGTGCCCCACTTCCAGCATCACCGTTATAGATGCTCACGGGCAAGGTAAAGGCGGCAACTACAGAGCTCTGGCCGATGGTGTTGGTCAGTGTAGAGGTCTCCTCACCGCTGTAGATGGTGGTGGTGTTCTTGCCCATGCGGCCCATGACATACAGGTTATTCTGGTCGCACACGGCAGTGCAGTTCTGGATATCGTTGGAGTTGTTCATCAGCACCCACTGGTCACCGGCGCTCAGGTCCTCGATGTTGTATCGCTGGATGAACATGTTGTTGATGAGCACGTGACCGTAGGCATAGACGCTGCTCTTGTCATCCTTGCTCTCAAACACACCGTTGAAGCCAGCCTGGTTGGTGCCATACTCGGTGGCACCCAGCCATGAGCCGTCTTCCTTGTTGAGGCGAAGCAGCATGCCGTCGCGGGTCTTGCTCGACCAGTCGTGGCTATTTCCCTGCTCGTCGGCCAAGTTGGCGCGTACCTTGCCGGTCAACCACATGTTGTCTCCAATGACGTTAACAGTCAGTTTATTATAGATGGCACCCTTGTAACTGTCGAGGATGGTTTTGGCCCACTCGACGTTGAGGTCAGTGTCCATGCAGCCTACCAGCAGGTCACGGTAGTTTTCGCCCTGACCTTGAGCCAGCTTGGTGCCGTCCAGAGAGATTGGGTTGTCGCTCTCGATGTAGCCGGCGAAGTAGATCTTGCCCTCGTTCATCGTCAGGCTAGCGATGTTGGCAGATGTTGTGGTACCCTCTTGGACCAGGCTCTTCTTGTAGTTGCCTTGTGCGTCAAACTTAGCGATGAACAAGTCACCGCGGGTCTTCTGAGAATCGCCATTCCATCCCTCGCTGCTCTGCGAGGTCAAGGTAGTGCCGTCAAGGGTAATGCTCGTGACAAACCTGCCGCTCACGTAGAGGTTGTCCTCGCTATCGACAGTGATGTCGCCAATGTACACGGCATCGGCGGTATAGGTGCTGGTGGCGTCAGGCATGGGAGTGTTGTCCACTTGGATCATCTTGTGCCACTCGATCTCGCCCTGGCCGTCCACCTTGAGGATAACGACTTGATAGAAACGGTTGCCGTCTGTCAGCTGCCAGTCCAGGGTGGTGTTGGCACCCTTGGCATCGACAAAGTTGATTTTGCTGTTTTCCTGGCCTGCGGTGTGGCGCAGCTTGGCTACCAGATAGGCCCCACCATCGCTTGTGGCGGCTACCATGCCGTTGTTGGCGGCACCGTCACCGCTAGTGCTATAGACGCTCCACATGGGGGCTCCTGTCTGGGCATTGGTCTTGACGAGCACCATCGAGTTGTTGTAGCTGGTGCTGCCATGGTTGGTGCCTGTGCCCACCACTTGGTCGCCGAAGGTGATCTGCTGCTCCTCGGTGGTCGTGCCGCAGGAGTTAAACACCAGCAGGTTACCATCGCTGGACATAGCGATGTTGTAGCCGATGTTGGCGAGCATTGCACCGCCGTCGTTCTGCCAGCTGAAGTTGTTGGCCCACATCAGGGTGGGAGTCTGAGCGCTTGCCATCATTGCACTGGCGGCAAGACCCAGCATGAACATGTAACTTTTCTTCATTTTACGTTTCTTGTTTACTTTATCTATAAATGATTCACTTTTTCACACGATGCAAAATTACTCCCGTCAATTTTCCTGTAAAATAACCTATTATAGTGTTTTTCAGCAATTCTTCTCACTATATTTGGTGAATAACAGAGATTCAGCCGCAATGAATGCTTGACGTGATACTCGCCCTACGGTAGAGTGGCATGCAATGTGATTTTGGTAGTTAATTCTTCAATAATGGTTGGTATTTATTGTAAATGTAGTAGTAATTTTGCATTGTGAAAAAGAATTTCGTAATTTCATCCGTTATGAAGACAAGAACTATCATTTTATTGACAATAGCCGCATGCGCACTTGCAACTGGCGGTGCCTCGGCTCAAAACAACCGACACATGAAACAGACTCAGATCAAGAAGCAAGAGCTCCAGCTCACCACCGTGTGGGACAAGGTTTTTCCCAAGAGTGACAAGGTGGATCACAAGAAGGTGACCTTTGTTAACCGTTATGGCATCACCCTGGCTGCCGACATGTATGTCCCCAAAGGGGCAACTGGCCGTCTTGCGGCTATTGCCATGAGCGGCCCCTTCGGCGCTGTCAAGGAGCAGTGCAGTGGATTGTATGCCCAGCAGATGGCTGAACGCGGTTTCTTGGCTATCGCCTTCGACCCGTCGTTTACTGGCGAGAGTGGGGGAGAACCCCGCTACATGGCGTCACCCGACATCAATACCGAGGATTTCCAGGCTGCGGTCGATTTCCTCTCGACACTGGACAACGTAGATCCAGATCGTATCGGTATCTTGGGCATCTGTGGCTGGGGTGGCCTGGCACTGAACACCGCTGCCATCGACACCCGCATCAAGGCCACTGCCGTGATGACGATGTATGACATGACGCGCATTAATGCCCGCGGCTACTTTGACTCAATGGACGAGGAGGCCCGCTACCAACAGCGCGTCGCCTTGAACAATCAGCGCACTGCCGACTATGCCCGTGGCTACTACGAGACAGGTGGTGGTGTGGTGGATCCACTGCCCGAGGACGCTCCGTTCTTTGTCAAGGACTATTATGACTACTACAAGACTCCGCGCGGCTATCACGAGCGATCGCTCAATTCCAACGACGGCTGGAATCAGACGGGCTGCATCTCGTTCATGAACCAGCCCATCTTGAAGTACACCAAGGAAATCCGCTCGGCAGTCCTCATCATCCATGGTGAGAAGGCCCACTCGCGCTACTTTGCCGAGGACGCTTACCGCGACATGACCTCCTATACCAATTACCGTGACAACAAGGAATTGATGATTATTCCTGGAGCTACCCACACCGACCTCTATGACGGCGGCAAGGATCAGGTCATCCCCTGGGATAAGTTGGAGGCATTCTTCAAGAAGAACTTGAAGTAGTCATTATCTGACAATGATAAACTGACTTTTAATAACAATATCGAGGACGTTACCTCTGTCAATTGACATCTTGTTGTCAAAGTAATATGAAAATCAAGAAATTAATATTAACTATCGCTGCTTGCTGCCTGGCTATCAACGCAATGGCTGCTGGCGACAACCAAAACAAAGATGAAGAAATGAGTAATAACAGTAGAAAGACGCTTGTGGCCTACTTCAGTGCTACAGGCACTACAATGGAGGCTGCTGCCAAGCTGGCCAAGGCCGCAAGTGCTGACCTGTTTGAAATAGTTCCCGAGGTTCCCTACACACCTGCCGACCTCAACTGGCGCGACAAGAAGAGCCGCTCAACCCTTGAGATGGAGAACAAGTCGAGCCGTCCTGCTATCGCTAGCCGTGTAGAGAACATGGAGCAGTATGATACCGTGTTTGTGGGTTACCCCATCTGGTGGTATATCGCCCCGACAATCATCAATACCTTCCTCGAGCAATATGACCTGACCGGCAAGACCATCGTGCCGTTCTTCACTTCAGGTGGAAGTGGTGCGGGTGAGACGATGAGGTATCTCAAGCCGTCGGCACCTGGTGCCAATTGGGTCGAGCCCAAGAACCTGAATTACATGGGTGAGGGTGAGATGAAGTCTTGGGTTGAATCCCTCAAGTGAGCCAAAGTGTTTGCATTATTCAGGTAATTGTTGTATCTTTGTACGCTTAACCAATTATTATCTACTCACAATGAATAGAATTAAGATCTTTATGGTCATGGCGGCTACGTTGTTGGCGCTCGTGACCAATGCCCAAAGTAAGGTGTATTACACAAGCGAAATCTCGCCCGAGTCACTGGTGAAGATTTACAAGGCACTGGGTGTGGAAGCTACGGGCCGTGTCGCTGTGAAAATCAGCACTGGCGAGGCAGGCAACACCCACTACTTGAAGCCTACCCTCATCCGCAACCTGGTGGAGGAGGTCGGCGGTACCATCGTGGAGTGCTGCACGGCTTATGGCGGTTCTCGTCAGGATGTTTCCAAGCATTGGCAGACTATCCACGAACATGGTTTTGATTCAATCTTTGCTGTCGATATCATGGACGAGTATGGCCAGATGCGAATCCCCGTTAAGGACCGTAGCCACATCAAGTATGACATCGTTGGCGATCATCTGGCTAATTATGACTGGATGATCAATTTGGCCCACTTTAAGGGACATGCCATGGGTGGATATGGTGGTGTGCTGAAGAACGCCTCTATCGGTGTTGCCAGCACTGCAGGCAAGGCCTA
This sequence comes from Muribaculaceae bacterium, assembly GCA_017453505.1. Classification (GTDB taxonomy): domain Bacteria; phylum Bacteroidota; class Bacteroidia; order Bacteroidales; family Muribaculaceae; genus Sodaliphilus. The sequence continues at coordinate 32,025 of JAFTEU010000124.1, forward strand.
TATTCACTCAGCCGGTTATACCGATGATGCCAGCGACGCATGGAAACACATTGAGGATCAGGACGGCTTCCTCGAGTCGATGGCTGCCGCTGCCCAGGCTGTCCATAACTATATGGGTGGTCACGTTATTTATATTAATGTGATGAACAACATGTCGGTTGATTGTGACTGTGATGGCACCCCCGATGAGCCCAAGCTCAAGGACATGGGCATCATGGCAAGTCTTGACCCTGTCGCTCTCGATTGGGCATGTGTCCAGATGGTGTTTAACCACAAGGCAACTGTCGGTGATGACAATGCGCCGCTCATCGAGCGTATCAACAGCCGTCACGGCACTCACACCATTGACTGGGCTGAGCACATCGGCCTCGGTTCCAAGAACTATGTGATTGTAAAACTCTAACCCAAATATGGACCTCAAGACCTTAAAGCCTTGAGGTCCCTAATTAATCATTCAACCCAATGAACAACTTCGTTTATAACATTCCTGTCAAGGTTTACTTTGGAGAGAATCAGTTGCAGCACCTCAGCGAGGAGCTTGCAAAGTTCGGCAAGCGCGTCCTGCTCACCTATGGTGGCGGTTCGATTAAGCGCACTGGCCTCTATGATGCCGTTGTGGCCGAGGTCAAGAAAGCAGGCATGGAACTGTTTGAACTCTCAGGAGTCGATCCCAATCCCCGTATCGACAGCGTGCGCCGCGGTGCCCAGATGTGCAAGGAGCACAATATCGACGTGCTGCTGGCCGTGGGTGGTGGCTCGACCATTGATGCCACCAAGTTTATGGCTGCTGGTGCCAAGGTTGACCATGACCCATGGGACTTCTTCAACGAGAAGTGGGCTCCTATCACCGAGGCCCTTCCCATCATCAGCGTGTTGACACTCTCGGCAACCGGCAGCGAGATGGATGCTGGTGGTGTGATCAGCAACCCAGAGACCAACGACAAGTTGGGTCGTGTTGAGTCACCCATCCTGTTGCCCAAGGTATCGTTCCTTGATCCTACTGTGACCTATACCGTCAGCCCCTATCAGACTGCCTGTGGCGCTGCCGACATGTTGTCCCATATCTTTGAGGTCTATTTCAATACCGACCAGGATTTGTACATGCTCGACTGCTTCATGGAGGGTATGATGAAGACTATCATCAAGTATGCGCCCATCGCTCTGAAGGAGCCTTGCAACTATGAGGCACGTGCCAACTTGATGTGGACTTCGTCATGGGCCATCAACGGCTTTATCAATGGTGGCAAGCGCAAGGCATGGAGTTGCCATCCGATGGAGCATGAGGTCTCGGCCTACTATGACATCACCCACGGTCTTGGTCTTGCCATCATCACTCCTCGCTGGATGGAGTATTGCTTGGGCGAGGACACCGTGAGCAAGTATGTGCAGTTCGGTGTGAATGTCTTCGGCATCGATGCTAATCAGCCTGCTATGGACATAGCCCACCAGGCTATTGACAAGGTGAAGGAATTCCTCTTCACTACTTTGGGCCTCAAGAGCACCTTTACCGAGCTGGGCATTGGTGATGAGCACATTCCCACGATGGCCCGCAAGGCTTGCAATGGCGGTGTGTTGCCTGGTTTTGTGCCCCTCAATCAGCACGATATCGAGGTCATCTTCCGCAACTGCCTGTAGTCATTCTGGTAAGAGTAATCCCATTACATCCACGTCAACCACGGTTCTGGCAAAGAACGGGGTTGACGTGGTTTGATTTCCGTTTTGATGATTTATCGGTATTTTGTGTAGAAATATCAGTAATAAAGGTAATATTTGTTATGGAAATCCGTTATAATTTTGCAGCTGAATAATTGTAACAACTCACTGCAATGGCAATGAATAAAATCAATCAACTAATAACTATCATCATTTGCTCATTCGTAATGATTATGACGTCTAATTATATTAACGCACAGTCACAGATGAACATAAAGAAACAGAGCCTGGTCACCATCTCAGCACTGGAGGCTAAAGGTGACTTACAACGATTGGCTCCCGCTATCCATGAAGGCTTGGACAACGGATTGACCGTCAATCAGATCAAGGAAGCCCTCTCTCAACTGTATGCCTACACGGGATTTCCCCGCTCCCTCAATGCCCTGGGTGTGTTGCAGCAGGTCGTGAAGGAGCGCGACGAGAAGGGCATGAAAACCGAGATGGGCCCAGATGCCACACCGCTGCCCGAGGACTATGATGCTCTCAAGCAGGGCACAGAAGTGCAGACCCGCTTATCTGGAGCTCCCTTCAACTATGAGTTTGCGCCCCAGACCGACTATTATCTCAAGGCGCACCTCTTCGGCGATATCTTCGCCCGTACCACGCTCACCGATGATGAGCGTGAGATTGTCACCGTCAGCGCTATCTCGGCCCTTGAGGGATGTGAACCCCAGTTGCAAGCCCACGTGCGTGGAGCACGCAACATGGGTGTCACCGATGACGAGCTGCATGCCATTCCCCAGGTGCTTGACTACACTGTGGGTAAGATCGAGGGCTGGCGAGCCCGCAAGGCGGTGAACACTGTCTATGGTGAACCAGCTGGTGAGGGTCGTCCCAACGATGGCACTTGGCCTCGTGGCGACTTCAATGCCGATTATGCGCAGTACTTCATCGGCAATAGCTATATCGCTCCTCTTGATGCCCAGAACGGCGGTCCCGTCAATGTGACCTTTGAGCCGGGGTGCCGCAATAATTGGCATGTTCACCATGGTGCCGTCCAGGTGCTCATCTGTGTTGATGGTCGTGGCTGGTATCAGGAGTGGGGTAAATCTCCGGTCGAGCTGAAGCCTGGCACCGTGATTGCCATTCCCGAGGGCGTTAAGCACTGGCATGGTGCCGCACGTGACACATGGTTCCAGCACATTACCTACATGACAAGGGTCGAACCGGACAACTCTACCGACTGGTTAGAGCCAGTAGAAGACGGTTTTTATAATAAATTGAGGTGATTTGGCTGAAATTTATTTCAAAATTTTGGAGTATGTAAAATTCTTAGTAATTTTGCAGAACTAAAAAGACCTTTGATGTGTCATGGACATCAATGGTACTGAAGTTACAAGAGGATACTCTTTTCATAATTCATACATACTATTTTCAACTTTCACATCTTAAGTTAAAAGTTAATAAATTTGGAGAAATGTTATTTGCAAGAAAGCCGTCCCGCGTGAGCGATGCGGCTTTTTTTATGTTATGTTGCATTTCAATGGATTGATTGAACTGCGTTTTGCAGGGCTTTGTGGATATGCACTTATAGCCTATAATGATGAAGGTTAGAGCCTAAATTCCCAATTTTTGGCTATCGTGCCGTTGATGGGGATAACGTAATTTTGCAGCGCAATCAACTTACGGAATTCCTATTCAGCGAGATGAGAAAATACCTATTACTGATGATAGCGTTGCTGCTGTCGGTTACTGCAGCGCGGGCGTACACTCTGCGAGGCTCGGTGGCTGACGGACAGACGCATGAGAAAATCCCCTTTGCAACCGTGACGGTTACCCCAGGCAATCATGTCACTCAGACTGATGCGTCTGGTAATTTTCATTTCACCATAGATGGTGGACGCTACACGTTGTCAGTTTCCTATGTGGGTTACAAGCCATTCAGGGCCGAGGTTACCATCACTGCCGACCGCACGCTGGATATCGTTATCGATGAAGACAGCCACGTGCTGGGCGACGTGGTGGTCACCGCCAAGGAGTCTACCGGCATCACCAGCACATCGCGCATCGACCGTGACGCGATGGCTCACCTGCAGCCCACCAGCTTCACCGACTTGATGGAGCTGTTACCTGGCAACATCTCGCACAATCCCAATATGGGTTCGGTCAATACCATCAAGCTGCGTGAGACGGGCAGCAGCAACCCCGACTATGACATCTCCTCGCTGGGAACACTATTCATGGTTGACGGCGCGCCCATTAATGGCGATGCCAACATGCAGGGCATCCCCGATGGCAGTGAGTCTGCCCGCGACATGACTGGCAAGGGTGTGGACATGCGCACGCTCAGCACCGACAACATTGAGAGTGTGGAGGTTATCCGTGGCATCCCCTCGGCTGAGTACGGCAACCTCACCAGCGGTATGGTCAACATCAAGCGCATCCGTCGAGCCACGCCGTTCACAGCCCGTTTCAAGGCCGACGAGTATAGCAAGTTGGCATCGGTGGGCAAGGGCTTCTACCTGGGTAACACAGGACACATCATGAATGTTGATGCAGGTTACCTGGACTCGAAGATAGATCCGCGCAACACGCTCGAGAATTACAAGCGCTTGAACCTGTCGGCCCGTTTGAACTTCCGTTTTGACCACTCAGCGCTGACGACCTCCTGGATTACGGGTGTGGACTACACGGGCTCGTTTGACGACGCTAAAGAGGATCCTGACCTGAGCTACCGCAAGGTCGATGAGTACAAGTCCCGCTATAACCGATGGAATTTCACCAGCGACCTGACCTTCTCTTTCTCTCACCAGCAATGGCTCAAGAGCGTGAACGTCAACACGTCGGTGAGCTATCAGCATGACCGTCTGGAGCGCAACAAGCAGGTAGCGCCGCAGCGTGCCTCGGTTGCTCCCACAACCATGGACGAGGGGGAACACGACGGTCAGTACTTGCTCAGTGAATACATTGCCAACTACGTCAGCGACGGCAAGCCGCTCAATCTTTTTGTCAAGGCCAAGGCCGAGGGCGGCTGGAATATAAATAAGGTGAAGAATGCCTACAAGGCTGGTCTTGAATGGACACTCTCCAAGAACTATGGTGACGGGCAGGTCTATGACCTCACACGTCCGTTGGGTGCCTCCTGGACGACTCGCCCCAGGGCTTTCAAGGATATTCCCGCCCTGCATGTGCTTTCGTTCTACATCGAGGATAACATTACCCTGCCTGTCGGATCTGCAACACTCGAGACCCAGTTAGGCCTCCGTTCCATCCAGTTGCCTGGACTTGGCGGCCGATATCTGCTCAGCAACCGTCCTTACCTGGATCCGCGCCTCAATGTCAAGTTGACCTTGCCGGCTATCCATGTCGGGGATCATGAGGTGCACACCTATTTGGCCGGTGGTTATGGCTTGACGACCAAGATGCCAACCATCAACCACTTGTTCCCGCAAGTCAATTACCACGACTATATCCAGTTGAACTACTATGACGTGAACGATCCTGTGAACCGTAGCCGCATCAGTCTGCGCACCTACATTGACGACGTGGCCAACTATGACCTCAAGCCTGCCCGCAACCACAAGTGGGAAATCCGTTTGGGCGGCAACATAGGGCGCAATAGCTTCTCAGTGACCTATTTTAACGAGAAGATGCGTTCTGGTTACCGTTACAGCGCCTTCTATAAGCCCTACAGCTACCGCTGGTATGACGTGAGCGCTATCGATCCGATGACCTTGACGGCACCGCCTGAACTCGAAACGCTGCCCTATGAGGACCGTACCGTCTTGGGTGGTTATAGCAAGCAGACCAATGGTAGCCGCTTGAATAAGGAGGGTATTGAGTGGGTCATCACCACGGCCCGATGGCAACCCGTCGCGACAGCCTTGACGGTGACGGGCGCTTGGTTCCGCTCGACCTACACCAACTCGCAGATGATGTACAGTCCCGTTACCGATGTGGTCGATAATGTCATCGTGAGCAACCGTTATGTGGGCCTATATGATTGGAATGACGGACGTGTCAACGAACAGTTGAACACCAACTTCATGTTCGACACACAGGTGAAGCGATGGGGGCTGGTCTTCACGACCAATGTGCAGTGCATGTGGTTTGAGAGTACCCGCCGCCTGTCTCAGGATGGAACCCCCGTGTCCTATATCGACGCGACCGACGGCCAGCTGCATCCCTACACGCCTCAGTCGCTAGCTGATCCGCTGTTGCAATTCCTCACCAAGTATTACAATAGTGATGTCTATAAGAAGCAGACAACACCAGCTGCCATCTATGTCAACCTCAAGGCGACCAAGGAAATCGGCAAGCACCTCAGGGTCGTGGTCTTTGTCAACCGCATCCTTGACTATCTGCCCGACTACAAGTCTAACGGGTTGACTGTCCGCCGCAGCAGCGACCCTTACTTCGGTATGGAACTCAATTTCTCGCTATAAACCAAAACAATGATAATGATGAAGAAAATCCATTTTCTCTTGATGCTCTTGATGCTTGCCACAGCTTGTGACGACAAGCTCGATGAGAATCTCGCTTATTTCACCCCAGTGTTTACGGTCAATATGCCCGACGAACTGCAAGGAGCCACCGTCACGACCCAGCAACTCGAGGTCAAGGATGTCTCCAGCGGCCGCAAAGTCATCTATAGTGACCTCAGTGACGTGTCGCTCAAGACGGGCCTCTATGACATGGGCTATGAAGCCGATGTCGTCAAGGACGGTATTACCCGGCACGTGACGGCCTATGTACAGTCGGTGCAGATTTCCGCATCTAGCTATTCGGTGACGTTGCCAGCCTTTGAGAGCCTGGTCAACGATGATTTCATCATCGAGGAAATCTTTTTCACTGGCACGTTGCAGACTTCTGGAAACCAGTACTACGGTGATGACTACATCAAGATTTACAACAACACCGACCATATCCTCTATGCTGATGGCCTGACTTTATTGGAGTCCAAATTCACCACGACCGACAAGTATGACTATGACCCTGACATCATGGGGGAAGCCATGACCGTGCAGGCTATTTACACCATCCCAGGCAGTGGCAAAGACTATCCTGTACAGCCTGGTGAGAGTCTGATTCTTGCCGACACTGGCATCGACCACAAGGTGGCCAACCCCAATAGCTTCGACCTGAGTGCCGCCGACTGGGAGTGGTATGACGTCTCGACTAGCGCAAGTCACATGGACATCGACAGCCCCACGGTACCCAATCTCGACAAGTGGTACTGCTACACACAGTCGTTCTATGTGTTGCACAACCGCGGCTTCCGTGCGCTGGCCATTGCCCGTATCCCTGTTGGCAAGGAAGAGTATCTGGCCAATTATTCTTATACCTACAATTACGTCGTGGTCAACGCATCAGGTACTTTCCCCATGACCCAGAAGGCTTACAAGGTGCCTAACGCTTGGATCGTTGATGCCGTCAACTGCAGCGTCGCGTCGGAGTATGCATGGAATGTCACTGCACCGGCCCTGGATCGCGGCTGGACCTATTGCGGGACTGTCGATCACGACAAGTCACGCTATTTCCACAGTGTGCGCCGCAAGATGCTCTACCTCAAGGATGGATGTCCTCACTTCAAGGACACCAACAACTCGACCGAAGATTTTAATCCCTATTGCATCCCCAGCCTGATTGAGGAGCAAGGCACCGTGATTGATATGGACGGTAACCTGTGCACCCAGCGCACGTGGGACGGTGTAACCCCTAAGGATTGATGATGAGACGCATAACCCTGCTTTCCCTGTTGTGTGTGTGGCTCTCCATAGCTATGCTGGCCCAGGAGTCTCCTCGCTGGATGTCGCTCGACGACACGCTGCGGGTGGACCGGCTGCTCTCGTTGGCATGGCAGAATCCTGTCGTCAACCAGTTCTCGCGTACCGATGGCATCAGCCATGCCGGTGGCGGCTTCTCCTTGCACGACGAGGATGGCGAGACCGCGCTCGATGTGCAGCGTGGCAACTATTCCCGCATGTGGCATCTGGCAGCCGACACCCACATCAAGCATCATCGTTCCACACTGTGGGGACATGCCCGCTATGAGAACGGCTTTACCCGCAATATTACATGGAACGAGACCAGTGATATCTCGACGGTTTATCCTTATCTGCTTGCCGACAGCGTTTTGTCATCGAGGATGAAGAGTGAACGCTATAGCTTCGGCGGAGGCTATGCCGACGGTAACGGCCACCTCTATTGGGGCGCATACATCGACTACACTGCCGGCTTGCATTACCGCAATGTTGACCCCCGCCCCCGCAACATCACGGCTTGCCTCGATATGTCTGCTGGCATCGGCATGAAAGTGTCAACTACCCACATGGCTGCAGTGTCGCTCAACTTCAGAAAATACAAGCAGACCAACAATGTGGCCTTCTACAGCGAGTTGGGTCACGACAAGGTGTTCCACTTGACGGGACTGACCAATGACTATGGGCGCTTTGCAGGTACTGGCGAGGCGACCTACTATAACGGTTACCGCTGGGGGGCAACCCTTGACCTGCATCCGCTGCGTGCCCGTGGCATCACGGCAAGTGTGAATGCTTCAAGGTTTGCGTTTGACAACATCCTGACAGGACTCAACAAGTTGCCGCTTGCCCGTGTCACGCACAATTCCCTTAGTGGAGAACTGGGTTGGCTAGGACGATCATGGGGCGTGCGTGCAACCATCGAGGCATCTCGTCGCGTGGGCACTGAGAATGTATTCGGTGACGCTGCGGCCATGGTTTACCCTAAGATCGGCAGCAATGACATGTATCACGAGAACCGCTTCGACATTGGCATTGATGCCTTGTGGTCCAGCTTGTGGTCGTCGTCTTTCAAGACCGATATCCATCCATTTGTGGCCTATCGTCACTTGAACGAGATTTATGCCGACCCACAATGCTGCCGCTTGCTAGGCGAGGTGGAGTGGGGTACTCGACTGGATGGCCGCTGGCATGTAGGGCGGTTCATGCCTGGGCTGGCATTGGGCTTCAAGCTCGACCATCCCGTGGACAGCCAGTGGCTGGCCAGCGGTGTGAAGGAGGAGCTGCAGGGACTGATGCGGGCTCGACGGGCTAGCTATGACTACCTGAGCAATTTCCACTGGCAAGGCGAGGCCGTGTTCTCGCTACAGGTCGCAACCTCCAGCCGTCAGGCCATCCGCTTGATGTGCGGCGCTGTTATGGGCTGTTACCATTCAGGCCTCAAGACCATTGACTTACTCACGACAATTAACTACATTTTCTAATAGAATGAAACAAATGAGAAAATCGATTATCGCATTGCTGGCCCTTGTCGCCATGACAGCCACTGCTGCCGACGTTATCCCCATGGATCCTACGGTGCGCACGGGGACACTCGACAACGGTCTCACCTATTATGTGAAGCACAACAACTACCCTGAGCACCATGCCGATTTCTTTATCGCACAGCGTGTGGGCTCGATTCAGGAAGAGGAAAACCAGCGAGGTCTGGCTCATTTCCTCGAGCACATGTGCTTCAATGGCACGAAGCATTTCCCCGGTAACTCGCTCATCGATTACCTGGAGCGCAATGGTGTGAAATTTGGTGCCAACCTCAATGCCTATACCAGTACCGACGAGACGGTCTATAACATCAGCAACGTGCCCACAGGCCGGCAAGGATTGCTGGACTCCTGCATGCTCGTGCTCAGCGACTGGGGGCATGACCTGCTGCTGCGTGGCAAGGATATCGACGAGGAACGTGGTGTCATTGAGGGTGAATACCGCTACCGCAGCGGTGCCAACTACCGCCTGATGGAGAAATCATCCCCCGATGTCTATCCTGACTGCCTCTACGGCGCCCGCATGCCCATCGGCTTGATGAGCGTGGTGAAGAACTTCAAGCACAAGGAGTTGCGCGATTATTACAAGAAGTGGTATCACCCCAGCAACCAGTGCATTATCGTCGTGGGTGACATCGACCCTGATTGGGCCGTGGCCAAGATACAAGAGTTATTCGGTAAGGTGAAGAATCCCAAGCATGCTGCTCCTGTGGTCCGGGTTGAGGTGCCCGACAATGAGCAGATCATCTCAACGGTACAAACTGACCCCGAGCAGACCACGACCAGCGTGCGGTTGTTGTTCAAGCACGATGACCTGCCCAGCGAGTTGATGCCGACGACGGCCTTCCTGCGAGACGATTACCTCAAGCATGTGGTGGCAGCCATGATGACCTCGCGTTTCAACGACTTGAAACAGGATGCCGAGGCTCCCTTTACCCATGTGGGAGTCACCGACCGCAATTTCATCATCTCTAAGTCCCGCAATGCCTTCCAGCTCATCGCAACGAGCAAGGAGGGTCAAGCTGATCGTACGATGCAATGGCTCGCACGTGAGGTGCAGCGTGCCAGCCGTTTTGGATTCACCGACGGCGAATTGCGCCGCGCTCGTCTCAACTATGTATCGGCCCTAGACAAGTTGTATCGTGAGCGTGACCGTTACAGCAACACGACACTGGCGCGCGACTTTGTCCGTGCCTATCTCGAGGGTGAGCCATTGAGCACCATTGAGGTCTATCATGACCTGATGTTGAAGGAGATCGACCAGGTCACCCTTGACGAGGTAAACCGCTACTTCAATACCTTGGTCAGCCCTACCGATCGTAATGTGGTGTTGATGACCTATGCCCCCGAGAAACAAGGTGTTGCCATTCCCACCCGACGGTCACTCATCGACAGTTTCCATGAGGGCCGCTCGATGCAGGTGACGGCATGGGTGGATAGCGTCCAGTATGACCGGTTACTCACCGTTGAGCCTCTAGAGGGTTCTGTGGTCAAGGTCGAGCCGATGCCGGTATTTGGTGCTGAGTTGTGGACGCTTTCCAACGGCATGCGCGCCATGGTCAAGAAGACCAATCTCAAGCAGGACGAGGTAGTGATTGCTGGTGCTGGACCTGGTGGCTTGTCTCAGAATTATCGTGGTGCTCAAGATGGTCCTTCGTTCAAGGTGTTCGGCAATGTGGCTGCCACGTTGGGCTTCGGCCAGTTCTCGAGCAACGACCTCAAGAAGGTCTTGGCGGGCAAGAATGCCACGATGCGCACCTTCGTCAGCAAGACTGAAGAGGGTTTCCAGGGAACGGCTACCCGTGCCGATCTTGAGACGGCTTTCCAGCTGCTTTATCTCAAGTTGACATCGCCTCAGCAGGATGTGCCAGCCTTCAAGGCCTATCTGGAGAATAACCGCTCTCGCATTGCCAACCAGATGGCCGACCCTAAGTTTGAGTTTGCCGACTCTCTGTTTGCCAATGTGTTCAACCATCATCCGCTGGGTGGCGAGCGTCTGGGCAAGGATGAGGTGGATCGTGTCGATCTGGATCGTGTCCTCGAGGTCTATCGTGACCGTTTTGCCGACATGAGTGATGTCACTCTGTTCATCGTGGGTGACTTTGACACCGATACCCTGCGACGGCTTTTGGGTCGATATGTCGCCTCGTTGCCAGCGAGCTCCGATGGCCGTCAAGAGCGTCCCCGTGACATCGGTTATCGCTTGTTTGACCACCATATCGACACCCGCTGGACCCGCAAGATGGAGAATCCTCAGGACAAGGTCTATTTCTTCTGGACCGCCCAGTGTGACTATAACATGCGCAATGCTCTGCTGGCACGTGTGACGGGTCAGATTTTCTCAGCTATCTTCCGCCAGCACTTGCGTGAGGACCGTGGCTGGACTTATCATGTCGATACCCATTGCAGCGTCGTTCCGGACCAGAATGGCGACGATGCCCCCGTCATCTTCATGCCGCTCAATGTCACCGTCACCGCTGGCAAGGCCGATGAGACGCGGCAGATCATCACCGATGATGTCAACGACGTTGCTGTCCATGGTGTCACCGCTGAACAGCTCGACAAGGTGGTGAAATACCTCTGTAAGGTCAATGCCGAGGATCGGCAGGACAACACCTACTGGATGTCGATGATGAAGTACTATGACAAGTTCGGTATCGACTTCGACACCGACTATGTCAAGACGCTTCAGTCCTTCACCCCCGACGACATTCGCCGCTTCGTGGCCACCTACATTGCCCCGGCAACCATCCTGAATCTCACCATGACTCCCGAGTAACATTCAAGTTTTTAAAGTGGTTGCAACCACTTTAAAAACTTGAGGTGTAAAGGTGTATGGTGTAGAGGTGCAGTCCTCTCTCCTCTCTCCTCTCTAATCGTCAAGTTATGATTCTGCTAAGTGTCTCTAAAACCCTAGTCTCTTGCGCAGGTCTTTCTTGACAGCTTCCTTATTGAGGAAAATATAAGTCGTGTTCAGTGCGATGTAGGCCTTGGACATGTACCAGATGCCCTTATAGTCACCAGTCTGGCCCCACGAGTTCTTCACCTTGTAATATTCGCGTCCGTTCTGGTCGCGGGCGATGCCGAAGATCACCATCACGTGGTCGTATGTCGATTGCCAATTGTCGAAACGCTCCTGGCGCAGCCCCTGGGTGGGAACCAGTTCGGGGGTCTGTGCACCTAGTTTCTTCAGTGATTCTGCTTTCTCTTGCTTGGTGAGCTTGAGCCAGCGGGCGGCATCGCTGCCTGTGAGGTCATCGGCATGCTCGATGTCGGCGGCAATGCCCAGGCCCGTGCGGGTGAAACCATCCTCGCTCACGTCACCGCCCCAGCAGACGGTATAGCCCTGCTTGAGTGCCTCGTCAATAGTTGCCATCATCTCGTCGATCGTGACGTTCCAGCTGGGACGCGGGCGCCACTTGTAGGGAGCCTCGATGACAAATTGCTCGTAGAATGGGTGATGGGTGAAGCTCGTGATGCTCACGTAGTCCCGCTTGTCGATGCCCAGCATCTTGGCAAAGCTCTGTGGCGTGTATTGCTTGCCTTGATAGGTGAATGATTCGGGACACTGGCCCAGATAAGCATCCAGAATGCCCTGCAGGCCCACTTTCCACTGGCTGGTCAATTTGGTGCTGTTGCCCTTGGCGATAGACTCGACGTAGGGCTCCAGTGTAGCGAAAAATTCGGTGAAGTTGGCCAGTGTGTCACCAATCATCGAACCAGGACGAGCCATCGCGTCCTCGGGGCAGATGCCATGACGGTTGATGACCTCAAGGACGTCGTCGGCCGACCCGCCTTCCGAGAAACGGCTATAGCCATGCATCCTCACGTGATACTCGGCACAATCGACATAGTCCTTGCTGGCAACAAACATCTCGCTCAGGTCGAACACCTTGCCTGTCGAGCGCAACAGCTCGGCCTCGATGAAGCCGATGGTCGCATAGGACCAGCACGTGCCGCTGCGGCTCTGGTTCTTCACTGGGGTGATAGGGTTCTCGAGCACTGTCGTGAACACGATCTCATCACTCGCCTGGGCGTGAAACAGGCATCCCAAGCATATCAACATCAAATAAATAATCGTCGTCTTCTTCATAATTGATGGTTTTGAGTATTATTTTTTGCAAATATACAGATTCTCTTCCATCTGCCCAAATTTCAGTGCAACTCTTCGACTTACTTTCAAGCACAGTACAAGCGACGGTAGCTCATGGCCCGATAGATGAATATCATAGAATGATTATTTATGATACTGACGATAACCGGAAAACTTGTGCAAGCCCTAATGCAAACGAGCTCGCTCGATTTGCTGAGGCGCAGCCAAGTTTATTCAAAGCTGGCAGCGCTGAAGAAGGGTTCTTTGATAGAGTACATATGGATAAACACAATGTTTAAGGGGACTTCTATAAATTAGCTTGACATGAATTTTGATTTATTTTTGAGTAGATTTTGTTTTAGCTTTGCAGGAGCATAGCGAGCTATGGTCCAAGAAGATAAGACAAAATATGCCAAAAAGAAA
>JAFTEU010000125.1 GCA_017453505.1 Muribaculaceae bacterium
CATCACCTTAACGGCGCTGGTGGTACCGTCGGTGTAGGTGGTAACGACGATGGTCATGCCGTTAGCCTCCTGCATCTCCTGACCAGCCATGTTGAAGTAGCGTACACCGGCAACAGCCTTCTCACCGTTCAGCTCGTTAACGCCAGTCTGGGTACCCTGAGCTACCAGCAGGTAGATCTGACCATTACCGAACTGGAGACCGAAGGTGTACCTGTAACCAGCAACCACATAGAACAGGTTGTCACCCTCGAAGACGGGGTTGAGAATGGTCTGGCTAGCTTCGCCCATAGCGGGGAGATACATATCGGTCTCGGCACCGTAGCGAACGCCATCTACCATGAAGTAGAACTCAGCGGTCTCGCCCCAAGGATTGTGGTGCAGGGTGAGCATGATTGACCAGTTGGCATCACCAGTCTGGTCGGCATACATCTCATACCAGTGCTCCTCACCGCGCTTGTCGATGAGCACGATCCACTTGCCAGCCATGTGGGGATCCTCGGGATCCACACCCTGCTTAGCGGGGATGGTTACCTCGAAGGTAGCAACGGCGCTGATCTCCTTGCCCTCGCCCTGAGCGGTAGCGGTGATGACGTAGGTCACGTCCTCCTCGGTCTGCTCGAAGGTGTAGGGGAGCTGAACCTCCTCACCGTTCACATAGACGTGGATCTCGCCCTCGCCCTCGACGATCAGGTTGTAGTTCTCGTCAACGGTGATGGTGGGAGTGGGAGTTACCTCGGGCTGGGGAGCAACCTCCTTAGCGGGCACGGGTACCTCGACGGTGGTAGCGGCACTGATCTCCTTACCCTCCTCCTGAGCGTAGGCGGTAGCCAGAACGGCGGTATCCTCCTCGCCACGAGCGATGGTGTAGGGGTTCTCAACGGGCTCGTTGTTGATGTACAGAGTCACAACACCAGCACCGGTAGCGGTGATGATAACAGCGTCGTCGGTGGTCTCGTAGGTGATCACGGGAGCCTCGGTAACCTCGGGCTCTGAGCCACCCTCAACGGTAACGTTGCAGACCTTGGTGTAAACATTACCCTTCTCGCAGGGCTCAACATCGGGGCGAGCATCGTAACCACAGGTGGGACGGGACTCAACCACGATTTCGCCACCCTTAAAGCCGTCCTCGACGATAAGGTAGAGAATCCACATCTCGTCATAGTCACCGGGGAGCCACTTCACGGCACCATACTGTACCCACGAGCCATCAACCTGATAGTAGCCGCCCTGGGTGCTAGCAGCGATATAACGACCATGATTATCGCTACCATCAACCAGAGTCTGGTTCAAGGTAACAGAAGTGGTCTTGGAAGCGCCACGGTTGTTGTAGTAGCTCAGCGTCATGTCAGCACCAGCCTCAGCATCGCCATCGATGATGATTCCATCGGGAACCATGATGTCAACCTGGAAGGCACTAACTGCAGCCTCGAAGTGAGCCTTTACCGGAATCTCCAGCGTAGTCTGACCCTCAGCAACCTCAAAGTCGTCGATGTAGAAGTACTCCTCGGCGCAGAGGCTACCTGCCATCATGAGAGCAGCAAGAGTAAATAAAAATTTCTTCATAATGAACTGAAATTAAAATGTTAATAATTAAGTAATTAAATAATCTTCAAAATCTGATTGCACATTGGTAAATTCTATCTTCTCATATCAAAAAGTTCCGGACAACTATTTTTCTCGTCATTTTTCTCATCTTCCACATTAATTATAATGTATCTTGCCGCATGACAGCAGGTCTGTCACAGCAGCTCGTGATTGCAGGTTGTGATAAGTCTTTCATTACAAACATATTACATAAATCCTGGCGTTGATATCACTATATAGTTCAACGCAAAGATACAACTTTTTCTTCTCTCCACAAAAAAGCCCTTGAAATATTTCCTTAAAAAAAGTTAATCCCCGAGCCCAGAAGAGTCCGGAAGGCTTCTATTAACCGAATCATCTGCCAAAAAATCTCACGCGAAGACGCGAAGACGCAAAGTTTTTTTCTCAGACAACTAAGACAACTTGTTGACAACTATGACAACTTTTTATTATTGGCATCCGCCACCTTGATCCCCACGCTAAGTCGCCAAGTCGCAAAGTTTTTTAAAATGTTGCTCGCAAGTGCTCGCAAAAAAATAGCTTAGCGTCTTTGCGACTTAGCGTGGGGCATGGTTAGGTGAATAGCTGGACTAGAGCAGCATCACGATGAGGACGTAGAGCCAGTGGGCGACGACGGCGGCGAAGAGGCCGCCGATGGTGTGTGACAGGATAGCGCGCGAGGTGAGCTCGCGGTAGTGCATCGAGTCGAGCATGGCGGTGTGGGTGCTCAGGAATCCGCTCCAGCACATGCCGATGGCGGTGAACACGGCGATGGCGTTGCCATCGACCCATCCCTGCTGGATGAACTTGGGCACCAGACCGAGGGCGGCACCGACGGCACCGAGGGCGGTGATGGGGAAGCCGATGAGGTGCGGGTCGCTGAAGCCGAAGAGCCACTCGAAGACGATGCCGATCTTCTCGCCGAGCCAGGGGAGGACGGCGACACCCTCATAGGCGGCACCGGTGTAGGTGCCGTCGGCGCTGGCCGAGAAGGTGAGGATCATCACGAGCGACGAGATGATGATGACGCCAGGGATGATGGCCAGACCCACGTCGACGCCGGTGCGCCCGCCGTCGAGCAGGGAGTTGAGGATGCGCAGGAAGACCGACTTGTACTCCTCGTGCTCGACCTTGAGGTCATCGGCGGTGAGCTCGCAGGCGGGCTCGAAGGCATACTCGGGATGGGTCTTCTTGACGAAGTGCTGCATGAGCCTGGTGGAGACCATGCAGCCGAAGACGGCACCGACAAGGCCGATGAGCGGCTCCTTGAAGTAACCATAGCCCATCATGAAGACGATGACGATGAGGCCCATGCCGAAGGCGGTGCCGAAGTTGGTCAACGAGATGAACTGGTATTTCTTGAAGTGGGAGGCGAAGCGCTTGTCCTGGGACAAGGTGATGATGGCGGGGTTATCGCTCAGGAAGGTGAGCACAGCACCCAGCGAGGCCATGCCGGGGAGGTTGAAAAGGGGCTTCATCAGGGGACGGAGCAACTTCTCGAGCAGATCGACGACGCCGAACTCGACGAACAAGCGGCCGATGGCCCCGGTGATGACGCAGACGGCCATGAGGAAGAAGCAGGTGTTCAACAGCAGGTCATGGGCAGTGTGCATGATGGTATTGAGCATGTTGGCAGCGCCCATCTTGATGCCGAGGCCGGCAAACAGGAGAACGACCACCGAGAGGCAAAACACGCCGCTGAGGCGGTGACGTGCGCGACGCAGGGAGCGGAAGTAGCGCCGCGTCAAGGACATACGAATTCTAGGCATACAGTTATCAATGTAAATAGGTTAAATAGTCGCCGCAAAGGTAGTAAAAAAGTCCGACACCTGCCAGCGTTGCTGTTTTCAGTGTTACAGTTTTCAGTTTTCAGTTTTCAGTTGTCAGTTGTCAGCGGCATCCGCTACTATAGTGACTATAGTGACTATAGAGCCATTCGGTGGAGCGAGTTTTAAAGCAACTGGCATCCGCGCCCCTCTCGTCAGGCGGATGCCAATTCCTGATTCCTAATTCCTAATTCCTAATTCCTGATTTATTGGTGTCAGAAGGGGCGACGACCGCCGGGGCCGCCGGGGCCGCCAGGGCCACCGGGACCACCGGGACGTCCACCGCCGGGGCCACCGCCCCAGCGATCCTGGTTGCGGTCCTTGGGCTGCTCACCCTTCTTGAAGGTGGAGAAGCGGTAGGTGAACGTCACCATGCCATATCGGCCCAGGGAGTTGTAGTTCACATCCTCGATGTAGTCGCCAGTGACGTTGCGGTAGATGTTCTTCTGCTGGCCCAGGATGTCATAGACCGACACGGTGACGGCGGCCTGCTTGTCGCGCAGGAACTGGTAGGCAAGCGAACCGTTCCAGATCCACTGGTCGCTGTTGTAGCCGGCGCTGTAACCGCTGGTGGTGCTATAACGCAGGTCGGTGCTGATGACCAGGCCGAAGGGGGCCGAGTAGGTGCCGTTGAACATGCCGCCCCAGGTGTGGATGTTGCGGGTGTTGGACTTCAAGACCGAAGTGGTGGTGTTCTGGAAGCCATAGGAGGGGCGCAACTCCAGGTCAAACTCGCCGGTGCGGAAGGCGAGACCGGGCGAGTAGTTGATACGCAGGGTGTTGCTGCGGTTCTCAATGCCATCGGTAATGCTCTTGGTGACACCATAGCGGCCAAACAAATGGCTGGTGAAGTACCACGTCTTCTGGCTGCCGAAGGGGAAACTCAGCATGTTCATCGCCATGGCGCTCCACACGCCGCCCACGTTGGTGTAACTGGTGGTGCGGGCACCGGTGAGCTCGTCGGTGGAGACGGTCGAGACGATGCTGTTCTGGGCAAACTCGACATTGGCCATCGCCATGATGCTGCGCTGGGCACCCTGAGCGAAGTCACCAAACCTGACGTTGATGTTGTGGCTGAAGGTGGGCTTCAACTCGGGATTACCGATGATGATATTCTTGGGGTTGCTCTCGTCGGCAACGGGCTGCAACTGGGAGATGCTGGGCTGCTGGGCGCGCATGCGGTAGAAGACGTTCATGTTGCGCGTGTCGGTGAACTTGTAGCGGAAGCGGGCGTAGGGGGCCACCGACCATGCCCAGCGCTCGGCGATGTCGCGGGCGCTGTTGATGAGGTCCTTGCTCTTGGACATGGCGCTGTTGACCGAGATGCCCACGTTGAGGTTATAGGCCTTGCGCACCTGACGGAAGCCAGCACTGAACTCCTGGTTGAAGAACGTGTTGCGGAAGCTGTTGCTCAGGCGCTCGTTCCACTCCTCATCGGTAATCGTGCCGCCGGGCCAGATGCCGCTGCGCTCGTTGTCATAGACCATCTTGTCGCTCGTGGTGAAGCGGTAGCTGCCACGATAGGAGAACTCCAGGAAGCGGGCGTTCTTCACGTCGCCGATGGGCTCGGTCCAGGAGATGCGGCCCGTGACGTTGTGGGTCTTGCGGTGGTTGTCGGCCGTCTGGTCGATGAGTTGGCTCTTATCAGGGACAAGGAAGTAAGTGTTGGCGGTGTAGGTGTCACCATCCTCGTGTACATTACTATAACTGTAGTTGAGCATCAAGGACTGGCTGCGGCCGGGATGGCTGGCCACCTTGTGGTTATAGATCAGGCGGGCACCCCACTCATAGCTCTTGCCATCGTTGAAGTAGTTGCTCAAGCTGCGGTTGACGGCCGTCCTGGCGGCATCACCAGCAAACAGGCTTGACGTGTCGCCGCGCTCGCTCTTGTTGAAGTTGAACGAGAAGTTGGGGCGGAAGTCGATGGTGTTGTTGCTGTCCACCTCCCACTTGATGCGGAAGTCACCGCGCAGGTTATGGCTCTTGTCGCGGGCGGCAGTGCTGGAATTCTCATAGCTGGTGGAGTCCTGCAGGAGGTACTGGCGCGCAGTGCTCGTGCGGGTGTCGCGGTCACTGTGGCTGTACATGATGTCACCACCCACGCGGAAGTGGTCATCCTCCTTGCTGCCGATGTTGAAGTTGATGCCGGCATACTGTGACGTGGTCACGCCACGGTCGCCGCCGAAGCGCTGGAAGCGTCCCGATGCACCGTCGCCGAAGCCCAGGTTGTTGGTATTGTTGCCACCACCCAGGATGGTGAACTGGTTGCCGTCGCGGAAGTGGTTGATCATCACATTGCCCGCGTAGCGCTTATCGGTGCCATAGCCGGCATTGACGGTGCCAAACCAGCCGTTGTTCATGCCCTTCTTGACCGTGAGGTTGATGACGGTCTCGTCCTCGCCGTCGTCAACGCCCGTCAAGCGAGCCAGGTCGCTCTTGCGGTCGATGACCTGCAGCTTGTTGACCATGTCGGCAGGGATATTCTTGCTGGCCACCGTGGGGTCGTCGCTGAAGAATTCCTTGCCGTCGATGAGGATCTTCTTCACCTCTTTACCATTGGCCGTGATCTTGCCGTCGCTGCCCACCTCCACGCCGGGCAGACGCTTCAGCAGGTCCTCGACGACAGCGTTGGCCTGCGTCTTGTAGGTATCGGCATTGAACTCGATGGTGTCCTCCTTGACCGTGATGGGGCTCTTGACACCCACGACAACGGCCTCCTTGAGCATGATGGTGTTGGGATCCATCTTGACAACGCCGATGTTCACGTCACGGCCGTCCTCACCGACCGTCACATGCTTGATCACGTCGTTATAGCCCAGATAGGAGAAGCGCAGCAGGTACTTGCCGGCCTTGACACCCTTGATGTTGAACACACCATTGAGGTCGGTGGTCGTGCCCTTGACCAGAGTGCTGTCTGGGGTCGCCTTGAGCAACCTGACGGTTGCCTCGATGAGCTCGGTCGTATCCTGGGAGTCAACCAGCACGCCATTGATAACGGCTGCACGGGTTGTCAATGAGAACAAGCATGATACTGCTATGAGCAATGGTACTATCCTTTTCATTGTATTTTGTATTGATAACGCGTGTGATAGAATGACTGATTTGTGCCGCAAAATTAATTGAAAACGATGAAACGATACAAATATATTCGATAATTCCACCGTTTTTATAGACGAATTCAAGTCTCGGAACACAGTTATTCAAGAAACTTGGAAAATCATTTGCTGCATTGGGCATTTTACACTATATTTGCGGGAGAGAATGAAATTAAGAGACCTGTTATGAGCAAAGTCATTATTATCGGATGCGGTGGCGTCGGCACCGTGTGCGCCCACAAGTGTGCACAGAATCCTGACGTGTTTAACGAGATCGTGATTGCCTCGCGCAACCGCGCCAAGTGTGATGCCGTGGCCCGCGCCATCGGTAAGGACAACATCACCACCGACCAGGTGGATGCCGACGACGTCGAGCAACTCGTCGAGCTGCTCAACCGCCACAAGCCCGACATGGTCATCAACCTGGCATTGCCCTATCAGGACCTGACCATCATGGAGGCCTGCCTGCGCTGCGGGGTGAACTACCTGGACACGGCCAACTATGAGCCGCGCGACGAGGCTCACTTTGAGTACAGCTGGCAGTGGGCCTACCGCGAGCGCTTTGAGCAGGCTGGGCTGACCGCCATCCTGGGCTGTGGCTTTGACCCGGGCGTGAGCGGTGTCTATACCGCCTATGCCGCCAAGCACCACTTCGGCGAGATGCACACGCTAGACATCGTGGACTGCAACGCCGGCAACCACGGCAAGGCTTTCGCCACCAACTTCAATCCCGAGATCAACATCCGCGAGATCACCCAGAAGGGCCGCTACTGGGAGAACGGCAAGTGGGTCGAGACGGGCGCGCTGGAAATCCACAAGCCGCTCACCTACCCCATGATCGGCCCGCGCGAGAGCTACCTGATGTATCATGAGGAGCTGGAGTCGCTGGTCATCAACTTCCCGACCATCAAGCGGGCACGGTTCTGGATGACCTTCGGCCAGGAGTACCTGACCCACCTGCGCGTGATCCAGGACATCGGCATGGCCAGCATCGAGCCCATCAACTACCAGGGCATGGAGATTGTGCCGCTGCAGTTCCTCAAGGCCGTGCTCCCCAATCCCCAAGACCTGGGCGAGAATTACACCGGCGAGACGAGCATCGGCTGCCGCATCAGCGGCACCGACAAGGAGGGCAAGCCGTTGACCTACTACATCTACAACAACTGCGACCACCACAAGGCATTTGAGGAGACCGGCATGCAGGCCGTGAGCTACACCACCGGCGTTCCCGCCATGACGGGCGCGATGATGTTCCTCAAGGGGCTGTGGAAGAAGCCCGGCGTGCACAACGTCGAGGAGTTTGATCCCGATCCCTTCCTGGAAGTGCTCAACAAGCAGGGGCTGCCCTGGCACGAGCAATTCAACATCGACCTGGAGGCTTAACGAGACACCTTATATAATATAGGGGACTATCTTGGGGGCTGTGTCATAATGACACAGCCTCTTTATCGTTTGGGGAAAAGTTCGACCAGACGCTGGTCGGCGGCACACCATGGCAATGAGGGCAGTTCTTCCCATGCGAGCCATCGGCTGGCAGCATGCTCCCGCATGATGAAATCGGTTGACTGTGCCGTACAGCGATAGGCGGCCAGGGTGATGGTGAAATCGGGATAATCGTGAGTGACCATGGCCATCAATTCATTGACCGTCACGTCAAGCTCCATCTCCTCGAGCAATTCGCGGTGCAAAGCCTGTTCGGGTGTCTCGCCAGGTTCGATTTTGCCGCCAGGAAATTCCCACAAGTGGCTCGTGTAGTCGTAACGCGTTTGCCCGCGCTGCATGCACAGCACCTTGCCGTCAACCTCTACGACGGCAGCCACCACGTTGTAATGCTTGCGCTGTGTCATTTGATAAGCGCTTTACCCGCGTCCTTCCAGGCCATGACACCACCGTTGAGGTTGGTCACCTTGAAGCCGCGTTCGGTCAACAGGCTTGCTGCTCGGGCGCTGCGGCGGCCACTGCGGCAATAGACAGCCACTGGCCGCTGGGTGTCAAGCACGCTCAATGCCTTGTCCACGAAGGCGTTATCGTTCACATCGACCAGAACAGAGCCGGCAATGTGGCCCTCGTCAAACTCTTCCTGGGTGCGGACATCAAGAAGTTGCATCACGGGGTCTGCGATCAGCGACTGGAATTCGTCGACATTGACATTAGAGTAAGCTGTTAAGGTGCTTGCACCACTACCACTGCCCCTGCTGACCATTCGGGCGCAAGAGACAGCGACAAGAATCACTGCCAGTAGCAGTAAAACTGATTTTAGATTAATCATCAGGATTGTTGTCATATCAAAACATACGTTTTCAGGAACAAAGGTACAATTTTTTTTCATGACAGTAAAAAATCGAGAGCAAATCACCGCCACAACAGCAATTCTGCCCCTGAAAGGACGCTTTTATACAGAAAAAAGACAAACTGTGCTCTCATTTATTAGAATAATTATTAACTTTGCAATAAATTATTAAAACCACCTATCAATTTTATCATCACTCAGCATGAATTGTAATCTAAGAAAAGTCCTGTTAATCTTGCTATTATTCAGTGCCAGCACTGCGGTTGCCCAGTACTATAGTGGCGACCACACCTTTGATGGCGAAAATAAGAACGAGATTTCGGCCTCGTTGACCACAGGCAAAAACATCATTACCGGCCCTTGCATCGGCAACACCGTTCACTACAAGCATTACTTCAATAATCATTGGAGTATTGACGGCGGTGCCAATCTGCAATATACCAAGCAGATGTATGGCTTTAAGGCCAAGGCTGAATACCACTTCAAGGTCAAGTCGTTCCATATGTTTGCCTCTGGTGAATATATGTATAACCACTATCACCGCTTCAACACCAACGAGAATGTGGGTAACATGTCAATCCGCTTTGAGCGCGGTTACTGGGACATCACGCTGGGTGGTTCGCTCATCGGTTACAACATGATGGGTGACCACTACACCGAGCCGCTGACGCTCACCTTCGGAGCGCACGCCACCCTGCGTCCCCGCACCAACCGCTGGAACGTGGGCCTGCTGTTCCGCAACTATGACGACTTCTACTACGAGAACTGGAACATCAACTGGGGCCTGGATTTCTACTACAGGTTCAATCCCCGGTGGAAACTCTTCGGCGAGTTTGACATCCGACCCGCTGGCTCAATGAGCCAGTTGGCCAGCAAATATGAGACAATAGGCAAAGTAGGTGTAATTTATCGATGGAAATAACAATGAAAAAGTCATTATCATATAGCCTCATGGCTGCCACGACGATGCTGGCAGCAAGTGTGTTTTTCACCTCATGCGAGAAAGTGAGCCCCCAGGGTGTGCTCATGGGCAACACCAGCGTCGATGACCGCGTGAAGCAGTCACTGGTGAATTACTCGTTTATTGACGTCGCACTGGACAAGACCCTGAGTGAAGACGTGGAGGAGTACTCTTTCCTGGTGGGAAGCGACAGCCACATCACCATCGACCCGGGCCGCCTGAGTGAAATGCTGGAGATTGGTTTGGAACATGACGACCTGTTTTATTGCCACTTGGGAGATCTGGCCGATACCAAAGCAGAGTACTACCATAACACAGACTTGGCTATCAGCGAATTCAAGCACAAGTGGATGGACAAGTACACGAGAAGTGAGACCATACATAATTCCGACGGCGACGTGACATACTTCATTGACGACCGCACTGGTGATTATGATACCTGGCCACGTTTCCGTGTGCCTTTCTACCCGGTTGTGGGCAACCACGACATCACCCATAACGGATGGGCAATGTTCAGCGACTTGTTCAAGACGTCCTTCTATGAGTTCACAGTTCAAATGGGTACTGACGGGCCGACTGACCGCTTCATCTTCATCGACTCGGCCAACGGCACACTGGGTGAATTCCAGATTGATGAAATCGAGAACGGTGTGTTCCAGCGTGACGAGAAAGATATCCGCAACACGTTTGTATTCACCCACACCAACATCTTCCGCCCCTCCTACAACGAGTTTGCCTCGACCTATTGTCGCGAGGAGCTGTACTTCCTGCTCGACAAGCTGGCCGACTGGAAAACCACAATCATGTTCTGCGGCCATGTGCATGCATGGGACGACCGCATGTTTGGTGGCGTGCGTCACATCACCATGCCCTCGATGAACTTTGTGGATCATCCCAACGGGGGCGACGACCTGCTCGTGAGAATCACGGTCAAGAAAGATGGCACCTACAAGATGGATCGCGTGGGCCTCTACAGCAAGCAACGCTCCAAGGACGAACTCAGGAATGAGGGCTATCATGTTGATGCCAAATAGAATGAGGCATTGCCGCAATAGTGATCGAGTATAAAACGATAGGCTTTGAGGATCTGGACATCATCCACGACTACCTGCGGTGGGAGGATGTCCAGGGCTGCGAGTGGAGCGACGTGAACCTGCTCACGTGGAACCATTACGGACTCGAATATGCCATCGTCAAGGGGTGCCTGGTGCTGCGGTTCATCTACGATGGGCAATATACCCACACGATGCCGCTACCGCCTGTACCCAAGGGGATAGAGCACCCGCTACTGGCCGAGGCGGGAGTCGGATGCCTGGAGTGCGTCATCCGCGACCTGCGGGATGAGTGCTTTGCCCATCACCAGCCATTCAGCATCACCAACCTGAACCAGCGGGACATCGACTTCCTGCAACAGACCTTCCCGGGCGAGTTTGAGTTCAGCGATCCGATGACTGAGCGCTACGACTACATCTGTCTGAGGGAAAACATCATCAACCTGCCAGGCCATGCTTTGCGCCCCAAGCGGCAGCATCTGTCTCAGTTCCCGAAGTTCTACCCCAATCACGAGTACCGCCCTCTGGCACCCTCAATGTTCCCCGAGTGCCTGCAGTTGTTGCAACGCTGGAGCGATAATGCCGAGGCTATCGGCCACATCCAGAATGCCGACAGCAAGGTTATGGAGCGCGAGTCCATCAAGCAGGTCTTTGACAATTGAGAACGCTTTGGGGCCATCGGCGGCGCACTGTATGTTGACGGCAAGATAGCCGCATTTACCTATGGCGTACCCATCAACGGCAACACGTTTGACCTGTGTGTCGAGAAAGGCGATATCAACTACAAGGGCATTTATACCGTGGTGCGCCACGAGTTCATGCAGCAGATTCCCGAGCAATACACCTACATCAATCTGGAAGAGGACATGGGGCTGCCAGGGTTGCGACGCGCCAAGTCGTCCTATCATCCTGCCTACCAGATCAAGAAAGACCGCGCCACCTCCCGGCCCGAGCTATCCATCAGGGAGGAAGAATGCAAGCGTGAAGGTGCACGCCAACTGATGAAGACGGTGTTTAACGACCGTGACGAGGCGCTCGATATCTTCTTCTCACGGGTTTACGCTCCCGCTGGCAACTACTGCCGCTGCCATGAGGGACAGGTGGTGTCGGCAGCCCAGGCTTTGCCCTACCGCCTGCACTATCACGGCCAGCAGGCCGATGCCGTTTATCTCTATGCCGTGGGCACCCTGCCCGAGTTCCGCGGCCAGCACCTGATCTCGCGTCTGTTCAAGTATATGCACCGTGGACTCCTGTGCCAGGGCAAGGTATTCTCGACCTTGCTGATCGAGCAGGAGGATTTGCAGGCCATGTACGAGAGATTGGGATATGCCCAAGTGGGTAAAGCCCCTTTGATGGACAGTGAAGTGGTGGAAAACGGATTTGAGACCTATGATGAGTGGCAACAATCCCGCCCGTGCGTGTTGCTGCAAGATGAGCGCCGATGGGAGACGCTGCAAGCCTATAGCCACTTTGATAAATCCTATTATCTCGTCAAGCCGCACTACAAGGGCATGGTGCGCATCATCAATGTGCTGGAGGCGTTGCGGCTTTATGCCACAACTCATGCCGACCTGACCATTACGTTACGTGTCACGGGCGACAACCACATCAGCGAAAACAACGGCTGCTATGCCATCAAGCATGGCACTGTCAGCCGATGCGCTTGTAGCACAGAGTCCTATACACTATTGGATATCAATACGTTAGCAGAACTTATCTTCAAGGGAGCTCCGCTCGAGATGCCACTGATGCTGCTCTAGAATTTTTGCTTTTAACACTTCCGCCCCACCCGTTAGAACAAGCAACACCTAGCGGATGATATCGTCTTGGGTCGTTGAATTCTCGTGGCCACAACCTTCATCACACAGTGAGCCGAAAGGGTCACTTCGCTCGGCAGGGAAACCGTAGAACACCCAGTGCGAGGGTTTCCTGAAACCGAACTTGCGCCCGTTGTGCTCGTGCACCGTGGCCTGGTAGCACACGGTCACACCACTTATATACTTATCGCGTTGATAAGGGCTGTATTTCACGCCATTGGTCTCAATATAGGCCAGGTCTTCCATGCAATCATGCTCAACAACATCTGAGGGTAGGACGCGGTTACCGGCTAGGACAGATTTAGCCACAGCTACATATTCAGGGTCTGGTGTCTTCTCCCAGTGACGGGGAGCATGAGCAAACCAGCCGCACTCGGTCGCCCACTTGGCGACCTCCTGAATCGGCACGTCGGTCTGATCGGGATGACGGCGCTCAAACAGGTTCAAGAGCAATGACAACTCAGCAGCGGCACCATCCAGTGAGCCCTGCTCGGCTCGGCCCAGCACGGCAAAGAAGCCGTAGCATTCCTCGGCCGTCTTATTGTACACCGTGGTATCTGACAACCAATAGGCCTGACCCGGGATAAACTGGCGGCCATACTGGCCATGGGCGATAAGCGCAGCAAAATAAGCGACAGCCTCGTCAAGGGGCATGAATCGTGAAGCGCCCTGCTGTCCCTTGATGTGCTGTTTAACCGCCTCCTCGGGGTGGAACTGGACACCCAGGGCAAAGTGCTTGTCAGTGCGCTCGATGGCTTCGATAATATCAACACCGTCGGTGCTCGTGATGCCTGTGACCCGCAGGGGCGTTCCTGTCACATCACCCACAACTTGGTGGTGCCACGAGGGCACGTCGTGAATGGTGTCGGTGCCTGTGATGGCATACAGCAGCGAGGAATGGTCGATAACCGCCACGTCATGAGGGGTGTAGTAGCGTTTGCCCTCAGCATCACGCTGCATGCGATGAAGGAAATGGTAATTTTTGCCCATTTCATCGAAGAATTTGCCCAAATCCTGAATCAATGAGGCACCCGATACCACACCTAGCATCTGCATGCCACGGCACAAGCCCAGCACGGGAATATCATGGTCAAGACAATAGGCCATCGTGAGGTACTCCGACACATCACGTGTGGCATTGGCTGGACTGTCATCGGCAATTCCATGCCATGGTTGTGGCTCGGCAAACAGTGTGGAACTGATGTCTCCACCGCCCAGGAATACGACGGCTTGAACACCGGCCAGCGACTCATCAGCTTGGGTCCCATGATAGGTTTCACGCTTGATGATATCGGCATATTCTTGACGTAGGACTCCCATTTCATCGACATACTTGGCACACAATGCCGTGCTGTCATAGTCAAATCCCGCGGGGCGCAGCTGAGGCAGAATCACCGCCTCGCCGCCAGCAGCCTCAATAGAAAGGATGACACGCTCCCTGGCTGCCGCCGATGGCTGCCATGCGAGCCCCACACGCACCCGATTGCCATCACTTGCCGTAGCATTCAGCGATACGACTAAAGCGACAAGGGAAATAATCCAATATTTCACAAAACTCGGTCTCATAATGCTATCCTAAACCTAAAGGTTATTTGTGTCTAACGTCTATCATGTTCCAGCATTTCCAACACTTGCTCGACAGGCAATGCGTCAACATGGTTGCCGTCACGACCTGTCATCGGCTCGGCCATGAACAGGGAGTTCCAGAGGGCCTCGGCAGTGGCCTCGATGGTAGCGGCAAACAGGGAGGACATTTCCCCATTGGCCAGCACAGTCGAGGTAATGGTCCTGGCATCGGCATCAATCAGATTCCCGGGAGCCACCGACAGAGCTATCACATAGTCACCGCTGCCATTGCTGGCGATGCCGCCGGTCTTGGCCAGACCCATCATGGCACGCTTGGCAAGTCGCTCCAGATTGCGTGAGTCAAGTGGCGCATCAGTAATGACAACCATCATGCAGGAGCCATCCACATTCTCGCTCTTGCGCACATGGTTGATGAAGTCGTGCTTGTGGAGCTTTTGACCCACTTGCACACCGTCAATTTCAAGGATACCGCCATAATTGGTCTGAGCCAGCACACCGACGGTGTAGCCACCCAGTGACTGTGGCAAGACGCGCGACGAGGTGCCGATGCCTCCCTTGAAGCCGAAGCAGATCGTTCCTGTTCCGGCTCCCACGTTACCCTGCTCTACAGGGCCGCCATGGGCATTGTTGATGGCATCGATGACCATCTGGGGGGTCACATGCATGCCACGGATGTCGTTCAAGCGGCCATCATTGGTCTCGCCCACAACGGCATTGACCGAGCGCACGCTCTCGTTGCCTGGCTGCATCAACGTGTAGCGCACAATGCCCTCAATGCCTGCGGCGACACTCAATGTGTTGGTCAAGACAACTGGTGTCTCGATATTGCCGAGTTCCCGCACTTGGGTCATGCCCGCCAACTTGCCGAATCCGTTCCCCACGTGGATAGCCGCAGGCACCTTCTGGCTGAAGATGTTGCCCTGATGCGGCACGATAGCCGTCACTCCCGTACGCACATCAGCTCCCTCAATCAAGGTCACATGCCCCACTGTCACGCCTGGCACGTCGGTAATAGCATTGTTGGGTCCTGGAGTAAAGATTCCCGTCGGGAATCCCCATTCCCTCAATGTCTTGCGCGGCTGCGCCATCATTGAAGCCACACCCGTCACAAGACAGCAAGCGATCAATAAATATCGTCTCATCATTGTTTCTCAATTACACATGAAGTCACAAAAATAGAAAAAAACTGATAGAGCCTTCATTTCCGCGCCATTTACAATACTGTAAAGAGTAGAGTCGGTCTCATTATACCTCTATAGTTGAGGAATAATAATAGAAATCGTTGAGCACCGTCATGAGAAAGGCATCAGCATATACATTGGATGCTACCTGCACACCCAGGAATTGCTGCACTTGAACAGCCAGCTTGTACAAGAGTTCGTTGCGACGGTCGAGGTCGTAGTTGTAGAGTGTGCGGGTAATGACATCAATCTGCCTGGTAGATAAATTAGCAGCCTCAGGATAGGTGGGCTCATAGCCCTGTTGCACATAGTTGTAATCGCTCACCGAGAAGAAGTCATACTGTGTTGACGACGTTTTGATGACGATGGTACCTGCCGCCAGATCGCCCAAGCGCTGCCGATATCGGCCGAAGGTGATGAACACCACCCCCAAGAAGCCAGTTAGAAATGTGTCAAGCGGATAGAGAAGCCATCGCAACAGGCAGTTGCTCACTGAGGGCAAATTGCCGTCGATGGTTACCACTCGGGTTTTCATCACTATTTTCCCAACGCTCTGCCCTTTGGCTAGAATTTCGCATATGGAATAATACAGAATGACAGGGAAAAAAATGAGGACATAAACCGCGATAATGACCACATCGCTGACATTGTATAATAACGTCTCCAATGGGCCGATGAACCCTAAGACCACAACCAAGACATAGGCCCCGAGGATGGCATAATCGATTATCGCGGCAAGCAGCCTATCACCCACACTGGCAGGTGTTTGGGTGAGTTCAACATATTGTCCGGTGATGATTGACGATTGCGCCATATTATTTTATCCCTTAGGTTTTAAAAGAATCTGTTGCAAAAGTACAAATTATTGTCTATTTTTGCAACAGAAAAAGAGTTACAGTTTTACACTGTCATGAAAGAGTCCGTATTCATCAAACAAAACATCGCCCGCTGGCGAGACTATCAACGGCGCCTTGAGAATCCATCAGGAGAAACTCCAGATGCCTTGGCCCAGATGTACACGGAACTGACATCAGACCTGGCATTTTCCCGCACTCATTTCCCCGATGCCATCATCACGTCGATGCTTAACGGCATGACGCTCAAGTTGCACAACATGATTTATAGTGGTCATCACGAGAAGTGGTCACGCCTGTTGACCTTCTGGACGCGGGAGGTGCCGCAGGCTGTCTATGACAACCGCAGGGCGATGCTCGCGGCGCTGGCCGTGTTTGTGTTCTTCCTGGGTGTGGGCATCGTCTCACTTTTCAACGACGCAGACTTTGCGAGGCTGATTCTGGGAGATGACTATGTGGACATGACCATAGAGAACATCAAGAACGGTCTTCCCACCGATGTCTACTCTCAAGGCCCGGAAGCCGAGTCATTCTTCGCTATCATGCTCAATAATCTGAAGGTTGATGCCTTTAGCGTCGCGATGGGCGTCTTCACGCCCTTTGCCACATCGCTGATTATCATGTACAATGCCATCATGGTCGGGGCATTCACCTTTTTCTTTTTCCAGTATGGTGTGTTTGGCGATGCGCTGTTGGCCATTATGCAACACGGCACGCTTGAGATCTCAACGATGGTGCTTGCCGGGGGAGCAGGCTTTGTGATGGGCTCTGGATGGCTGTTTCCTGGCACCTATAGTCGCATGCTGTCATTCCGCCGCAAGGCCAAGGAGGCCCTCAAGATCACCTTGAGCGTCTTTCCAGTGACCATCGTGGCCGCATTCATTGAGGGATATCTCACGCGTCACACCGAGTTCCCCCTGGTATTCAGGGTACTGGTGATTGCATTGTCAGCCGCTTTTATCATTTATTATTATATCGTTTTACCTTATTTAGTGGGGCGCAAGCACCACAACAGTCCAGCAACCGATGAAGAATAATCGACTCTATCGGCATCGCTCGCTCACTGACAACGTGAACATGGTGTTTGACTTTGTGGGGGAGAATTGGAGAAAGTGGTTCAAGATGATGGCCTACTTCCTCCTGCCGTTCAGTGTGCTGCTGGGTGCCACGTTCGCTAAGTTTGATATAGAAACCGCCTCGTTCGACATCACCATTGCGGTATCCATTCTCTTGTTTGTCGTGGGCTGTGCTGTGGTCACGGCGTTACAGCTACTGCTGGTTCAGTGGAACGAATCCCATGATGGCACGCTTGACGGGTGCAGCATGGCCAGCATGTGGCGCATGTTGCCACGCGCGTCGCTGAGGTGCCTGATTGTCGTCGCAATAGGGACTCCAGTAATTATAGTAGCCTTCCTACTTAACATCATTCCTGTCATCGGGCTAGTGTTGGTCTTTGCGGTGCTGCCCGTGTTCCTGGTGTGCCCCATTATGCTGCTGGAGACCAAAGACTCGCTGGCTAACAATACAAAACGCGCTTTTTCACTAGGCCACAAGAAGTGGGGAAGGCTCATCCTCATCACGTTGATCATGGGCGGTGTGTCAATATTCATCAACAACGCAGTCACTTTTCCCCATGCCATTTATGTCACATTCCAGTCCACGCTGGAGCCATCAGATGGCGACTCTGTATTCTGGGCATTCCTGGCTGATGTCTTGGAGTATGTGATCAGCGTGGCTCAATGTTTCATGCTCTTTGTGGAGATGGGACTTTTTGTCCTTGCGATGACCTTCCATTACGGCAGTGTGGCAACCGAGGTCGAGGACATTGGATTAGAGAGTGATATCGACAATTTTGCTCAACTGAAATAAATCTGATCATGACATCGCCCCGTGATACCATAGTAGCCAACGACTCGATACTTGATGCATTCCAGCACTCAAGGGAATTTGACTATGCCCGGGAGCTGGTGCCCAACCATGAATCCAGCTATTTTGACCGTTTCTGGAACTATCTTGAAGATCTACTCGACTTCAGTGTCCAGCCAATCGACGTTCCCACATGGGTCTGGTGGTTCGTTGGAGCGCTGTTGCTGATCGTCTTGAGCCTATTCTTCTGGAAACATTCAGGCGGATTGTTCGGTCCCCGGAATGTTGACCTTAAGGCACAAGAGATTACCGAAGACGACATTAACGAGGTGGACTTTGACCAACTCATTGCCGAGGCTGAAAAAAACGGCGACTACCTGATGCTGTGCCGATTGCGGTATCTGCTGACGCTGAAAGCCGCCAGTGACGCGTCACTGGTGACCTGGCGCCGTTACAAGACACCCACGCAATATGCCCAAGAGTGGCAGGATAATGAGTTCGGCATCATGACCAATCACTTCCTGCGCATCCGCTATGGTCACTACACTGCCGGTGCCGCACTGGCCCAGGAGATGCGCTCTCTCCAGGAAACAGTACTGGCGCGCATCAATAACAATGTTGCCCAGCAAGAACAAGTTGGTAGCCAACAGGAAGGAGGTGAGCAGTCATGAAATCCAACCGTATATTTATCGTGGTGATCATTGCGCTCATGGCGGTGATTCTGCTCTTTGAGATGAACGCGCCGACCCGTTTCAAGTGGGACGACCTGTCGCAAAGCTACAAAAGCAAGCAGCCCTTCGGCTGCTATGTGATGGACAGTGTGCTGCGGGGTACCCTACCGCATGGCTATGAGGTGCACGGGAGTGACATTGAGAAGTACATCGGCAAGAAAGCCCATCGCGTGAAACACACTTTTCTCTTCACCAACAATTTTGAGGATTTCTATGCCGATCTCTTCGACTCACATGAGGAAGATTTTCTCAAGATGATTGAGGAAGGCAACAACGCGATTATTGCTACTGGATACATCGATTATTACCCGACTACTCTCCTCGAGGACACGGTATTGGGGTACAGGTGCTACTCAAATAGCCATTCTAACTTGGATTATATCAGTAAAGAATCATTGAGCACCTATGCCTCTTATTACACAGTCAATTGGATCGATCGAGAAAAGTTCTCACCTGCTTCCTATCCGATTCAACATGTATTCTGCACCAATGAGCTCAACCTGGCGGGCGACTATCGCATCCTGGCGACGCTCGACAAGGAGCGGGAATCAGACGAAGAGCCCGCAACAGTAGCGGGCCTCCGCAACTACGGCAAGGGTAAGATTGTCGTGGTGAGCATGCCCATGATATTCTCCAATTACGGCATCCTCAACGACACCATTCGCCCGATTGTGTTAAGGCTACTGAGCGAATGTGGCGATAAGCCCATCGTGCGCTATGACCCGTCATTCATCAACCAGAAGGTTGACAACGAGCGGAATTCCGAGTCGCCGTTACGCTACCTGCTGGCTAACCGCCCCCTGCGATGGGCGTTCTATCTTGCCCTGGCGACACTGGTGGCCTTTGTCTTCTTCTCGGCCAGGCGCCGTCAACGAGTTATTCCTGTCATCAAGCCACCCGTGAACCACATGATGGACTTCGTGAAAAGGATAGGTGGCATCTACTACAAGCAACACGACAATGTGGACTTGCTCAACAAGAAGTATGCCACATTCAGCAACGACTTGCGCGTCAAGGCAATGATTGACATCGACAACAATAGCCTCATCGATGATGAACTGCAATTGCTGTCCAACCGCACGGACATTCCCCTCGATGAACTGCAAAGGCAAATCCGCGACCTAAAAGAGGCCATCAAGGCTAGTTCGGTCAGTGACTGGAGACTACAGCAGCTCATCGACGTGATGAACGATATAATACACCGAATCAACATCTAAAACATAATATAAGCCAATGGAACAAACATCTGCCCCCCGCCTCGACTTGGCACAATTCTCGGCCCAAGTGAGGCAGATAAAAGAAGAAATAGCCCGTGTAGTGGTAGGACACAATCAGGCCGTGGACCTCTTGATTGCTGCCATTCTCGCCGATGGCCACGTCTTGCTTGAGGGTGTGCCCGGAGTGGCAAAAACGCTCCTGGCTCGGCTCACCGCACGGCTGATTGACGCCCGCTTCAGCCGCATCCAGTTCACCCCCGACCTCA
This sequence comes from Muribaculaceae bacterium, assembly GCA_017453505.1. Classification (GTDB taxonomy): domain Bacteria; phylum Bacteroidota; class Bacteroidia; order Bacteroidales; family Muribaculaceae; genus Sodaliphilus. The sequence continues at coordinate 20,328 of JAFTEU010000125.1, forward strand.
TGCCCAGCGACGTGCTCGGCACCACGGTTTTCAACATGAAAACGAGCGAATTTGACTTCCATGAGGGCCCGATCTTTGCCAACATGGTGCTCGTCGACGAAATCAACCGCGCGCCGGCCAAGACGCAGGCGGCACTATTCGAGGTGATGGAGGAGCGCCAAGTGAGCATCGACGGCATCACCCACCACATGGCAGAACCTTACACGATCATCGCCACACAGAACCCAGTGGAGCAAGAGGGCACCTACAAGCTGCCCGAGGCACAACTCGACCGCTTCATGTTCAAGATCGTGATGGGGTATCCCACACTCGACGAGGAGAAGGTCATCCTGCAACGGCATCAGGCCAATGCCCGCCTGGCTAAACTAGAAGACATCAGGCCCATTATCTCCAAGGACGCACTGCTAGCGCTGCGCGACACCATGACCGCAGTGCTGGTCGACGACTCGCTGCTGGGCTACATTGCCCAGATTGTGCAGCAGACGCGCACGAGCAAAGCTGTCCTCTTGGGAGCCTCGCCTCGTGCCGCAGTGGCCATGCTGCAGGCCTCCAAGGCCATCGCACTCATCTATGGGCGTGACTTCGTTACCCCCGATGACATCAAGATGGTGGCACCCGCCGTGCTTGACCACCGCATTATCATCTCGGCCGACGCCGAGATGCAGGGCTACACGGCATCCAAAATTGTGGCCACTCTGGTCAATAATGTTGAGGTGCCCAAGTGACACATTAAGTAGCCGCTGTTATGTTTCTGCCCATCCGTTTCTACTGTACCGCAATAGTGGTGGTCGTTGTCCTGGCGCTGGGACAACTGTGGCCGCCGTTGTTCTATGTGGGAGCCGCATTGCTGGCATTGTTTGCCTTGACGCTCGTGGTCGACATTGCCTTGCTGTGGACACGCCGCGGACTCACGGCAGTCCGGCACTGCAGCTCTCGTTTTTCCAATGGCGACGAGAATCAGGTGAGCATCGAGGTGGGCAACAACTACCCATTCGCCATTAAACTCAACATCATTGACGAGATCCCGCACATCTTCCAGCGCCGTGATGTGAACTTCTCAATGCGCCTGCCGGCCGGCGGAAATGGAACAATGGAGTACACCCTGCGACCCACCAGGCGAGGTGTGTACGGTTTCGGTCACATCCGGGCATTTATCACATCTCCCATCGGGCTCGTGCAGCGCCGCTTCACCTGCGGCCAGCCCACCGATGTGGCCGTCTATCCCAGCTATCTCATGCTCAACCGGTATGAGTTTCTTGCCATCAGCAATAACCTGACCGAAATGGGCATCAAGCGCATCAGGCGCGTGGGTAACAACACCGAGTTTGAGCAGATTAAGTCCTATGTGCAAGGCGATGACTACCGGCACATCAACTGGAAAGCCAGCGCGCGCACCCATCACCTCATGGTGAATGTCTATACCGACGAACGCTCGCAGCAGATCATCAACGTCATCGACAAGGGACGCATCATGCAGCAAGCATTCGCGGGAATGACCATCCTGGACTATGCCATCAATGCGTCGCTGGTGCTGTCTTATGTGGCCCTGCATCGTGACGATAAGGCAGGTGTCATCACCTTTGCCGACAAGTTTGATGACTTCGTCAAACCCGATCGCGGCCCGTCACAGATGAACGACATCCTGGAATGCCTCTACCGCCAGACCACCGACTTTGCCGAGAGCGACTACTCGGCATTAGTCACCAATGTGAACCACCTGGTCGGACAGAGGAGCCTTCTCATTCTCTATACCAACTTCTTTGACTACAACAGCATGCTGCGGCAGTTGCCCTACCTGCGCCAGCTGAATAGCCGCCACCGGTTGATCGTTGTCTTCTTTATCGATGAGGAACGCCGGGAGTTCATCAACCAGCAGCCGCACAGCATCAAGGATTACTATGAGCACTCCATTGCCGCTAAAATCGACAACGAGCAGTCGCTCATCATCAACACCCTGCGCCAATACGGCATCAACAGCCTGCTCACCTCACCCCAGAACCTCTCGGTCAACATCATCAACCGCTACCTTGAGATGAAATCCCGCCAGATGTTTTAACTAGCACTCACCTAATACCAGCCTATCCAACTCAAATTATACCATAAACAACCCTGAAACGACACAAAACGGGGAGCGCACGCACCCGTGGAAAAGAAATACCCATCAGCATTAGACAATCATATAACTGGCTAAAATCATCAAGAATATCACATTTAAGCCAATTATATCAATAAATCTAGCTGAAATTATTAGATATTTCACATTTTCAGCTGATTATCATGTTTAAATTTGGCTGAAATACATTTTTTTTGCTATCTTTGCGACAAAATCAACAATAGATGTGCTATGAAAATTATAGGTCGCAATGCTGAAATCAGTGAATTGGAGCGACTGCGTGACTCAGGCCGCAGCGAGTTTGTGATGGTTTATGGGCGCCGTCGTGTGGGCAAGACATTTCTCATCAGGGAATTCTTCCATAATGAATTTGCTTTTCAAGTGACGGGCATCGCTCGTGGAACACGGCAAGAACAATTGTTCAATTTTGATGCAGCGTTGATGCGTTTTGGGCTTGATGGGTTAAAACCTCATAGCAATTGGTTAGATGCTTTTGGGGCTTTAATTATATTATTAGAGCACAATCAAAGTAAGCGCAAAGTCGTGTTTCTTGACGAGTTGCCCTGGATGGATACTGCAAAGAGCGATTTTGTCAAGGCACTTGAGTGGTTCTGGAATAGTTGGGCTTCGGCTCGCGAAGACATCTTATTAATCGTTTGCGGGTCGGCGGCATCATGGTTGGTCAAGAAAATTGTCCGCAATCATGGAGGGTTGCACAACCGTTTGACTTTCCGCATCAAGATCAATCCGTTTACACTGAACGAGGTAGAGCAATTCCTGATGAATCGGGGAATCCTATGGGAAGAGGACATGATAGCCGAATGCTACATGGCACTGGGCGGCATTCCCTATTATTTGGATTTGCTCTCCCCTGCCTTGAGTCTGGCGCAGAATATGGATGCATTGTTCTTTAATGAATCTCCATTGCTCGAAACGGAATTCCAAGACCTATACGCATCATTATTTAAATCGAGTGGGGACCACATCAAGATAGTGAAAGCGCTCTCAGGAAAACGTCAAGGCTTGACTCGAAACCAGATTATAGACACTACAGGAATGAGTAACGGCGGC
>JAFTEU010000126.1 GCA_017453505.1 Muribaculaceae bacterium
AGTGAGGAGTGAGGAGTGAGAAGTGAGGAGTGAGCATAGACTGGCCTCACGCAAAGCCGCAAAGTCGCAAAGTTAGTCAATCGTCAGAATGCGGATGCCAATTCCTAATTCCTAATTCCTAATTCCTAATTCCTAATTCCTAATTCCTAATTCCTAATTCCTAATTCCTAATTCCTAATTCCTAACTCCTAACTAAAAACGCTATTCCCTTGGCAACACGCAGGGGCGGATTCTTGAAGTGGTTGCCGGGGTTGAGTTCAAACTTCACGTTCATGCCACGCAGGGCCAGCAGATCGGCCAGCGCCTGAGTGCGCTCGCCCACGGTCTGCAGCACGGCGTTGCGTGACGTGCTTTCTTTATCGCCCACCGAGAGGTACACGCCATGCAAGGGTGCCACGGCCTCATGCTGCTGGGCATATTCCAACCAACCGGGGTACCACATCGACCCCGAGGCCGACAGGATGCGGGTGAACAGGTCGCACTGGAACGCCGTCCACACGGCAAACAGGCCCGCCAGCGAGTAACCCGCCAGCATGCGCCACACGGGCGGCGCGTCGAGCAACTGCTCGACCTGCGGCACCACCTCGGCCGTGAGCATGGCAAGCCAGTCGCAAGCTCCGCCCGAGAAGTTGTCGTCCCTGGAGACGACTGTCTCGATGGGCCACGGCGACAGCTCTTGGTTCCAGTGCAAGCCACTGATGGTCACCAGGTTAAACCCGCTGCACTCCACCTGACGGCACGCCTCCAGCAACAACTGTCCGTTCTCGTGATAGTCAATCGAATAGACCAGCGGTGCCGGCCCCTCGACCAGCTTATAAAGGCATGCCCTGCGGTGCCCAAACCAAAATTCTTGTATTTCCATAGCCGCAAATATACAAAAAATAGTATTACCTTTGCTGCCAAGAAAAGTGCAATATTCCATAATGAGATACCTCATATACGTTATTATATCAATGGCCATCACCCTCATGGCCATCGCGACTGGCTGCAAGCCTGGCCAGCAACCACAAGCCGATGATGAGCCTGGTTGCAGCTCACGTTACACCCTGGAGGCAGCCATGAGCATCTATGACAAGGAGCCCGAGAAGGCGCTTGCCATCCTGGACTCGGCCGTCAAGAGGGGCAACATCGACACGATCAAGGCGGACATCTTTAGGGCACGCATCTTCTCGTCATCATGCGCGACAAGGAATCTGGACACAGCTCAACGCCTCTGCGAGAAGCTGGTTCAACTCAAGGATATCCAGGAAAACCCGGATGAGAGGTTCGACTTGCTTGAACAACTCGTTGACATCACCAGGAAACGGCAGAATGACGAGATGCTGCTGCACTGGGCGCGGCAACTCGCAGCCCTGTGCCACGAGCGGGGCGACACCGTCGAGGCACTGCGCACCAAGGCCGAAATCGGTCTGTCGCTGTGCCATCAGGGCAACCGCGAGGACGGCATGGAGACACTGGACCAGGCCATCTCACTACTCGAGAAGGCAAACAAGTTCAACCAGCTGGATGCCTACATTATCGCCGCCAAGCGCAAGATCCTCGCCCTGAACGAGGGACGAGAATACAACAAGGTCATCCCGCTGGCCAAGAACATCCTAGGCCGCCTGGCCGACTATGAGGCGCACCCCGAAGCCTACAATGACCACTCCTACCGAATGCCCGGCAATGCCGCCGATCGCGACAAGTACATCAAGTTCTATCAAGCCCAAGCCTATTCCTACATCGCCTATGCCCTGGCCCGAGTGGGCAACAAGCAGGAAGCCAGGCACTACACCCGGTTGTTTGAACAAAGCGACCTGGGACACACCTACATCGGCCGCATGATGATCGCCCCGACGTGGTTTGAGCTGCGGGAGACGGACAAGATGATGGCCATCTATGACGAGGCCAAGCTTGTCATGGGAAGTGACACCGTCAACGAGGAGTATGCCCTCATGCTGCGCCGCCTCGCCATCATCGCCAAGGATCGTGGAGATTATGCCGTGAGCCAGCAGTACTGGGAGCGGGTATCACATCTGAGCAACCAGCTATACCAGCAGAAGCTCACATCCAAGGCCCACGAGTATGCCGCCCGGTTCCATGCCCAGGAGCAGCAACTCGCCCTCCAGCAATCGCAGGCCAAGGAGGCCTGGCTGTGGCTGCTTGCCATCTCATGCATGGTCATCGCCTTGCTCACCGGTGCATTTGCCATCTACTTCTTCAAGCAGCTACGCGTCATGGCCGAGAAGAACCACGTGCTGGTGCAGCAGATCGCCTGGGGCATCGAGAGTGATGTCAAGCTACTCAAGGCTCAAGAGGCCGCCCGTGTCAACTCCCCCTCACAGGTGCATGACGGTGACGATGACTGTGCCTGGTTGCAGCAGCTCGACAGCGAGCAGCTCTTCCAGTACCTGAGCCAGGAAATCGTGCAGAACAAGATGTACCTCGATCCCACTTTCTCGCGTCAGACGATCATCAAGGCCTTTAATATCAGTGAGCGCCTCATCGGTGCGGCATTTTCCCGCAGCAAGTACAATTCGTTGCCCGACTTCATACGCACCTGCCGCTTGAACCATGCCTGCCTGCTGCTCGAGAACCAGCCCCAGATGTCCATCAGCGAGGTGGCCACATCGTCGGGCTTCACCAACCTGTCGGTCTTCTGCCGCGACTTCAAGAACCGCTTTACTGTCACCCCAACGGTTTACCGTAGCCAACGCAATGCCGATGACTGATCATTGACCATCAGCGTCAATCCCGTTGACATCTTGTGAAAATCCACCAGTCCCGGCTGACCATTTGTGTCAATCGGGATTGACCATTTGTGTAAACATCTCACCGATAACCATAACAGCAGTAATTTTGCAGGAACGATTTTATGAATGGATCTTTCAATTTTATTTACATTCTTTTTTTAATTACTAATTTAAAACAATGAAGATTTCTAAAATAAAAAAATTAGGAGCGATCACAGCCGTGGTCTCGATGATGATGGCTGGATCCACCGCTGGCGCGCAACAGGCATCAAGTGCCACACACGAGCGCGCGTGGTATGAGCAGTTCACTTACTCATGGTCTGGCGCAGATGGGAACACCAATGTGTCCAAACTCACCGATGAGGCAAATGACCCTTATCAGATCTATGAACTGCTCAAGTATGTCTATAGCACCCCCGAGATCCCTGGTATCTACACTGATTATCAAGGTAACACCATTAATTATTCCACCTCTATCTCCAATGGTTGGAGCATCCGTAATGTGACAAAGCCTTACGAGAATGGTTACACCGTAATGCTGGTTAAGCTGCCGAATGATTTGTCAACAAAAGGCGACGATAAAACCAGTAGTAAATCAGATCTGATTAATTACTTCAGTGATTATGTGTCTGGTATTGAATTGCTCACCGACGGTGTGCGCGTTGCTGAGGACGGCGACAATGCTGGTACGATATTCTCATATACGGGTGTGTTGAACAAGTTTTTCTTCATCGGTAAGGGTAAGAAGTGTATTGAGACTAATAAACTGACAGCCCCGTTCTACCAGATGTTTGAGGAATTCAGTCCCACGGTAGTGAGTAGTTCAATAAAACCAATCGACGACTTCTATCAAACGATGAGGGATGGCGAGGTCTATTCTGTTGTACACGACTGCAAGAGTGTCCTCAACTTGCAGCACTATTTCTCGATGGCGGGTATAGAAGGTACCGACACCTACTCAATGACCAATCTGGTTTTCTACATCCCTGATAACCGCAGTAATGGCAATCGCGAATACGTTGTGAATCATCAACCCAAGCTTGGCCTTTACACCATCACATTGGAAGCCCAAGCCGAGCCTGTCGAGGACAAGGACACGACCTACTCGGTTACCGTTGACTGGACTTCATCGCTTAACGAAATGGTGGGAGAGATTGTGCCTCAGACCTATGAGCTCTATGTGGTCACCTATGACGAGCAGGGCAACCGCACCGACTCGCTGCTGACGACGACCAACGACATCACCACCTATACCTATGAGGTGCCGCAGCACCAATATGCTTACACGATTACCTATATCGTCAAGGGTTATCCCACGGATGGCAACAGCGATACGTTCTACACCTGGAGCAACATGGATGATGTAGTGATTCCGGGATATAACGACTTCACGGAGTTGAATCTGGGCCACTACGAGAGTGACTATGTGATTGACGAGGAAAAGAACTACTACCGCAATTTCTTGACGATCAGCAACATGAATGCAAGCGACCTGGCTAACGACGACGAGTTCACCCTCTACCGCTGCAGTACCGAGAACGACCAGCTGGTTGTAGTCAAGGCTGCTGTCCTCTCGTTCGTTAAAGGTCAAAACGACGATTTGGTTCACTACGAGATTTCTTACATTGACCAGGATATTCTCGACGGCTATGACCTCAATACGCTTGGTATTAATGACAATGGATGGCTCACTATCACCAATGGTGTAGTTGACATGTCGCCTATCATGCTGTGTGACCAGTTTGCAGTGAGCACCGCATCCAACAGCCACCCAAACCTTTACACCTACATCATCGCCAACGATGAGAAGAACACAGGTATTGTTAATGTTCCTGTCCAGAAGTCTAACAACATCCTCGACGGCTACTACACGCTCAATGAGGTAATTGCCGACGACAACCACAACCTCCCCGTTGGTGTCAAGAATGCCCTTATCGAGGAGTCGTTGGTAGCGAACCCCAACATCTATCACTTCTCGACCGAGCGTGGTGACAACACCCTGCCCGACACCCGCATCTCTTACCTGCAGAGCAACCTTACGGCAAACTTTACCGAGTTGAGCTCCTTCCTGGGTCTGGAAGGAACGACCTACGAGGTCAACAGTGCCAATGAGTTGAAGGTCAACCTGCTGGATAATGCAGTCATTGCTTACAATCAACCTGGTGACTACATGCAGTATGTGCCCATCATCTGGACCTTCGGCACCGACCGCGTGAAGCACGACGGTGAGAACAGCTATGGTGCTCCCATCCTCAAGACGGGTGTCGGTAAAGTCGAAGCCAGCTTCGAGGGTACCTGCAACATCGACGACTGGGCCAACTGGCGCGACGAGAACGGCAGCCCCTGCAAGCTGTACAACGCTATTATCACCGCTACCGGTACCCTGCCCCAGGATGCCAGCATCGAGTATGAGCCCTACATGTTCCGCGTGTGGAGGCTGTGCGACGGCATCCGTGGCTATAAGGTCGTTGACGGCAAATGCGTGAACGACCCCGCAGCACCCCGCGAGAGCGACCTGCTCGCCTGCGAGATGGTACCCAACACCTCCTCCGAGACCACGGTGACCATGATGGATGGCGACCTCGCATTCGGTGCACTGGCTGGAGCCGATGTCAAGTTCCTCGTGCGCTTCTACTATGTCAAGAAAGGCGAGAAGAACAATGAGAGCGATCCCATGTTCTATGTCGTCGAGACGTTTATCGACAACATCGAGTGGAATGAGACCACCACTGGCTTCAACGAGGTAGCTGCATCAGTCCCCGTGACCGTGACCTATGTCAACGCTCAGGGTCAGACCAGCGACAAGCCCTTCGACGGCTTGAACATCGTCATCACCCGCCACAGTGATGGTACGGTAAAGACCAGTAAGATGATGAAGTAAGCAACGCAACATTGAGCTAAGTCAATGAAATTGCACAAATACTATCAACGCGCCAGCTTGCCCCACGGATTCTGGGGCAAGCGCGTGTTGAAACTCATGAACGACGAGCAACTGCATGGTGCCATGCCACGTTGGGCGCTTGATGGACTGGATATTGATCCCAAAGCCAGTATTCTGGACATCGGCTGCGGCGGCGGTGCTAACATCAAGCGACTGCTCAGCCTCTATCCTGAATGTAGCGTAGTGGGTATTGACCATTCGTCTCTGGCGCTCGATTATGCCTACAACCTCAACTATGATGAAATCTTGCAACGCTGCATCGTGGTGGAAGGCGACATCGAGACCATGCATATCAGCAAGGATTCATTTGATCTGGTGACGGCCTTTGAATGCGCCTATTACTGTAACATGCAGTCTTGTATGGCACAGATCATGAAGGTTCTCAAGCCAGGTGGGATGCTCCTCATTGCCAACGAGATGGATGGAGAGTCGCCCATGTGCCGGAGCCTTGAAGCCAAGACGGATCACCGGATACATGCGTTCACCATCGAGGAGCTGAAACTGATACTCGCCGATTCGGGATATACATCCATACACTCCAAGCGGCATCAGCCACAGGGCTTCATCGCCGTTACAGGAGTCAAACCTCACACTTGAACGTTACACGCACGGTAATATATAGTGCTGCGAACATGCTATACAACTTTCACATTGTTTCGACAAGGGGGCGGCAGCACGCACTTGTTGACCAGACAACACATCCACTCCGTGACGGAGTCATCCTTCTGGTCAATGACAATCTGTCTATAAATACCAATTACTGCTTTAGCTTTAGCTTTAGCTATACGCTTGTACAATTAATAATATGTACTATTCACCCATCTGATGACCAATGTTTGAGTATTTACCATAAAACACATCGCCCCCTTGGTTTTTACTATTAATATCCAGGAAAATAATTATTAGTTTCCCAGGAAAGAGGCTGTTGCAAAACTCAACACGTTTTTACAATCGGCCTAACGGCCGAGATATTGAACAAAAATTTTGTATAAAAATCAAACAAAATAAATTTTAATTTTATTCCTGTTTTCAGCAATGGGACACGCCATTACGTTTTGGTGACTGTCGTGTATCCAAGCAGGTCGTTGACCTGCGCAAGGCCGCTGGCCTTGTCAAGGTCTTTCGACCTTTTCTTGTGAGAAAATAACTGCACGGGGCACGCCATTTTGCAAAATCTCTTGCGCTAAATCGCTGATTTTCAGACAAGATTTCTTTTAATAAAATGCTCACGCTGAAAAACAGGAAAAACGATACTGTTGTTGAGGAGGGAGAGCTACTTGCGGTAAGTCTGGTCCTGGAAGGTAATGACCATCATCATCTCGTTGAAGCGGTCGGCGATGCGGTTGCCGTACTTGGCACGTATCTCCTGGGGCGTGAGGTTGGTGGTGATGGCCGTGAACAGCTGGTTGTGGTAACGGTACTCCAGAACTTCCACCACAGGCGAGATCACGGTGCCATAGTTCATCTGCTCGACAGGCTCCTTGCCCATGTCCTCGATGATCACGCGCTCGGCCTGCTTGAACTCGTTGTAGGCACGCTGGTCGCGGGCGGTATAGAGCCTGGCGATGTCACGGGCATCCTCAAGGCGGATGCCGACGTTGTGCTCGCCGAACTCCCCGCAGCGGTTGAGCAGGTTAGTCGCCGAGCGCAGGGCATACATCAACGTGGTCTTGCCGTTGCCATAGGTGCCACACAGCATGATCCCGAATCGGGATGTGTCGCTGGTGAGGAAATCGGCGAGACGGGCGATGTGCGAGGCCGTGTACTCGTCGGCGATGAACTGGCGGCGGCGAAATGCCACTTCGGCCCTGTAGGCCGCCGTGAGCAAGTCGATGGCCTGTTCCCGCGTGCAGGGAAATTTAAAACGGTCCCTCATAGTCTTTTGCGCTAACAGCCGCTGTGTCAGTGATGTCACGTCTAGTTTTAAGTCTTGTTTCATGGTATTGATGTTTGGATTGTCGTTGTTTTTCACGCGCCTTGATGCGCAGTGTGTTTAACAGATGCTTGTAACTGCGGTCACCTTCCTCGGTAAACTCCCACTCGTTGAGCACTGCCCGCGCCATCTGCCGGTACTCGTCGGGGGTGATGCTGAGCGACATGCAGGCCTGTTCCATCTTGAGGTCGTTGTTAAAAATCTCTTGCTCCAGTTCCTCGCGCGTGCGCGAGTCAACAACAACATCAACAGGATTGTTATTTTTTTTATTTTTTTCTTCTATAGGGGGTGCGGGGGGAAGGTCTTCTTTTTTGCTTTTTTTACAGGAAACCGCCTCGTAACCGGGATTAACCGAGTTCTCCGAGACCGCTGAGTTCTCCGAGACCGCCGAGTCCTCTTGAGGCTGGGGATGCTTGCGCGGACGACCGCCCTTGGCACCGTTGGCGCGGTTGGTCGCCAGGCGCTCCAGGCTCTCGTCGATGGCCGGGCTGAGCAGTGCAAAAGCCAGCCTCAGTGCCGAGTTGGTGAGGTGCTGCCCAGCGTCCTCGCCCGCCATGTGGGCGGCAAGGGCACGGAACAGGCGTCCCAGCTCGGCCAGCTTGAGGTGGGCACCCACCAGCATCATCATGGCAGGATCAAACTCTATGTTGAGTGTTTTCTTCATGGTAAAAACGGGTTTTGTGTCGGTTTTTCAGTTTTTTTCTTGGCGGCAAATGTACAACACGAGACCTCATGTGCACCATGTCAAAAAGCACAAAAACAAAAATTTTTTCATTTTCTTGTTTAAAAAGGGTAACTTTGTGTGTTATTATGGTGTAAACAACAATTTGACACATTAATGACGATAGACGCATTTAACCGACAAGCGACACAGTTCAGGCGGCTGGCATTGCAGGCAGCGGCGGCAGCGGGGGCCGATGCCGACACCGCCGAGGACGTAGCCCAGGAGACGCTCCTGCGCTTGTGGCAGATGCGTGACGATCCCCGGCTATACAATCCCGAGGGCTATGCCACGGTGATTGCACGCCACTTGACCCAGAACCTGTTGCGACGCAAGCCGCCGCTCCCCCTCGACGAGCGCCAGGCCGCCGACCTCACGGTCCCCTCCCCGCTCGACCTGATGCTGCAACGCGAGGACGAGCAATGGCTCAGAGGGCGCATCCGCAATCTGCCCTACACCCAGCACGCCATCCTCAGGCTGCGAGAGGTGGAGCACCGCTCCAACGAGGAGATTGCCACCATCCTGGGCATCCATCCATCGAGCGTGAACACCCTGCTAGCCAGGGCACGACGACAACTACTCAAAGAGATTCAACAATCAAGAAAGAACTGAAACCGATGAAACAGTTATCACAACAACAAGCGGGCGTATTGCTCGACAGATACATGGACGGCCTCACCACAGTCGAGGAGGAAGCCGTGCTGCGTCGGTACTTCAGTACCCACAATGACATCCCTGACGAGTGGCAGGACTACAAGTTGATGTTTGACTACCTGGACAGCGGCATGGAGGACGGCAACCTGCCAGCCCAAGAGGAGCCCCGGCGCACGCCGCTCATCGCCCAAATGGGCCGCCGCTGGTGGGGCATCGCCGCCGCAGCCTGCATCACCGCCGCCATCGTAGCCACCGCCATGCTCCAGCAACCGTCATCGCCCACCCTGCTCGAGACTCCCGCCGTCACCGCCCAGTTGGACAACGACACTACCACAGTCATCCCGCCCGCAGTGGAAACCGAGCCCCAGCAGTTGGCATCGGCCACGCCAGCAAGTCCCGTGGGTCGAGGCAATGCCTCGGCCACGAAACAAGCCTCCCGCAACAGCCGCCTGCAAGCCGAGAATGCCAAGCTGGCCCAGGAGAACGAGCGCCTGCAACGCGAACTCGCCGACCTGCGCCGCCGCGCCTTTATCATCGACCTGGAGGCCAACGGGTTCCGTGCCGTGCAGGATGAGGACGGCAGCATCGTGCTCATCGACATCGAGCAAGAGATCGAGAACGAATTGAACAACCATCTGAACAACCAACCCACAACCAATATCCCAGCATTATGAAAACAACCAATCATATCATTATCGCGACGCTCATCGCCCTGCTCGTGCCCGCAACGGCCAGCGCCAACGGCTATGAGGACCGCCTGAAGGAGGCATTCGACAACATCACCAATGCCGTGCCTCTTGAGGACCTCAGTCAGATGCACACCACCTATACCGACCCCGAAACCGGAGTCAAGGAAGGTCAACTCGACGTGATCAAGTTCACACTGGGCCGCAACGGCATTGATTTGATCAACAACGCCAAGCGAGTCTATGAGCAAATGAATGGCAACAGCACTGCAGATATCTACACCCTGTGGTGGAATGACAACGATGGCGGCACCTTCCAGGGCTACCGCCTCTACTACAGCCCCGAGAATGCCATCACTGTGGGCATCGGCTGTGACCACTGCTACACCGTGGGCTTTCTCATTCCCGATGACAAGCAGCACCGCACGACCTACACCATCGAGTGGGATGATGAAGATGATGAAGGCATCACGGGTCGCCTGATCACCACCTATGCTCCCATCAAGCCAAAAGCCACCGATGGACCTAGAATCAGTTCGGTAGTGATGAGTCCCGACGATTACGACAAGTATATGGCGCAATTCCAAGCCGGCATGGAGAAATACCAGGAGGGCATGGAAAAGTACCGGAGTGCCATGGAAAAAGCCCAAGGAAGTCTGGAGAAGGCCCAGGGTGCGCTCTCTGGTCTATCAGACGGTAATGGCCATTCATACTCTTTTTCCTCCTCAAGCAAGACCGATGCCAAGAGTTGGATGCAGAAACTGCTCTTCTATGTCGAGAAACTGCAAGACAACGGCAGCGCACACTACCTCTATCTGTCCAAACTCTACGAACTGTGCAAGGACACCGAAGGCCTCGACCAGACTGACCTGAAAATCGGCATGCAGCAACTGGCATCAATCTATAAGAAACTCAAGGCCAAGAACGAACTCAAGGAAAACGAACTCCAATTCCTCGAGAGCATGGTCGATCTGCTCGAGAGCAAAACCAAGAAGTAGAATCCACTGATCATACCCAAGTTTAACCTATTGTTTCATGTGAAACAACACATGAAACGGCCACCACTATACCCTATTATGAAATACTTTATTATAACTATTTTATTGACTTTCAGCGCATTGCTTGCTCAGGCTGATATTATCAGCGGTCGTGTTATCGACACCGACACACGGGAGACCTTGCCCGGAGCAACAGTCCAATACCTGCAACAAAATCTATACAGTGAAACCAGTTATACGGGCAGCACCGTGATAGCCGACTCACTTGGCCGCTTCACGTTCTATATCAATGGACGGGCTGAGTTGACAGTATCCATGCTTGGCTATTACAACAAGAAGAAAAACGTCATGGCGCTGTCCGACAGCCGCCGCGACACGCTCGACATCGGCACCATCGAACTGAAGATGTCCTCCCAGATGCTGCAGATGGTCGAGGTCACGGGCTATGCTAAAAGGTTTACGATGCACGGCGACACCATCGTGTTCAATCCGTCGGCCTTCAGGCTGCAACAGGGTGCCCGCCTGGATGAACTCATCAAGCAACTGCCTGGCGTTGAAGCCGATGCCGAGGGCAAACTGTGGTGGAACGGTAAACCCATCCGCCTGACGATGGGCGGCGAGAGCCTCTTTGGCGGCAATGACCTGGTGAGCCAACTGCCAGCCGAGGCCGTGCAGAACATCAAAGCCTATAACAAGGCATCGGAACTCAAGGAGCACACCGGTAATGACGACGGCAGCGAGGACATGGTGCTGGACCTGACCATCAAGCCGGGATTCCTCGACCGCTGGTATGGCGATGCCACCGCGGGCTATAGGACCCGCGACCACTATGAGGCCGGGGTGCTTATGAACCGTCTGTCCAAGTCGGACCCCGTCATGGTGTTCGGTGACGCCAACAATATGGCTAAACGGCACCGTCGGTACCAGGGCCAATACACGTTGAGCTCCGGTAACGGCCTGGGCCAGGAGCAGGGCATTTCGGGCGGGTATCAGCACAACTGGGGCCGCGAGCAGGGCGACAAGTCGCTGAAGAGTTATTACAGCATCAGTGGAGGACTGGCGCATGACGACCGATGGAAAAGTTCGGGCAGCGAAACCGAGAATTACTTCCCTGGAGAGGCACAGAGCCGTAACAAGGTAGAGGGCTTCGACCGCAGCCACGAGCTGAACCCGACCATCCTGGGCATGATGCGCTGGAGACCCGACTCGACCAACACGTTCTTCCTGTGGGCACAGGTCGAATACAAGAACAACCGCTCCACCAGCCGACGGGAGACCGAGCAGTCGGTCGATTCTGGCAACGGCTACGTTCCTACCATCAATCAATATGTTGGTACCCTCGAACGCGGACACCAGACCGAAATCCGCACTTCGGGCAGTTGGACACACCTCTTCAAGGACGGCTCCCTCAAGATTGGAGGGGGTGTGAACTATACCGACAGCAAAAACAAGCGGTGGACCGACCGCACCATCACCGACTATCAGAGCGGCCTCTCCTCCACCCTGAGCCAGCAGGCCATTGAGCCATCTACGGCACTTCACCTTGTGTCAACGATGAACTATCAGCACTGGATCACCAAGCAGTGGATGCTCGATACGGAGTATAAATTAGGATATGACAACCGCCACATTGACTGCGACTTTACTACCGACGGCGTGGCCGATGCCGCCAACTCGTTCAACAACCGCTACCACAGCACTAGCCATACCCTCACCGCTGGCTCGACAGTAAACATCGGCAAGGTGCAGCTGCAACCCAAGGCGGCCTTGAACTGGAACCGTGAGCATCAGGACTATAGCCGTGCCTTGCTCGACACGACAGCCGTGAGGAACCGCTTCAAGGTCGAGCCGTCGTTCAAGGCCTCGTGGAAAATGAACAGCGGCATGAACCTGGAGTTGAATTACAGTTACAAGACAGCGCGTCCCGAACTACTCCAGACCATCGGCTACCGCGACCTGAGCGATCCCCTGTTCATCACCGAGGGCAATCCCGGTTTGAAGGACAGCCACACCCACCAGTACCAGGTGTCCTACAAGGCTGTGGTACCTGCCAGGCAGCTGTCGATAGGCTTCAATGCCCGATACAGCACGACCGACCACAACAACATCACTGCGCTACGCTATGATCCCGCAACCAACGTCTATACCAGCCGCCCCGAGACAGTGACCGGGAGCCGCACGTGGGAGGTGAACCTCAACTATGACCACGGCCTGGGCAACTTCTTCCGCTTGCAGAACGACCTCAAGGTCATTGGAGGACGGTACTACGGCTACTTGACCATGCTACCCACCGACGAGGAGCCGATTCTCAACCGTCAGACGAGCGTTCATCCCAAGGACAAACTGACCGTGTCATTTGACCACAACTGGATCAAGGCCTCGGTCTTTGCCGAACTCAATGCCGACCGGTTGCGATTCTCGCAGTCGCCCATCCAGAACACCACCTTGTGGAACAACAACTACGGCATGGAGTTTGAGACCAACTACCGCAACTTTGTGTTTGAGACATCCCTCACCGAGGCCGTGCGCCAGGGCTATGCCTCCAGCGGCATGAACCGCAACCGCCTGCTATGGGATGCCTCCATCACCTGGAAAATCCTGAAGAACAAGGGCAAAGTCAGGCTCTTTGCCGACGACATCCTCAACCAGGATGACTGGCGCTGGAGCAGCCAGACCGCCTATCAGCAGACCAGCGAATGGCAGGACACCCTGCACCACTACATCGGCATCTCGTTCACCTACCACCTCGATGCCAAAAAGAAAGAATAGCAGCCCAACCGGTAACCCCCTCTTCAATACACTAAAATAACCTGCTTTCATTGCGGTTATAGTCGCGGTCCAATTGCATCTTCCCGCGATTATAACCGCAGTTTTTTCTTAGGTGATTACTAAACTGATTGGCAAACTATTCGCAGATTTCCGTGGCGAAATCTTACTTTTTTTGTCACTTTTCGCCAAAGATACGGGTGCATCCGTGGCGAAATCTCACTTTTTTTGCCACTTTTCGCCAAAGATACGGGTGCATCCGTGGCGAAATCTTACTTTTTTTGCCACTTTTCGCCAAAGATAGACCTTATTTGGTGGATTTTGCCACTTTTTGTGAATCATCATCCCGAATAGTCGTGCTTTTTCGGGATTTGGGTCGCCATCAGGGCTTGCAATTGGCAGATGATTGTACTTTATCTAGGTAAAATATCGACTTAATGGGCATCTATCTGCCAATTTTGCCAATTTTACTCATAGCCCATGTTGATCATTAATGGTTTCTTGAACAAGTCATCCAACGTGATCTCGCTATGCACCAGACTTGATGAATTCTTGTTGACGACCCCAAAGGTGGTAACAAATGTATTGACAAGCGCCTTGCGTGTCTTGGTTTTCTCGCGGAATAGCCCCATGCGCTCACGCAATTTCATGGCATACTCAGATGTCAGACGGTAACCATCCTGGCAAAATTTCATTTCGCATAGGTGAATGACCCTGTCGGCGCGCTCGATAATCAAATCGATTTGCGAACCATGGATACCTTTTTCTTTATCTGATTTTTCAAACCAGGCAGACACCTCGGTCGCAACACCGGCAATTCCGAGTGCGGTCTTTATCTCGGCGATGTGCAACAAACACAATAATTCAAATGAAAAGCCTTGCCATGTTTCCACACTGCGCGAGTCGTGGTGATGACTCCACCATTGCTCGTCATGAGTATCCTTGTTGGGCTCAATGTATTTGAAATAAAAAAGAGTGTAAAAATCAACAAGCCTATAAAGGCAATCGCGACTTTTCTTGCCATAATAACTGAATCTCATGATGAAATCGCATCGTTCAAGATTGGTGAGGATCTTCTTCAGTCGCTTGCCGTCAATCTTGCTCAAGGCGGATATTTCTTGACTTGTCAATCCATTGCGGTGATTAGCCAGTATTCTAACCACTGCGACATAGTTGTCGGCATAGGTAAACAAGGCGTTGTAGAGTTCTTCAAATTCCAGTTGTAGCGCACCACCACGCGAGTAGCATAATTGGTCAATATTCTGTACCAAACTGTGCCGCATGTCCAATAGGCTCAAATAAAACGGTATTCCGCCCAAAAGCATATAGCACTGCGCTATCTGGAAACGGTCCCACTGGCAGCCATGACTCCTGAGATATTGCTCAGTCTCCAGCAACGTGAATGGACGCAAATAGATGTGCTGCGTGATGCGGGCATGGAGACCGCCTTGATTTTCAACAAGTTTATCAACCATCCAAGAAGTGGCAGATCCGCTTGCGACAAACATAATGTCACTGCGACGAGCGGCCCAACCGTTCCAGAAGTTTTCAAAGGCGGCGGTAAAATCCGATTTCAATGTGTCGATCCATGGCATCTCATCGATAAAAATCACCTTCTTGCGACTGGTCGGCAATGATTCCAGATATACCTCCAAAGCATCAAAGGCATCAAACCAGTCACTGAACTCGCGCTGGGACGACTCACCCATCACTTGCTTCAAGGCCTTGGCAAAATTACGCAACTGTATGCGCTGGGGCAATTTGTGGCCACCAACAAAAGAAAAGTCATATTGTCCTGCAAAAAACTGGTCGATAAGGAATGTCTTGCCTACACGACGCCGTCCATAGACAATCACCAACTCTGATCGTTCAGAATCCAGGCAGCGCTGCAACTGTATGATTTCTCTTTCTCTTCCTATCAGGTGTTCCATAACTGACGATGATTTGATTACAATTTGGACTGCAAATATAAATCAAATTTCTGGAAATTGGCAGATAATTGTACTTTATCTAGGTAAAAATATCGACTTAATGGGCATCTATCTGCCAAAAACTGGGGTTAGGGATGCAAATTTTTGTTTTTAAAGGATAAAGGTTGCAAGATTTGACAACTTTACGTAATTTTGCGGCATGATACGCAGAATACGGACTTATGGTGGTTACTTTGAGTCCTTCATGGCTACGTTGAAAGCAAAGGAACAAGAGAAAATCCAGTATGGATTGCTACTCTTGAAAACACAGGAACGCTTGCCTAAAAAGTTCGTTAAGCTGATACGCGATGGTATCTATGAATTAAGAACGGAATTTGCAGGCAAGATATTCAGGGTGTTTTTTATCTTTGATGAAGGCCAGATAGTTGTGCTATTCAACGGATTCCAGAAGAAGACTCAAAAGACACCTAACAATGAAATAGAAAAAGCAATAAAGATAAAGGAGGCTTATTATGCAGACAAACAATCATCAAATCGTTGACTACGACATGGTCCTTGACGCCAAGTTTGGGAAAGAAGGCACCCCAGAAAGGGCTAAAGCCGAGGAAGCCGCCTATTCGTTCTATTCTGGGCAGATACTTCAAGATGCCCGCAAGGAGGCCAAAGTAACCCAAGCAGAACTGGCTCGCAGGACAAACACAACCAAGTCATATATCTCTAAAATAGAGAATGGAATCATTACTCCCAGCGTGGGCATGTTCTATCGCATCATTGCGGCTTTGGGCCTGCGTGTAGAAGTTGTCAAACCTATTTATTGAAAAAGAAACACAAATAATTAAAAGAAACTATGAAGCAGATGAAGCAATGGTTGATGATGGCCGCCGTGGTGGCACTGTGCGGCATGATGACGGGTTGCAAGACCGATGCAGGCCAGCCCGTTAACGGTACGATGGAAAGCCCCATCGAGATGGGCAATGCCCCCGAGGCAGTGTACAAGGCCATGAAGCAGATCACCCGCACCGATGAACGCCTGGAGACCATCATGGAGGACAAGGCTAGCGGTGTGGCTGTCTATAGCCTGATGAAGTGTGACGACGAGACCTCCAGCGAGGGCTATGGCATCCTCGTTGCCAAGGGGGATGTCGTGACGGTGTTCCCGCAGATTCGCCACGGCAACATGCCGCGTGCCCGCTATGATGCCGAGAGTGGCGACTTGTGGCTGGCTGATGGTGAAGTCGAGGGCACCGGCGTGCTGGCCGAGAACCTCTACCGCCTGCACTTCAACGAGCAGGGCAATGCCGAGATTGTGGCCACGGTCAACCCCTATGACGTTCAGCAGGCTGCCTGCAAGGTGCTCACCTACAAGGTTGATGGACAGGACATCACGTTCTATAGTGAGGGCAAGGAACTGGCCAAAGCAACCAACCACATCACCGACATGGGCGACATCATGGAGGATGCCATCTACATCGGCGAGCAGATGGCCTACGGCATCGAGGGGCCATTGACGGTCAACATCACCCCAGGCTTGAACTTTGTCACCGGCAAAGTGCTGCACTATGAGGACATGCCCACCCTCACGGCCACTGTTACCCTCGACGAGGACGGCAAGACCGTCACGCTGAGCGACTTCAAAGCCAAGCCCTGAATAATAAACAACTGAATAATCTGAAAAGTCTGAGGCATCCGCGGTCATTCATCTCACGGATGCCTCAGTTTATTCAGTTTATTGGTGTCCGGTAAAAAATCGCCAAGATTGCATAAACACCTCGTTATCAATACTATCATGGCGACATGGCATGAAGGGGCTTGATTTTTCAGGCAAGCAGGTCGAAGGCCTGCACAAGGCCAGCAGGCCTTGACTTAACGCAACCCCAGGGCACACTGACCTACGGCCAGTGCGCCCTGGGGAATGACAACAGCAATCGATGGGCCTCGTAGAGGGCCACTCACTGCGACAAGCGCACAATAGTATAATCACCTAATTC